>DATELY010000185.1:0-6770 GCA_035276085.1 Steroidobacteraceae bacterium | reverse complement strand
CTCAAGCCGTTTTATCAATGGCGAGCTCGAGCTCTTCAATCATGCGCTCGCGCATGATGAACTTTTGTATCTTGCCCGTAACGGTCATCGGAAATTCGCTCACGAAGCGAATGTGCTGCGGCACTTTGTAATGCGCGATCTGATTGGCGCAGAAGCGACGCACGTCGTCCGCATCGCACGCCTCGGTTTCCTTCAGTTTGATCCATGCGCATACCGCCTCGCCGTAGCGGGCATCTGGGATACCGAAGACCTGTACGTCTTGGACTTTCGGGTACCGATAGAGAAACTCTTCGATCTCGCGGGGTGAGATATTCTCACCGCCCCGAATGATGAGATCCTTCACTCGCCCGACGATGTTGCAGTAGCCCGCTTCATCGAGCGTCGCGAGATCACCGGTGTGCATCCAGCCCTGTGCGTCAATCACCTCAGATGTCTTTTGCGGGTCATCCCAGTAGCCCTGCATGACGCTGTAGCCCCGCGTGAGCAGCTCGCCACGAGCGCCGATCGGTACGACCCGCCCTGCCTCATCGACGATCTTCACTTCGAGATGCGGATGGATCGTCCCCACCGTCGAGACGCGGCGTTCGACGTTGTCATCGCTACGACTCTGGAAACTGACGGGGCTCGTTTCGGTCATGCCATAGCAAATCGTGACCTCGCGCATGTGCATCTGCGCGACGACGCGCTTCATGACCTCGATGGGACAAGGGGCGCCCGCCATCACACCGGTACGCAACGCTCCTAGATCGAAGGAACGAAACTCAGGGTGATCGAGCTCTGCGATGAACATCGTCGGCACGCCGTAGAGCGCCGTGCAACGCTCCGCATCCACTGCTTGCAGCACGGCGAGTGGGTCGAAGCCCTCACTCGGAAAAATCATTGCTGCACCGTGAGTCGTGCAACCGAGTACGCCCATGACCATGCCGAAGCAATGGTACAACGGCACTGGAATACACAGTCGATCGTTCTCCGTGAGGCACTGACGACGAGCGACGAAGTAACCGTTGTTCACGATGTTGTGATGCGTCAGCGTCGCGCCCTTGGGTAGACCCGTCGTACCGCTCGTGAATTGAATGTTGATCGGATCTTCCGGTTGCAGTGCAGCCGCAAGCTCTTGCAAGGCACGCGCGTTCGCGCAATCCGTGGTAAGCGCGTCATAAGAAAGGAATCCACCGGGAATCTCGGTACCCAATAGAATCAGCGAACGCAGCTTGGGGAATGCGGACAGCTGCAAATTCCTGGGATCGCAGTACAAGAGCTCAGGCGCGAGCTTTTGGATCATGTCGACGTAATTGCTCGACTTGAACGATGGCGCAAGCACCAGCGCCGCGCATCCGACCTTGTTCACCGCGAATTCCAACTCGGCGAGGCGATACGCTGGATTGATGTTGACGAGAATCAGGCCGGCCTTCGCGGTGGCGAATTGTGTAACAACCCACTCCACCCGATTGGGGGACCAGATACCGACGCGATCGCCCGGTTGCAGGCCGAGGCTCAGCAAACCGCTCGCAAAGCGATTCGCCGCATCGTTCAACTCGCGCCACGTCCAGCGCACGTTCTGGCGAGGCGCGATCAGCGCGTCGCGATGGGGCCATCGCTGTGCTGCCTGCTCGAGCGCGGCCCCTATCGTTTGATACAGCAACGGCTCATCGCTCGTGCCGCTCACGTAGCTCAACATGGTCTCTCCCAGCATGACTTGACCGCTGACTGGCCGCTCATTTCGAGGCCATCCGTATTGCACCATCCAAGCGGATGGTTTCGCCATCACGCATTGGATTTGGAGAGGATGCTCCCAACGAGCAGCGTTGTATTGACAACCACCCTGCGCTCCTCGCCAATGGGCTCGGCCTGAGCGAGCCTGACGGCGACTTTACGAGATCAGGTTGAAGGTGCCAACGAGGAAAGATCGCGGGGCGGCTGTCGTACCACCAGACCGGATGCTCCAGCGCTGACGATCGCCGCCGAATCGACGCTGTTCATCGGACGTACCGGGTCTCTACCTTAGAGCGCGCGGGCGATCACCAAGCGCTGAATATCGGACGTACCCTCATAAATCTGGCACACGCGCACATCACGGTAGATCTTCGCAAGACCGAATTCTTCGAGGTACCCGTAGCCGCCGAGCGTCTGAATCGCGCCCGAACAAATTCCCTCTGCGGCCTCTGAAGCGAAGAGCTTCGCCATCGAAGCCTCGGTCAAGCACGGAATTCCCGCATCTTTGACCACCGCGGCATGCAGTACGAGCTGCCGCGCCGCCTCGAGCCGAGTCTTCAAGTCGGCCAAACGGAAGCCTACCGCTTGATGTTCTATGATCGCCTTGCCCATGGAGCGGCGCTGTTTGGCGTAAGCGACCGCAATCTCCAGTGCAGCCTGCGCCATCCCGACGGACTGGGCGGCGATGCCGATGCGTCCCGCTTCGAGGTTCGACAGGGCGATGCGATAGCCATCGCCCTCGGCGCCAAGGCGTAGTTCGTCTTCGACGAACACTTCATTCAGGCGGATGCTGCAGGTATCGGAGGCGCGCTGGCCCAGCTTGTGCTCGACCTTGTCGACCAGAAATCCCGCACGATCGGTCGGGACGAGGAAGGCGGTAATCCCTTTCTTGCCAGCCTCCGGGGCGGTGACTGCATACACGACCGCAAGCCCGGCAATCCTGCCTGAGGATATGAACTGCTTCGAACCCGTCAGCACATAGCCATTCTCAGTCCGCGTAGCACGAGTTCGAAGGGCCGACGCATCGGAGCCGGCATCGGCCTCGGTCAAGGCAAAAGCCCCGATCATGCGTCCGGCGATCAAGTCGGGCAGGAACCGTTCCTGCTGAATTTGCGTGCCATCCTTCAGCAATCCGGCAACGACCAGGCTGTTCTGGATCGAAATGATCGTCGATAGCGCTCCGTCAGCGGCGGCGATCTCCATCAGAGCCAGCGCGTAGGAAACGTAGTCCGCGCCAGTGCCGCCAGCGGACTCTGGCGCGGTCATGCCCATCAATCCCAATGACGCCAGTTCTTCGAACAGCGTGCGCGGATAACCACCTTGAGTTTCGAACTGCGCACTATGCGGACGAATACGCTCCTGCGCGAAGGAACGCACGCTGTCGCGAATGGCGGTCTGTGTCTCGTTCAGAATCAATCTAGCGCCCTCCCAGCTTTTTCGGGCGCGGCGCGCGCGCATCGACCAGTGCTATTTCCCGCTAGAACGCCATGCGCAATCACGAGTCTCTGTGCGCGCCTTGGACCCTGGCCCGCTCCTCATTGCGAAGGATGATCCGCTGAATCTTTCCGCTGGGCGTCTTGGGCAACCGTTCGACGAATTCTATTTCGCGTGGATATGCATGAGCCGACAGCCTGTCCCGTACCTGTCTGCGCAATGTCTCCGAGAGTTCCGGCGTTGCTGCGTAACCGGGCCTGAGGACAACGAACGCCTTCACTATTTCAGTTCGCTCCGGATCGGGCTTGCCGATGACTGCCGTTTCGGCAACGGCCGGATGCTCCAGCAGCGCGCTTTCGACGTCGAAAGGTCCAATACGGTAACCGGCGGAGGTAATCACATCGTCGTCCCGTCCGATGAAGCTGATGCTGCCATCCTCGTTGAGTTGCGCCGTGTCACCAGTCAGGTAGTACCGATCGCCCAACGCCGCAGTTGCCATGCCTTCGTAACCGTTGAACCAGAACAACGGCGAATGGTGGCGATCCAGTGCAAGGTTCCCCGAAGCACCGGGCGGGAGTTCATTGCCTTGAGCATCGAGGACGATCATGCGGTGGCCGGGAACGGAAAAGCCGGCAGCTCCAAGGTGAACAGGATGGCTCAGACCATGATGATTGCACACGACCATGCCGATCTCGGTCTGTCCATAGTGATCGTGGATCGTTGTTGCGAGATGTTCGTCAAACCAGCGGATCACTTCCGGATTCAGAGGTTCTCCTGCGCTGCTGACGGCTCGCAGCTTCCCCTTGATGGCCCGCACCGCTTCCGGCCCCGTCGCCATGATGTGCCGATAGGCGGTGGGTGCACCGGCAAGATTGGTGATGGCGCGCTCTCGAATGACGCGCACCGCACTCTCAACCGTAAAGGGCCCATCGTAAAGATGCGTTGCGTGTCCCATCGCAAGCGGGCCAGTGATGCCGTAGTACAGCCCATATGCCCAACCGGGATCGGCAATGTTCCAATATTCATCGCTCGGCTGCAGGTCGACAGCGTCGCGCATGTATCCAACGAAGGCCGTGATTGCTTTCAGGGGAACCAGCAGCGGCTTCGCGAGCCCCGTCGTTCCAGATGTGAACATGATCAGGAACGGGTCCTCGGCACTGCGGACCACCGTGTCAAAGCCGGTCGTGCACGAGCGAATTGCTGCGTGGAAGTCAAGGTCGGGCGTTGGGACAGCGGTACCGGGCGAACCGACCGTTATGATCTTTGCGGCAACGTCGAGCCCTTCCAACTTGTGTCGATTGTTCGAGTTGGTGACGATGACTTTCGCGGCCGATGTCCGCACGCGGTGCTCGATAGCCTTTGGCCCGAAGGCCGTGAACAAAGGCTGATAGATGGCTCCGGCACGCCAGGCCCCAAGCACAGTAATCAACAGCTCCGGCACACGCGGGAGCAAACCGGCAACACGATCTCCCGTCGTTATACCTTCAGCGCGCAATACCTGGGCGAATCGCTCTGAGGCATCGCGCAGTTGTTCAAATGTATAACTCTCATTCCGACCGTCTTCCGACGTCCAATGCAACGCTGTGCGATTGCTTCCACAATGTTGATCGCAACAGTGTATTGCTGCATTGAAGTTGCCGTGCGGCACCTGCACTGAGCTCGGCATGGCGCGCTCGAGATCGAAGTTTTTGTATGCTTCGGCGTAGGTTTGAGCCTGTGTGAGGCGACCGTTGGAATGTTTCATGTGCTCGTTCCTGTACTTTTGAACGGATCCGCACGTCCGCGATGGATCACTACGATATGCGTGATCAAGGACTCGGATCGATGCGCTCGGGCGCAAGTATCCGAATGCGCGGAACTTCGCAGTTCAGGCCCAGGGAAGTCCACCAGCTCGAAACCGAAGACGCTAGCGAGCTTTACGGGTAGTGGCAAGACGTCGCTCAGGGCTTCGCTCTACCCATTGCACCATCTGCTTACCGCGCGACAGTCCATTGGCGGGTAAAGACGGTGTGCTCACCCACGACGATCTCGCCCTTCGCAGTGGCGAGCTCTTGCGTGGCATCCAGGTGCGCCAGAATGCTCATCGGGCGATCGGCGCTCGTGATCTCAAGCCTGACCGTGCCACTGAAGCGCGCCGCTTCCGGATGCTTCGCTGCCACCGACGCCTGCACGCTCGTGGTGAAATCCAGGGTGTTCGCAAAATCCATGGAACGCGTGCGCATCCGACTCCGCAGCTGGACCGTCACGGAATCGAGCTGCTCGTCCCGCCTCACCTCGTAGTGGAGCGGCTCGGCTGCAAGCAGATGCGGGGGGGCCTGCGGGGTGGAGGACTCCAAGTGCACCACGCGCCCGGCTCCCGCGGGTATGAGGGGCACGTGCAGCTCCGTGGACTCTGCCCCACCACATCGCACCCGCAGCTCCGGGGGATTGGCATTGGGCCACAGACGCGTGAAGTCGCCGTTGGCCAGCATCAAGCGCAGTCGATGGCCGGCGGGGATCTCGTAGCACGTCGGGGCCAGGTCAAGGGTCAACCCCGCATCGCCCTCGTGCCCCGTCAGGCGCGCCGCACCCGTGGTAATGAAGACCGATCGACCATCCGGATGGACATCGGTGAGCTTGGCCACCACGGTGGCCTCCGCAGCACCGGGCTCGGCCGTCATCACCTTCAGACGCAAGCGGGCGCGGCCGAAGATCGGCAGCGCCGCGGGTAACGCCGCTGAGGTAAAACTCAAGCCGCGCCGATCATCGTCGCGTTGATCAACCGGTAAGCCAAAGCCGGCGGACTGGTAGCTGGCCAGCGCGGAGCCCACCCCGATCGTGGCATCCGGGGCCTTACCGATCACGCCCTCGCCCGCGTGCGCTCGTTCGCTGTGTAACGTGCCCTCCGCGCCCGCGAACCATCGCGTCGGCTCGGCGCCGAGGTCGCCCCACGAGGGAAAGCTCAGCCACTGCGCGCGCCCCTGCACATAGACCGTCACCGGCGCTTCGGTGTCGATCCCGTTCTGAATGCCCCGCAACCAGCGGTCCCACCACCGCCGCATGAGCGGCAACACATCGGTCGGATCGAAGGGGGAATCTTGCGG
Organism: Steroidobacteraceae bacterium; assembly: GCA_035276085.1. Taxonomy (GTDB): domain Bacteria; phylum Pseudomonadota; class Gammaproteobacteria; order Steroidobacterales; family Steroidobacteraceae; genus DATELY01. The sequence goes on along the minus strand of DATELY010000185.1, from coordinate 540 downwards.
CAGCGTATGCATCCACGGGCCCGCAAGGAGCTTCTTCGGCGCGCCGATCTGCTCGTAGGCGCGGACCATGCCTTCGGCAAACAGATCGCGCCAACCCGCGATGCAGAAACTCGGCACCTCGATACGAGTGGCATCGATCGCGCTGGCACGCCACGGCGCAGCACCCGCTTTGGGCCCCAGCAGGCTCATCACGTGCGGCTGCGTACCCAACCGCTCTTCCCACACCGTGCGCCAGCGACCCTCCGCATCTCGGTGCATCGGCGGGGTCAACTGCAACGCGAGCATGAACAGCCCCCAATCCAGCGGACCCAGACAGCCCGCGGTGCCATAGGGGTGAACAAAGTCCCGCTCGATGTCTGCAGTGCCTACGATCGGAATGATCGCTTTCAAAGACGGTGGGCGGCGCGAGGCCACACGCAGTGAACTGATGGCGCCGTATGACGCTCCCCACATGCCCACCTGTCCCGTGCACCACGCTTGTTGAGCCGCCCATTCGATCGCCGCCACGCCATCATCGGCTTCAGCCGGATCGAATGGCGC
>DATELY010000184.1:0-3527 GCA_035276085.1 Steroidobacteraceae bacterium | reverse complement strand
TTCTTGCCAACCGCCAACCGCCAACCGCCAACCGCTTCCCCTCCCATGCTGAGCCGCACCGCCGATCACTTGTACTGGATGGCGCGGTACACCGAACGCGCCGAGAACATCGCCCGCATGGTGGAGGTGAACTCGCGCATGTCGCTGTTGCCGCAGACCTCCGAAGAAGTCGTGCAGGCATGGACCGCGACGCTGACGATCATCGGCCTGTGGGAAGCGTATCAAGCCAAGTACCCGGTGATTTCGCCCAGCAACGCGATCGCTTTCATGGTGTTCGATCGCGACAATCCCTCGAGCATCTACAACTGCCTGCGCGCCGCACGTGAAAACGCGCGGGCCGTGCGCGGCACGTTGACCTCTGAAATCTGGGAAACCTTGAACTCCACGTGGCTCGAGATGCGCGTCGCCGGCATGCGCGCCACCGTCGACACGGAGGTGGGCAACTTCTTCGAGTGGGTGAAATATCGCTCGCACCTCGCACGCGGCGTCGTGCAGGGCACGATGTTGCGCGATGAATCGTGGCATTTCACCTGGCTCGGCACCTATCTCGAACGGGCCGATAGCACGGCCCGCATTCTGGACGTGAAGTATCACTTGCTATTGCCGACCGAGGAACGCGCGGGCGGGGCCACCGAGTACTACCAGTGGAGCGCTCTGCTTCACTCGGTATCTGCCTTCGAGACCTATCGCCGCGTGTATCGCGATCTCATCACACCCCGCCGCGTCGCCGAGTTGCTCGTGCTACGCGACGACATGCCCCGCTCGCTGCGCCGCTGCGTGACTCAGGTCCACACGCACCTGCGTGCCGTGGCCAATTCGCATTCCGCCGAAACGGAGCGCCGCGCGGGCGAGCTGCAGGCATCGCTGCACTACGGGCGCCTCGAGGACATCTTCGCGAAGGGTCTGCACGAATATCTGGTTCACTTCCTCCAGCGCACGCTCGATCTCGGTGCTCGAGTCGCGCGTGACTTCCTCGTCTCCAGCGAGTAACGATGCAACTCCACATTCGGCACGAGACGGTTTACAAGTACGGCGAACCCGTCAAACGCAGTATCCAGAATCTGCGTCTCACCCCGCGCACGGAGCCTTCGCAACGCGCGCTCACGTGGAGCATTCACGCGCCGGGACGGCAACAGGCGCAAGTGGATGCACACGGCAACATCGTGCACCTGCTCACGGTCAACGAGCCGCACCGCGACATCCGCATCATCGTCAATGGCGTGGTCGAGACGGCCGATGACGAAGGCCTGGTGCTACCGGATGACGGACGCCTGTCGCCGCTCGCCTATCTCGCCGAAACGACGCTCACGCGTGCGGAGGACGGCATCGTCAACTTCGCCGTCGAGAATCTGCCGCTATCGGCCGATCGCCGCCATGACGTCCTGACGCTGGCCGAAGCCGTATGCTCGGCGGTGCGCTACACGCCTGGCGCAACCGAGGTCCATCATTCAGCCGCGGAAGCCTTCACGTTGGGCCAGGGTGTCTGCCAGGACCACGCGCACATCTTCATCGCGAGCTGCCGTGCGCGCGGCATTCCGGCGCGCTACGTGAGCGGCTACCTGTACACCGGACAGACAGGCGAAGCCGCGAGCCATGCATGGGCCGACGTCTGGCTCGGAGACCACCCTGGCTGGATCAGTATCGATGTGACACACCGATCGTTCGCGAACGGCAAGCACTGCCGCCTGGCGGTCGGCCGCGACTACCTCGATGCATGCCCGGTCCGCGGTGTGCGCCGCGGTGGCGGCGCCGAGGAGATGGAAGTGTCGGTGCTCGTCAGCGAATCGGCGCAGCAACAACAACAACAATAGCGCGCTTATCTTTGCCCGCGTGCTTTGATGTACGCGAGGGAGGAGTAACGACGCCCTGGGCCGCAATAGTTCGTCGCAGCTCATGACTCCGAGTGTTTCCAGGCCTTAACATGCACGCCAGTTTCAACTGCTTCGGGGCGATCGACGCATGACGTACTGCGTGGGCATGCTGCTCGACAGCGGCTTGGTCTTCCTGGCCGACTCGCGGACCAATGCGGGCGTGGACCAGATCAGCACCTTTCGCAAGGTGTCGCTCTTCGAGCGCCAGGGCGATCGCGTCATGGTCCTGATGTCATCCGGGAATCTCGCGATCTCGCAGGCGCTGACGAACGTCTTGCGCGAGCAGATCGAGACCGGCACCGAAGGCTCCCTGTATCACGTCACGAACATGTTCGACGCGGCGCGCTGCATCGGCGAAGGCTTGCGCGAGATCCATCGGCGCGATGGCGAAGCGCTGAAGGAACACAGCGTCGAGTTCAATGCCTCTTTCATTTTCGGCGGGCAGATCGGCGCGGAGCTGCCACGCCTCTTCAGCATCTACGCTGCGGGCAACTTCATCGAGGCGACCTCCGATACCTTGTACTTCCAGATCGGCGAATCGAAGTACGGCAAGCCGATCATCGACCGTGTGGTCACGCGCAGCACCAGCCTCGCGCAGGCGGCAAAGTGCGCACTGATCTCCATGGACTCCACCATCCGCTCCAATCTCTCCGTCGGTCCGCCGCTGGATCTCGTGAGCATCAAGCGCGATGGCTTGCGCATCCACAGTCACGTCAACATCACCGAGGATCACGCGTACTTCCAAATGGTACGCAAGGGCTGGAGCGAGAGCCTGCGTCAGGCTTTTCATGCCTTGCCGGATCCGGAGTGGCTGCGCGTCAGTTAGGAAGCGGCGGGCTGGCTGGCTAGCTGGCCAGAAGGGTTCCACCGAGCCTCTGGCCAGCCGACTGACAAGCCAGCAAGCCGGATTTCCACTACAGCCGCTCGGATCGGCAACAGGATCATCCCATGATAGAGCACGTCCTCACCGCGCGGCGTCGCGACCTGGGTGGCTTCGAAGTCGGACGTGTGCTGCCCGCGCCTGCGTTGCAGATGATCGGGCCATTCATCTTCTTCGATCACATGGGACCGACGCAGTTTGCTGCGCATCTTCCTCGCACGACCGACGTGCGGCCGCATCCGCACATCGGCCTTGCCACGATCACGTATCTGTTCGATGGCGAGATCGTCCATCGCGATAGCGTCGGGTGCCATCAAGTCATTCGGCCAGGCGAGGTCAATTGGATGACCGCGGGGCGCGGCATCACGCATTCCGAGCGGTTCGAAACCATGCGTGAGCACGGCGGCCTGCTCGATGGCATCCAGGCGTGGGTCGCGTTGCCGCAGGCGGATGAAGAGATCGAGCCGAGCTTTGTGCACTTCGACGCACCCGCATTACCCGAGCGCGAAGTCGACGACGCCCACATCCGGCTGATCGCGGGCGAGTGGCTCGGTTTGGTCAGCCCTGTGGCCGTGCGTTCGCCACTGTTCTATGCGCACGTGACGTTGCAACCGGGAGCAGCACTGGTCGTACCCGCCGAATACAGCGAACGCGCGGCCTACGTTGCTCGCGGCCGCGTCCATGTGGGCAGCGATGAGTTCGCGCCGGGTCAGATGATCGTATTCGCTCGCGCGACGACCGCAACCATCACGGCGCTGGAAGCAACGACAGTGATG
>DATELY010000183.1:0-25523 GCA_035276085.1 Steroidobacteraceae bacterium | reverse complement strand
TTGGCCTGCATGTCGGCGCAGACGCCGAGCGCGTTGAATATCTGCCAGGAGGTCGCGCCTTTATCGACCGCACGTTGCAGGTATGGGGCTGCAAGCTCCCATCGATGGGCTTCCGTCATCAGCAGGCCGGCTGCTTGCAGCAGATTGGGATCGTCGGGGCGTAATTGTACTGCGCGTTGAATGGCGGAGCTGGCTAAGGGTCGCGCGCCGAGTTGCCGATAAGCGAGCGACATTCCTGCGAAAACATCGGCATTCGAAGGCTCGATTTCCAAGGCCTGCAGATACGCCTCGAGCGCTGTGCGAGGTGAGCCGTTTCTCACTGCGGCATCGCCCGCGTCGCGCAGACCACGGGCGAGGGAAGCGCTTTCGCTTTCGAGCGGCGCTGGTGAAGCGGTCTTCGGTGATGTGGCACAGCCTAGCAACAGCATGCATGCTGCAAGCGAAAATAGGTATCGCACACGCATCGAGATCTTCATGGTTACGGGCCTGTCTTGGAGAACGCTTCGATTGCGCCAAGGACAGGCGGTCCAATGGCCACGAGGAAGAACGAAGGAAACAAACACAGCACCAGAGGGAAGATCATCTTGGTTCCGATCTTTGCCGCCTGCTCTTCAGCAGCCTGGGTGCGCTTGTCGCGAAACTCTTCCGAGTAGACGCGCAGGGCGTCCGCCACACTCGTGCCGAAGCGCAGGGTCTGCACGAGCATGCCCGTCATACCGCGCACGTCGGTCAGCCCGGTGCGGTCGGCCAGGTGCTTGAGCGCCTCGCCGCGCTCGACACCGGCGCGCATCTCGGCATTGACCAGTGCGAGCTCCTCGCCGAGCTCAGGATGGCTCACGCCTAACTCATCCGCGACGCGCTGGATTGCGGGAGCAAGTCCCAGGCCCGACTCGACGCAGACGACGAGCAGATCGAGCGCATCCGGGAAGCCGATCCGTAACGCCTTTTGTCGACGCGCCACTGCCTTGTCCAACCAAATGCTGCAGGCGAGCGATCCGGCGTAGCCTGCCCCGACGGCGTACATGATCAGGTAAAGCGTCGAGACCTTGGGGAGCAATGGAGCGGCAAGCAGCACGATCAGCGGCAGCGCAATGATCAAAGCGGCCTTCATGCCGAAGTACACCGTTGCTGCGTTGGGTCCACGATATCCGGCCTGCACCAGCAGACGCTCGACTCTGCCCCCGCCAACACCCTGCTTGGGCGCAATCAGCTTTGCCAGCGGACGCAGACGAGATGCGAGCGAAGAGGTCGAGCCGCCATGCTCGCCGTTTGCGCTAGCCAAGAGGCCGAGTCGGCGGCGCACGGGATCGGCTGCCGTCAGTACGAAGTACGAAATGCCCATCGCGAGCGCAAAGACTGTGCCCGCAGCCAGCGCGATGAAGATGAGCGAGCCGATCCCTTCGGATGCTGCGATCGATACCAATCTGTCGATCAAGACGCTCACGGAAGTCCTCCTATAAATCGATGCGGACGATGCGGCTGATCCAGAACGCGCCGATAGAGCCGAGCCCCACAGCACTGAAGATCAGCATCGGACCCTTCGCATGCTGCGTGAGCATCTCGGTGTAGTCCGGATACAGCAGCCACAGAATGCCGAACAATGTCAGCGGCATGAGACTCAGAACCCAACCGGAGAGGCGGCCCTCCGCCGAGAGCGTTTTGACCCGGCGTTGAAACTTGTATCTGCCGCGGATCACTCTGCTGATGTGCGAGAGGTTCTCGGCCAGATTGCCACCGGTCTCACGCTGAATGAGCACGGCTGTGACGAGGGCCATGACAGACACACTGGGCATTCGCTGCAATAAGCCGAGCAGCGCGCGGCGCGGATCGTTACCGTAGCTCAGATCGGCGAACGTCAGCTCGAACTCACGCGCGATGGGCTCCTGCATGTCCTCGGCCACGAGCTTGAGCGTTTGCGCGAATGGATGACCGGCCTTCAATGCCCGCTCGATCATGTCGATCGCCTCGGGCATCTGCTCCTCGAACTTGGCAAAGCGTTTCGCGCGGCCCCGCATGACGAGCAGCAACGGCACCATGGCACCAACGATGAGCCCGGCCGTCGCGACGTACCACAGGCGTGTCGTCATCCACGCCGTGACGACGCCAATCACAGCTGCACCGAGCGACACGATGACCAGCCGGTACGCTGGCATCGAGCTGCCAGCCTGATCCAATAAGCGGCGTAGTCCTTCCATGCCGGGCATGGACTCCAAAGACCGCTCGAGCGGTGACAGCTCGCGCAGGTACTCGGCGCGCAACAGCGAGGACAACTCCGGTTCGGCAGAGGCTTTGGCAACCTGAGACAGGCGCCCTTCGATGCGTTTCTGCATCTTGCGCGAACCGCTGACAATCGGCACGACGGTGCCTTGCAGCAGGAGGAACACCGTGAAGAAGACGAGCAGCAGGAACAGACCGATGCCTTGCGTCATGATCATTTCCTCTTCAACAGGCTCTGGGCGTTCCCGGCGAACAGGTCTACCGGCAGTTCGATGCCGCGTTCACGCAGGCGGCGTACGAATGAGGGCACGATACCGGTCGAGTGCAGCTCACCGAGGACGTTGCCTCCGGCATCGAGCCCGCAGCGCTGGAAGGCAAACACTTCGGTGGTGGTGATGATGTCGCCCTCCATGCCGTTGATCTCTTGCAGGCTGACCACGCGGCGCCGTCCGTCTTCCATGCGCTCCACCTGGATCACGATGTCGATGGCCGAGGCGATCTGCGAGCGCAGCGCTTTGATCGGAAAGCTGATACCCGTCATCGACACCATGTTCTCCACGCGCGCCAGCGCGTCGCGTGGAGTATTCGCATGGATCGTGACGAGCGAGCCGTCATGGCCGGTGTTCATTGCCTGGAGCATGTCGAGTGCCTCACCGCCGCGCACTTCGCCGAGCACGATGCGATCGGGACGCATGCGCAGGGCATTGCGAACGAGGTCGCGCTGTGTGATGGCGCCGCGACCTTCGATGTTCGGCGGCCGTGTTTCCAGGCGAACGACATGCGGTTGCCGCAGCTGCAACTCGGCGGAGTCCTCGATCGTGACGATGCGCTCATCTTCCGGGATGAAGCCCGACAGCAGATTGAGCAGCGTCGTTTTACCCGCGCCGGTGCCGCCTGACACGACGATGTTCATGCGTGCATTCACCACTGCCCGGAGTACGTCGGCCAGAGCCGCAGTCAGGCTGCCCATGTGTATCAGGTCTTCGACCTTCAGCATCTCTACGGTGAAGCGGCGGATCGACAGTACGGGACCATCCAGTGCCAGGGGCGGGATGATGGCGTTGACGCGTGAGCCGTCCTTCAAGCGTGCATCGACCATCGGCGAGGATTCGTCCACTCGTCTTCCAACTGCGGAGACGATGCGGTCGATGATGTTCAGCAGATGGCCGTCGTCATTGAAGTGCACGTCCGTCAGCTCGAGCTTGCCGCGACGTTCCACGTAGACGCGCTGCGGACCATTCACGAGGATGTCTGAGATCGTCGGGTCGGACAGCAGCGGCTCGAGCGGTCCCAGGCCGAGCACCTCATCCTCGATCCGCCGAATGACTCGTTGGCGGGACGCAACGCTCAATGGTGCTCGCTCGTCGGTCAGCAGCGTCTCGCAGATCTCGCGAATCTGACGGCGCGCATCGGTGTCGTGTGCCGTTGCCAGTAACGACAGATCGATGGTTTTCAGCAAGCGCTGATAGATCGTCTCCTTGCATTCCCGCTCTGCCGGCGTCAAAGGCCGCATGCGGTCATCGTTCGCTTCTGACGCCTCGCCGACTACCTTCGCCGTCCACCGGCTCGCTGCGTTCATCGAGGCCTCCCGCTCAACAGATTAGAAAATGTCCGCGACAACAGACCGGAGCGCTCGGGCACCGATGCACCGCTCAAGCGGTTGTCCACCGTGATGACAGCGCGGGCAATGGCCGAGCCGCGCGCATGTTCCAGGAGCGGTGTGCCGCTGTTGACGCATTCGGACACGGTACGAAAATCATTCGGCACCACCAGCGGATCGTCGCAGTTCAATGTCGAGCGGATGTTGTCGAGCGTGATCGGCGCGCTCTTCTCGTAACGGTTGACCGCGACGACCAATCGCTCTCTGTCGAGGCTCAGCTCGTTGCGCATCCAGTGCAGCATGCGACTGGCATCGCGCAGAGAGGTCATGGTTTGCTGCAGGATGAGAACGATGTTCCGCGACCGTTCCATCACGCTCGCGCTCACCGCGTCGATGCGTCGCGGAAGATCGACGATCACGCGGTCCCGGCCGCGCACCACGAGGTCCAACAGCTGATTCACCGCTGCGGCCGAAAGCTCCTCCAGCGCCAGCGCTTGATCCGCGGCGTGACTCATGACTTCGAGCCCAGAGGCATGCTTGGTGAAGTACCCCTCCAGCGCCACGTCATCGAGCACGGCCAGGTTTTCCAGCGCCTGAATCAATCCGCGTTTCGGAAACAGATCGAAATACAGAGGGACGGCGCCGAACTGCGGATCGAGGTCGATGACCGCGACGCGCTGTTTTGATTCCTTGCGCGCCGCGTGAGCGACGTTGCAGGCGATAAAGGTGGCGCCACAGCCACCTTTGGCATTGATGAATGCGTCGATCGTGCCGCTTTTTTGCGCGTAGCGACTGTGGCTCTCTCCACGCAGCCGGTCAATCGCGTGCAGAAAGTCCGAAGCGGCGAGCGGCATCGGCAACAGATCGCGCGCGCCTGCCTGCATGGCGAGGCGCATCATCGTCATGTCGCTCGAAACGCCGACGATGATCAGAGCGGGCCTGCGATCTACGGGGTGCGTGGCATACGCCTCGAGCTCTTCGCGCCATAGATGACTGGGATGCAGCACGACGACATCCGGCAACTGTTCCATGCCGTGCAGGGGGTCGACGTGCCCATTGACGACCAGGCTGCGCCGAACCGTATGGCTGGCGTCGCGCAGGAGGCGTTCGAGCTCATCGAGCACGTCCTTCTTACGACTCACGAGATGGATCTGCAGCGGATTCATGTCCGATGTCACCAGGAAGAGCAGGGTGGAAAAGCTTGCGCGGTCGGTGCGTAGCCGAGGCTCTCGATCGGTAGCGTCGCGGCAAAACTCGGCATCGCGATCGATGCGGGCGCGAATGGGATCAGCAGTTGCTGTGTGTAGCCCACGATGCTCACTCGCACGTACTGAATGGCCGTGAAGCTCGCCGCCGGATTTGCGATCGGTGCACCCGTCGCATTCAGATACGACACCGCAACATTGCTCGTCGTGAGCCCGGACGCGATCGCACTCGATCCGTTGCTCGCAAGGATCGTTGCTTGCGCCACCAGCGGATCGTTGATCGGGCAAACGGCAGCGACGCGGGCGCCGCGGCGCGTACCTTCGGCCAGTGCATTGGCGACGAACAAAGCTCGTCCGAATTCGATCACGCCGAACAGGAGCATCAGCAGCAGCGAGCCGACGATCGCGAACTCCACTGTCGTCACGCCTTCTTGTCGCGTCTTCATCACAAGGCCCTGAGCGTGACGGTGGCTGAGAGAGGAAGAGCCAGACTGAGATGCGTGTTCGCGACGAAGGTTGGCAAGGACGCGAACACGGGCTGGAAGGTGTATGTGGCGGAGACGGACACGAATCCGTTGCCCGCGTTCGTCACAGCGACACTTGCCGGCGCGAAGCTGGGCAGGACGGGAGTGCCGGTTGCAGTCGTATTGCCGCGCACGACCAGATTCTGCGTTTCCGTTTTGACTTGGGTCGTGATGTTGACGACGCGAGTGGTGCCTACTGCGGAATGAGTCGCCACGTATCGAGCGCCATCACGCACGGCTTTCGTCAAGGTGTTGTACTGGAAGAGAAGCCGGCCGATCTCGGCAGTAGCGAATAGCAGCAGAAACAGCAGCGGCGCGCATATCGCAAACTCGACCGCCGCCAGGCCAAGCATGTGCTTCCTGAGCGATCGATGCGTCATGACTGTGTGCCGCCCGGTGAGTGGTACAGCTGGATGATGTTGGGGCCAGTGCCCGCGATCGGATTGGGCCCCGGGGTTCCGTTCACCTGACAACCCTGGACGAACTGGCCGAACACGAACGAGGTGTTGCCGCCCTGCGGAACGGACTGAAGCAGGAAGAAGCAGGCAAACCCGAGTAGTGGCACCGAGCCGCTGCCATTCACGGTGTTCGTGCAGTTGCCGACTGGAACGGCGAGTACGCGCCGATCGAATGCCCCGGTGCCGCCGTCGCTCATGGGTTGATAGTCGTATCGCTCGGGATGCGCGAGATCCGCGGTGTACTTCTGATAGTTATAGATCTGATCGATGTTCTGACTGGTGATGATCGTGTTGCCTTGCTTGACGCTGTAGCTTCCATTTGCGTTCTGCTGTGCAGTCAACGCGGGAGCTTGGCCATCGACGATGACGTCCGGCGGATATTGCGACTGTGTGCCATTCATCGGACCGGTGTACTGGCCGAAGCGGGTATTGATTCCCTGTGAGACTGGTCCGACCTCGTTGCCAGGTTGAGTCGGGATCGTGCTGCCGCCGTTGATACAAGCGCTGTAGCTGCCCGCCATGTTCTGGCGCACGGTGTTCGCGCCGCTGCCGAAGTCGACGAGCTGGAAGTTTCCTGGACCGACGCCCCAGTTACCTCCGGTCGAGCCTGACTTCAGCACGACAGGGGCATTGAGCGTGTAACCCCACAAGTTCGGCTGGGCGGGACTACCGCACACCATCATCGGTGCAATGTTGCACGCCGTGCTCCCGACATTGAGCGTGCGTGGGCCCGCGACCGCTTGTGCCGATACCGTCTTCTGAGTGATTCCCGCAACGTTGATCAGCCAGGCCGGCATCGTGAAGCCGGTCGCCGTTACACGCACATAGGGCCCGGCAGCTGCGCCCGGAGTGAACGGCGGCAGCGTTGCGGAGTACTCGACCGTCACTTGAATGGAGCCGCTGCCGTTGCTGTACGCCTTTGCCAGCTCGGCGTTGCCGAGCGCAGCGGCGTTGTTGGCGAAGGCCTGCATGGCCTCTGCTGTCGCAAGCGTCGTGTCGCCTGTTTCATCGATCACCTTCGCCGCGGACAGCGCTGCCGCGTCAGCCGTGTTCTGCAGCCGCGTCTTGTTCAGCATCATGTGCCCGGAATCGAGCGCGAGGCCTGCGATGAGGATGAGCGAGAACATTGCAATCGCGACCATGACGGCCACGACGCCGCGTTGCTTGCGGGAGGCCGAGAATGGTGTCGATGCACGAACGTTGGCGCGAGGGAGCGGCACGTGGATTCCTCCTACTCCTGACCCACTTCGAAGATGACCGACTGCTTCACCTCCTCATTGCCCTTCGCGACGTCCTTGCGATAGACCTCGATCGCGTTGCGGATGCGCTCACCGTCGCCGGCCTCGGGTGCGAGGGCAGGCGGATTGGCTGCAGCGGCGGGGTCATAAGTCTGCGCTTGCACCATGGCTCGCACCGCTTCGCCGTAGTGCGCATCCGAGTGCGGTGTGTCTGCGCAGCCCATCAAGGTGGCACTCAGCGCGAGCATCGAGAACGTTGTTTTGGAGTTCATGGGAGTGATCCTTTATGGAAGCTTGTGACCGTATTCGCCTTCGGTGCCGCCTTGCGCAGGGGCCTCCGTTTTCGGCTGTGTGGATGCAGCGGACTCTGTCTTCTTCTTGGCCTTGCCCGCTTCGATGCGACCCATCAGGTAGAACTCCATGTCGCTCGGCTCGACCAACGCGTCGGTGGGCAGCTTGATCTGACCCGGCGGTATGGGCTTCGCCAGCTTCGGCGTGACCAGAATGATCAGTTCGGTTTCGCCCTTCTGGAAACTTTGACTGCGGAACAGATGGCCCAGGATGGGAATGTCTCCCAACCCTGGAAACTTGGTTACGGCAGTGCGCATGTTCTCGTTCATCAGTCCCGCGATGCCGATGGTCTGGCCATCGGCGAGCTCGACCGTGGACACAGCGCGTCGCTCGCTCAGCGAGGGAATCGCAAACGCCGCCTGCGTGCCGACAGGAGTCAGGATCAGCGAGCTGGAATCAGCCAACTCGCTCACGCTGATGTTGAGCTTCAGATTGACGCGGTTGTCATCGAGGATCAGCGGCTGGAACAGCAGTTTCACGCCGAAATCCTTGAACTCGATGCCGATCCGGCCGTTCTCCTGCGACACGGGGATGGGGAAACTGCCGCCCGAGAGGAACTGCGCTTCCTGTCCCGTGAGTGTCGTGAGCGTGGGCTCTGCAAGGATCTTCGCGAGTCCGCGCTGCTGATAGATGTCGAGCACGACGTTCGCCATGAACTCGCTGCTCAGGAAGCTGCCGAACAATCCCGTGTTGGTGATCGACTGGGCATTCGGTGCAAATTCGTCGAACACCGGGCCGATCGGATTGCCGGCCGCATTCGTGCCGTTACCAAAAATCGGCACGCGGAGGTCACCCGGTTCGAAATGCGCATCGGGGAACGTGGCCCCGCCGTTGACACCGCCGACGACCCACTTGCCGTTGTTGTTGAGCGCGTGCATCTGGGCGTTCAGATTGCGCGCAGCATCGCGACGGACCTCAGCGACTTTCACTTGCAGCATGACCTGCTGCGCGCCGCCGACCGTCATGAGGTTGATGACCTCGCCGGCCTTCTTGTCGCTCTGCTTCGAGCTGCTTGAAGTCTCCTGTTTGAACATGAGCTTTTCTTTTGCCGTGGCGGCCTGCTCGAGATAGCTCGTCGCCACACGCACGGCGGCATCCATCTTCACCGCGCTGCTGACCTGGCCCGACAGCACGATGTTGCGCTGGGCGCTCGTGAGCTCGATCTTCTCGTTGGGCAGCGCCGCTTCGATCTGTCGCTTGAGACCGTCGATATCGTGGGTGACCGCAACGGCCAGGGCACTCACGAGCACGTCGTTGCGATCCCAGAGCAGGACATTGGTGGTGCCGAGATCCTTGCCGAGGATGTAGAGCTCGTCTGATCCGAGGATCAGCACATCGGCGATGTCCGGGTTGCCAATCGACACGCGCTTGACGGGCGTCGACACCGACACGATGCGGCTCTTGTAAAGCGGCACTGCCAGGTTCGTGTTGCGCGCTGCCCGAATCACCTGGTCAGAGCTCTCCTGCGCGCACAGCGGTGCGGCGAGAGCCATCGCTATCAGCGAACCAGCCACCAAGCTGCGTAACAAAGGCCCAGTTGAGCGGTACATATAGATCCTGTTCATGGGAGGCTTGATTGGGTATCAGGTGCCGGTGCTCGCACTGTCGATGTGCGTGCCACGGATGATCATCACGGTGGGTAGGCTCGGCTTCGGTGCGGCGCGCCGCACGGGTTTGGCGACAGGAGCCGGCGCTGCGGGCGCTTCGACTTTCGCCAGCAATGTCTCGGTCTCGTCGCTCGGATTACGCAGCGTGAGCTGGATGCGGCCTTCTTCCCGCGCTCGCACCAGGACTTCGGCTTGTTTTGGTGTCATCTCCAGCGTGACCGCCCGCACGACGACCGGCTGATTGGCGTCCTGACTTGCGGTCTGATCGACGGCGAGGACGTTGAGTGCTTCGAGGATGGTCTCGCTGATGGAGCGCTCGTCCACTTTGCGCGCGGCAACCACATCGACCTTGTTGCCCGGCAGGAGGAATCCGGCCACGCCGATCACGTCGTCCACACGCACGGTCACCGCGCGCATGTCGGGACGAATGAGTGCGGCCAATGTGCTGCCGGCGCCCTTCGCGAAGCGTTCCTTGAGCAGCACTTCACCGGACAGCGCTTTCTGCGTGGCAACCGTGCCGACGATATCCTCGACCGTGGAGAAGTGATCGCCCAGCGGCGTGCCCGTCGCGACAGTGATCGCTTTGACGTGTCGTGCTTCGACCCGGGTGCCGTATGGGATCTCCATCGCCGCGACGATGACCGACTCGCCCGGATCCTTGTTCTCCATCGCCCGCGCCCGCTGCTCCACCCATTGCTTCGCAGCCCAGGCGGCGCCGACGCCCAACACGAGCGACAACAGCACCATCAACAATCCACGGTTCTTCATGATGTACTCCAGAGGGCGCGGTCGTCAGACCGACAGCGCACGTGTCGTCACGAAATAGTTGTTCCAGGCCCAGTCCAGCGATTCGCGGCTGAGCTTCACGTCCAGTTGCAGGTAAGTGGCGTAGTCGAGCGCCATTCGAACGAGGTCACGCGGATGGCATGGCAGCAGCGCAGTCGCTGTCGGGCGGTGCCATCGGTCGATGACGTATTGACACACGGCAGGTTCGTAGGTGAGGTCGTAGTACTCGCACACACCACGCCATACGGCGTGGTATTGCGGTTCCTGCAACGACTCGAACCGGATCTTGTAGCCAATGCGGCGCAGGAAGGCGTCATCGACCAATTCCGTCGGCGCAAGATTCGTCGAGAAGACCAGCACCACATCGAATGGCATGGAGAAGTGCTGCCCGGATTGAAGGGTCAAGTAGTCGATCCCTTCTTCCATCGGCACGATCCAGCGATTCAGCACCGCTTGCGGCTCAACTCGCTGACGGCCCAGATCATCGAGAATGAAAACGCCGCCGTTTGCCTTCAGCTGCAGCGGTGCGCGGTATTGCCGTGTCGCCACGTCATATTGCACTTCCAACGCGTCGGCAGTGAGCTCGCCGCCGGTGATGATCACGGGCCGTCGGCACAGAACGAACCGCGGGTCGTGACCTTCATTGAGCATCATGCTTGCGGCCGAAGATTTGACGCACCTGTGAACGGCGGGATCGAAGATCCGCACGACCGAGTCGCCGATCGCGATCGCGTGAGGAATGAGGCACGTGTCTTCGAACAAGCGCGCCAGACGTTGCGTGATATAGGTCTTACCGGTGCCGGGCTCGCCATACACAAAGATCGCCTTGCCCGAGTTCAGGGCAGGTCCCAGCCGGTCGAGCATCTTTGGTTCGATGACCGTGTCCGAGAACCGATTGAGCATCTCCAAGCGGGTGATGCGATGAGCGCGCACACTCTGTTTGCGCACGAGAGCCGCATAGCAGTCCGCGGTGATCGGCACGGCGCCGACGTAACCGCTCGACGCCAATGCAGCGAGCGCGCTGCCGCGGCCCCGTTCGGTCAATCCGAAACGCAAGCTGGAATCGCCGGACGTTTGCGCGCGCACTTCGACGCGACCTTCACGCCGCAAGAGCGCGAGTAGTTCTTCGACGAGTCGCCCGGCGAGCGCCATCCGCTGCACGAGCTCGCGCAACGTCAACACGCCACCCTCGAACAAGTGCTTTTCCGTCAGATCAAGTAGTGCAGTGGTCGCGATTCCCGTTGCGGCAAGGCTTTCTGGACGAGGCGCCGTGCTGCTCGCGTGCATGTCATCAGAAGGGGTAAGAGAGTTCGCTGCCATGGCGTCACCCAATGAAGGGCAGGTGTCCATTGCACATCACGACTGCCGTCGTACCGACCGCAATGGCCACTCCGTAAGGGAAACGTTGGTAGGCATCTCGTTTATTGATGCGCAGCGTCGACAACGGAGCGCTCATCAGGCCGAGCAGCCGAAACATCACGCTCGATGCGTTCGGCGCGGTCCTGATCATGAAGCCGATGCCGATGATTGAACCGGCGATGAGCGTCGCTGCCGCTGCGGCCAATGTCGATTCGAGGCCCAGGAACGCACCGACGACGCTCATGGCTTTGACATCGCCGGCACCGAAGGCACGCAGGATGTAGAAGGGCAGAAAGATCAGGAGCCCGGCCGCCATGCCCAGCAGCGCGTTGCTGAGTCCAACGGCCCCCGTCGCTGACTGCAACGTGAGCGCAGCTGCGAGTGCGGCACCCGAAAGCACGTTCGGGATGCGATGCGTTCGTGCATCGATGAGCGCGACGCTCACGACGTACACGATCAACGCGGCTGTCTGCATGTTCACTGCAACGGGCATGAGCGGTCGAGCTCCGATCAGACTTCGCGGCTTACGCCGGAACAACCAGCTCGCCCGTGATCCAGTCGATGATGCCCTTCACCTTGCCGCCCAACAGCTTGAACGCGCCAACCAAGCCGACGACGATCACGCCACCGGCAACCGCGTACTCGACTGCGGTCAACCCTTCTTCCTCACGCATGAAAGCCAGTACGGCTTGTTTTAAGGACTTCATTGCTTTCTCTCCAAGGTAATTGCTGAACACCCGAATGTGATGGGCCGGGTTCCCACCAAGCTCCCGCACAGCGCGGGTTGGTGAGTGCACTTTCATGGAGAGTTGCCGCTGCAGATAGGACAGTCTTGCAGTTGACTGGAAGCTTCTTGTCGAGCTTGGAATCGAGTGTGATGTGCGTCAGATTGGCTGGAAATGCTGCGCGCGCTTCACTGCACGGAAGTGATCGCGATCACGTTCGACGCAATCGAGCGACGTAAGCTCGAGGCTCCATTGGCACACAAGCATCATGTCGCAGATCGAACTGTTGTGGGTTTCTCTGAACGACGCATCGGGTCGTTCCGATTGCCCGGCGGAGTTCACAAGGAGGTGTCTCGTCCGGTCGGTATCCGCGGCCCATGTGTGGGCCACGCTCGAGCTGGCTCCGGCGGTCGACGCGGTGTGTTTCGATATCGCTTTTCCGGATACGGAGAATCTGAGGCTCGTTGCGCACACGAAAGCCAGGTACAGCTCCGTACCCCTTCTCATGGCGATCGAGCAGCATTCCACCGACCTGTTGCTCTGGGCGCTGCGCTCGCGAATCTTCGACGTTCTTACGAAGCCCGTTACCGCCGCGGAAGTAGCCCGGTGTCTGGACCGGTTGTGTCCTGTGCTTGCAGCGCGCCGGGCTCAATCGCAACGTCAGAGTGCGGTTCAAGCCGCCGTTGTTCCCACGGAGGTGCGCTATCGAGCGCTGGATGGCAGGAAGCAAAAGCTGCAGTCAGTGCTCGCGTTCATCGGCAAGAACTATGCGTCCGCGATTTCCGAAACGGAACTGGCACGGTCGCTCGACATGTCGGCCTTCAGTTTCAGCCGCTCGTTCCATTCCGTGTGCGGCGTGAGTTTTCGCGACTATCTGAACAACTGCCGCTTCACCAACGCGAAGCGCCTGCTCGCCAATCCCCGTATTCCCGTCAATGAAGTCGGCGCAATGGTCGGATTCACCGACCCTTCGTATTTCGCGCGCCAGTTCCGGAGGTCGGTCGGCGTCACACCGACCGAGTTCCGAGCGGCTGCAACCCAGTCTGCAACGGACGCCGAGCCAGCGACTGCGGACGCGGCGCATTAGTGGTCCTGTAACAGCTGATTTCAGACCGTGGTATGGCGCTAGTTAGCTTGCTGGTCGGCTGGCCAGAAGCCTGGCGGGACCTTCTGGCCAGCAAGCCAGCTCGCTCGCGAGCCCTCCTGTGATGCTCGATGAGCAGTTGTTACACGACACTGAATCTTTCTTTGCCGAGCTCGGGATTGCGTCCATCACGGTGAGCCCTCGATACTGCGGCGAGTTCCTCGAGTGTCCGACCGCCGCATGATCAATGTTTTGAAGAGAGCTCAATCCGGGCGGGCTCCCCACCTGCAGCTCACGCTTCCCTACGATTCCCGCACCAAAAGCCGGCTGCGTACGCGCCTCAACACGGGCGAGGAAGTGGGCTTGTTCCTGGAGCGCGGTACGGTGCTGCGTGGCGGCGATCTGCTCGAAGCCGACGACGGCCGCATCATTGCGATCATCGCGGCAGAGGAGGAGGTGTCCACCGTGCATTCTTCCGACGCGTCCACCCTCGCGCGTGTCAGCTACCACTTGGGCAATCGCCATGTGCCCTTGCAGATCGGCAGCGGCTGGGTGCGTTATCTGCACGATCACGTGCTCGATGACATGGTGCGTGGACTGGGTTTGAGCGTGGCCGTTGAGCGGGCCGCGTTCGAGCCGGAAGCGGGGGCTTACAGCGGATCAGCCGGTGTGACATACCACTTCCATGGTGGGCACGGCCATTCGCATGGCTGATGCACCTGCATTACTGCGCCTGCTCCAGCTGGCCAGTCCAGCGCTGCCCATCGGCGCGTTTCACTTCTCGCAAGGGCTCGAGCATGCGGTGCACGCGGGTTGGGTGCGCGATGAGGGCAGTGCGCTCGAGTGGATTGCAGGGGTTGCGAGTGCCGCGTTGGCAACGCTCGATCTGCCCGTGCTCGCGCGCCTGCATGACGCGTGGTCGCAAGATGCGGCGAGTGACGTCTCGCGCTGGAGTGTGCTGTTGATTGCCAGCCGCGAGACCGACGAGTTGCGTGCCGAGGATCGCCACCTTGGCGCCGCGCTGACAAAA
The DNA here is from genome assembly GCA_035276085.1 of Steroidobacteraceae bacterium. Taxonomy (GTDB): domain Bacteria; phylum Pseudomonadota; class Gammaproteobacteria; order Steroidobacterales; family Steroidobacteraceae; genus DATELY01. Next base: position 11,339 of record DATELY010000183.1, on the reverse strand, counting down.
CTCCTGGGCGAGTTCGAGTTGTCGGCGTCGCGGCGGTTGGTGCTGGAACAACTGCAGGCGGAACGCGCGACTGCTTACGCCACGGCCTTCGCGCTGGCCTCGGTTCACTGGGGCATCGCACTCGATCAGGCGCTGACCGCGTACGCGTGGACCTGGGTCGAAAATCAGACGCTTGCCGCCGTCAAACTGGTGCCGCTGGGGCAGACCGCGGGCCAGCGCATCCTGCATCGAGTGGCTGCGCGCATTCCCGCATTGCTGCAGCAAGCTGCCGCAACATCGGACGACGCGATCGGCATCGCCACCGTGCGCCTCGCGGTGGGCAGCGCCCTACACGAAACGCAGTACTCGCGGTTGTTTCGTTCCTAGTCATGTGCAGGACGGCCAGCTTGCGAGCTGGCTTGCTGGCCGGAAGATTCTGGGAGGCTTCTGGCCAGCCGACGAGCCAGCCAGCTAACAGGCAAGCGCATGCCGCGCCGGCAGACTTCGTACCTCACGAAGGCATAGGCAGGGCACGGCTCGTCCCCTAAGATAGCGACCCCCAAATTGCAGGGCTGCGGGCGCCGCGACCGGTGACCTCCCGCATCCCGCTCCAGCGAGGGTTCATGGCCGAGGCAGTGCTGTACGACATCAAAGAGAACGTTGCGACCGTAACGTTGAATCGTCCGGATGCACTCAATGCCTTCGATGACAGTCTGCGGTTCGGCGTGTTGCAAGCGCTGCAAAAGGCAACCGCCGACAGCGCGGTTCGGGCCGTCGTGCTGACCGGTGCCGGGCGGGCGTTTTCTGCCGGCGCCGATCTGCGTTCCACGAGCAGCGGAGAGAACCTCGGCGTCAAAGTGGCTCGCCAGCTGAGCGAGCAGTACAACCCCAGCATTCTGACGATTGCGCAAATGCCGAAGCCGGTCGTGGCTGCCGTGCATGGCTTTGCCACCGGCATTGCCTTGGGATACGTGCTGGCTTGCGACGTGGTCGTCATGGGCCGCACGGCGTTTTTTCAGGTGCCGTTCGCGCGTCTGGGACTCGTGCCCGATGGCGGTGTGACGTGGCAAATTACGCAAGCGCTGGGGCCTCGGGTGGCCTTCGAGGTGGCCATGTCGGGCGACAAGATTCCGGCCGAGCGCTGCCTGCAGCTGGGACTCGCCAATCGTCTGGTCGACGACGATCAAGTCCTCGCGTCGGCAAGCGAATGGGCCCAACGACTCGCGGAAGCCGCACCGCTGAGTCTTGCAGGGCTCAAGCGCAACGTGCGTCGCGCCACGACCGTGGATCTGGCGACCACCTTGAGCGATGAGACCGAGGCTCAGACGCGCTGCCTCGATAGCACTGATTTTCGCGAGGGCGTAAGCGCTTTCTTCGACAAGAGGCCGCCGCGTTTCACCGGAAATTGATTTCGCCGCTGACATCGACAGGTTCCGCATGAGTTCATCGACAAGTTCACCCGGCGCTCGCTTTCGCGCCGCGCTCAACGCAGAGACGCCGCTGCAGGTCGTCGGAGCCATTACCGCGTACGCAGCCCGCATGGCCGAAGCCACCGGTTTCAAGGCTGTGTATCTCTCCGGCGGTGGTGTCGCCGCCAACTCGCTCGGCATCCCGGATCTCGGCATCAGCACGATGGACGATGTGTTGATCGATATCCGTCGCATCACCGATGCCTGCTCGTTGCCGCTGCTGGTCGATGCCGACACGGGTTGGGGCGGCGCATTCAACATTGCGCGCACGGTGAAGTCCTTCACGAAGGCCGGTGCCGCCGGCATGCACATCGAAGATCAGGTGCAGACCAAGCGCTGCGGACACCGTCCTGGCAAGGAAATCGTGAGCCAGGCCGAGATGGTCGATCGCGTGAAGGCTGCGGTCGATGCTCGCACCGACGATCGATTCGTGATCATGGCGCGCACCGATGCGCTCGCGGTGGAGGGCATCGACAAGGCAATCGAACGCGCTGTTGCCTGCGTCGAAGCTGGCGCCGACATGATCTTCCCCGAGGCGATGACGGAACTCGCGATGTACCGCAAGTTCAAGGACGCGGTACGCGTGCCCATCCTGGCCAACATCACCGAATTCGGCCACACGCCGTTGTACACGTGCCAGGAGCTCGGCTCCGTTGGTGTCGACATCGTGCTCTTCTGCTGTTCGGCGTATCGCGCGATGAACGCGGCTGCGCTGAAGGTATACGAGACGATCCGCCGCGACGGCACGCAGAAGAACGCTGTCGAGCTCATGCAGACGCGCGCGGATCTGTACAAGTATCTCGACTATCACTCGTACGAGCAGAAACTCGACGATTTGTTTGCATCTGAGAAGAGCGCGGGAGTAAAGAAATGAGCGAGGCAGCAGCAGGGCCCAAGCCAAAGAAGTCGGTTGCATTGTCCGGCGTCGCCGCCGGCAATACGGCGCTGTGTACCGTCGGTCGCAGCGGCAACGATCTGCACTACCGCGGTTACGACATTCTCGATGTCGCCGAGCAGTGCGAATTCGAAGAAATCGCGTACCTGTTGATCCACGGCAAGCTGCCGACGCGCTCCGAGCTGAAGGCGTACAAGGCGAAGTTGTTTGCGCTGCGCGGACTGCCCGCGGCCGTAAAGGCGGCGCTCGAGCAACTGCCGCCGTCGAGCCATCCGATGGATGTGCTGCGTACGGGCACCTCCGTGCTCGGCTGCGTGTTGCCTGAAAAGGAAGATCACAACATCGCGGGCGCGCGCGACATCGCCGATCGGCTGATCGCGAGCCTGGGCTCGATGCTCACGTACTGGTATCACTACAGCCACTCCGGCAAGCGCATCGAAGTCGAAACCGACGATGACTCGATCGGCGGTCACTTCCTGCATCTGCTGCACGGGAAGAAGCCTTCGACGGAATGGGTGCGTGCGATGCACACCTCACTGGTCCTGTACGCAGAGCACGAGTTCAACGCCTCGACGTTCACCGGCCGTGTCATTGCCGGCACCGGTGCCGACATCTATTCATGCATCACCGGCGCGATCGGTGCGCTGCGCGGACCGAAGCATGGCGGCGCCAATGAAGTCGCGTTCGAGATCCAGAAGCGTTACGACTCTCCGAATGAAGCCGACGAGGACATTCGCAAGCGCGTCGGCAACAAGGAAGTCATCATCGGCTTCGGTCATCCGGTGTACACGATCTCCGATCCGCGCAACCAGGTCATCAAGGAAGTCGCGCGCAAGCTCGGCGAGTCCGCTGGCGACATGAAGATGTATTCGATCGCCGAGCGTCTCGAGCGGGTGATGAGGGAAGTGAAGAACATGTTCCCGAACCTGGATTGGTTCTCGGCCGTGTCCTATCACCTGATGGGCGTGCCCACTGCCATGTTCACTCCGCTGTTCGTGATTGCACGCACGAGCGGCTGGTCGGCGCACGTCATCGAGCAGCGCATCGACGGCAAGATCATCCGCCCGAGCGCGAACTACACCGGGCCGGAGAATCTCAAGTTCGTGCCAATCGATAAGCGTACCTAAGCAGCATGCGGGCTACGGTCAACGGGCCACGGCCAGATCAAAATCCTTTCTGGCCGTCACCTGTAGCCCGTCGCCCGTTGACTTCTCCATGACCGCCCTCGACACCAAGTCCGCCAAGCGACCGGAACCCGACCGTGTGCTGGTCGATATCGCTGACTATGCGTTGTCCGCTCAGATCGACAGCGAGCTCGCGTACGAGACCGCGTATCACTGCTTGATGGATTCGCTCGCGTGCGGCTTTCAGGCACTGAAGCATCCAGCGTGCACGAAACTTCTGGGGCCGGTCGTGCCGGGCGCCACGATGGCCGGTGGAGCACGGGTGCCGGGTACCTCGTACGAGCTCGACCCGGTGCAAGCCGCGTTCAACATCGGCACGATGATTCGCTGGCTCGACTTCAACGACACCTGGCTCGCGGCTGAGTGGAGTCACCCCTCGGATAATCTGGGCGCGATCCTCGCCATCACGGATTACCTGGCGCGCAAGGCCAGCTTGCAAGGCAAGAGTGGTCCGCTGGTGCGCGATGTGCTGACGGCGATGATCAAAGCGCATGAAATCCAGGGAGTCACGGCGCTCGAGAACAGTTTCAATCGCGTCGGCCTCGATCATGTCTTGCTCGTTCGTATTGCCTCCACGGCCGTGACAACGGCGTTGCTCGGCGCTACGCGCGATCAGGTCATCAACGCGGTATCGAATGCCTTCATCGATGGCGGTGCGCTGCGGGCCTATCGCCAGGCTCCGAACACCGGCTCGCGCAAGAGCTGGGCCGCGGGAGACGCCACGAGTCGCGGCGTGCGCCATGCATTGATCGCGTCGAATGGCGAGATGGGCTATCCCTCGGCACTCACGGCGAAGATGTGGGGATTTCAGGATGTGCTGCTGAAGGGCAGACCATTGTCCTATTCCCAGCGCTTCGGCAGCTATGTGATGGAGAACATCCTGTTCAAGATTTCCTTCCCCGCCGAGTTCCACGCCCAGACGGCGGCGGAGGCGGCGATCGCTCTGCATGCGCACGTGAAGGATCGCGAGCGGGACATCGCCAAGGTGGTCATCGAGACGCAGGAATCCGCGCTCCGCATCATCGACAAGGTCGGTCCGCTCGCCAACCCTGCCGATCGCGACCACTGCATTCAGTACATCGTCGCGATCGCGCTGCTCTTCGGGCGCATCACGGCAGAGGACTACGAAGACGGTGTCGCCGGCGATCCGCGTATCGACGAGCTGCGAGCGAAGATGGAAGTGCGCGAAAATCCGAAGTTCACCGAAGAGTACTCCGTGCCCGACAAGCGCTACATCGGCAACGCCGTGCAGGTGTTCTTCAGGGATGGCACGTCGACCGAACGCGTGTGCGTGGATTATCCAGTCGGGCATCGCAAACGGCGCACCGAAGGTGTGCCACTGTTGATCAGGAAGTTCGAGTCGGCGGTAGCTGCGCACTTCTCGCCGCAACAGACGACGGCGATCAAGAATCTGTTCGCCGATCGTGCGAAGGTGGAGCAGATGCCGGTGAATCAGTTCGTCGCTGCGTTGGTGGTGAATCGATAGCGACTGCGTTGAGGCGGTCAAATGTCACCGAGAGCAGTCGAGAGCGTCCCTTCCCTTGCGCAGCGGGGGCAGGACAGGATGGGGGTCTGTCAGCCAGAGTCGCTGCCGCTTGCCCCCACCCCAACCCTCCCCCGCTGCGCAGGGGAGGGGACGATGGAGTTGAGTGGCAGTCACGGGAGGTCATTTGAGCGCGTCCATTCCGGGTGGTGGTGTCGTAATCGTGGGGGCTGGCCAGGCGGGTGCCGATGTCACCGGCTACCTGCGTTCAGCCGGCTATGCGGGCCCGATCACGCTGATCGGCGATGAGACTTATGCACCGTATCGTCGTCCACCGCTGTCGAAAACCTTCCTGGCTGGCGAAGCGACACTCGAGTCGCTGACCATCAAATCCGCTGCCGCCTATGCGAAACACACCGTGGATTGCCGCTTCGGCATCGGCGTGGAAGCGATCGACCGCGACGCGCGCGTGCTGCGGTTGTTCGATGGCACGACGGTTCCGTATGAGCATCTGGTGCTGGCAACCGGTGGACGTGCGCGTCGCCTGTCGCTGCCCGGTGCCGAACATCCGAACGTGCACTACGTCCGTACCATCGATGACATCCTGAAGCTCAAGCAGCAATTCGTTCCGGGCGGCAAGCTCGTGATCATCGGTGGCGGCTACATCGGGTTGGAAGCTGCGGCCGTTGGACGTAAGAAAGAACTGCAAGTGACGTTGGTGGAAGCGCTGCCCCGGGTGCTGGCGCGCGTGACCACGCCGGAGCTGTCGGCGTTCTATGAACGCGTGCATCGTGGGCACGGTGTCGATATTCGCACGGGCATCGGCGTGCATGCCTTCGAGGGCGATCCCCGTGTCAACACGGTCGTGTTGGCCGATGGCACGCGCTTGCCGGCCGATCTCATCATCGTCGGCATCGGTTTGATACCGAACACGGAGCTCGCCGAAGCAGCCGGCTTGCCGGTGTCCAACGGCATCGTCGTCGATCAGTTCACCCGCACCGCCGATCCGAGCATCCATGCGATCGGCGACTGCTCCAATCACTTGAACGAGTTCTATCCCGGCAAGCGGTTGCGCCTGGAATCTGTCCCCAACGCAACCGAGCAGGCGCGCGTCTGCGCGGCGGCCATCTGTGGCAAGCCCACGCCATACAACGCGCTCCCCTGGTTCTGGTCCGATCAATACGACCTGAAGCTGCAGATGGTGGGGTTGTCCGAAGGCTACGATCAGTACGTCGTCCGCGGCGACATGAGCACGGCATCGTTCAGCGTGTTCTACCTGCGCGAGGGCGCGTTGATTTCGGTCGACACGGTCAGCCGTGCGCAGGATTTCATGCTGGCAAAGCGACTGATCGCGGAGCGCGTGAAGCCATCGCCCGCCGTGCTGGTGGATGAGTCGGTGCCGCTGAAGTCTCTGTTGGAAGCCAAGAGCGCGTAGAGCTGAATTGCGGCGGTGTTTGCCCCCACCCCAACCCTCCCCCACTTCGCAGGGGAGGGAGCGGAGCTACAGCGCGATTACTCCGGCTCCCTCCCCTGCGAAGCGGGGCCGCTCCTGCGCATCCCTGCGCCCGCGGCATTCGTGCTTCCCTGCACATCAGAGGTTGGGGTGGGGGCAGCTCCACCTCTACTTCACCGGCTGAATCACCGGCTGTCCCTTGTCGACGATGAACGTGCTCAGCAGTCGCGTCGTCGATTGAGTGGGATTGCGCGTCTCGTGTACCACGCCCTTTGCGTTGTGATACGCCTCCCCGGCCTTGATCCGACGCGGAGCCTGGCCTTCCACCTGCACTTCCAGCTCGCCTTCCAACACGGTGCCGTATTCATCGCCCGGATGAATGTGGCGACCGGTGCTCGCCAGCGGCGCCAGCTCGGCACTCAACACCAGCGCATCCTTCGCTGCATCGTCCGAGTAGGTCGTCTTCAACAGTACCTTCGTCGTGAGACCGGGTGGCTGTGCCTGCAAGCCCGCGGTCGACGCAGCGAAGAGCAGCGCCGCAACGAGGCACGTGCGGGCACGTAATCGGTGTCGGATCATGATCCCCCCATTGATCAGCTGTCGCGTTTTCGAGCTCAGAACAGCTCGATGTCTTTGTCCGGCGCCGACTTCGGCTGCAGCTCGCCACTTGCGACCAGCGCTTCGTAGCTGCAGACGTTGTTCCGCCCATGATGCTTGGCGAAGTACAGCGCAGCGTCCGCGCGCTCGATGCAGGTGGTCGATGCTTCGTGCGGATCGATGCGCGTGTAGCCGAGGCTCAGCGTCACCGCTTCGACCTGCGGAAACTTGAACGATTCGATCTCGGTGCGCAAGCGCTCGAAGGCGATGGCGGCTCCCGCGGGACTCGCGCGCTCCAGCACGATGACGAATTCCTCGCCCCCGAAGCGGAACAACAGGTCGCCACCGCGGAAGCTCTTCTTCATCAGCTGTGCGACCAGCAGCAGGACCTCGTCGCCGAACAAGTGTCCGTAGGTGTCGTTGATGGACTTGAAGCTATCGATGTCCGCGATCGCGAGCCAGCTCGGTTCCGGTGCAGCCGTGCGCGGTGCCGCTCCGCCGTCGATCTTCTCCGCGCGCTGCGCATCCTCGCGCCGCATGCGTGCGCGCAACTTCTCGAAGCTGCTGTCGAAGACTTTGCGATTGAACAATCCGGTCAACGTGTCGCGCTCGCCGTAGTCCAGCAGCGCGACGTGATTCTTCATGATGCGCAGGATGCCGCTCACCAGGCCTCCATCGCGTGACCTGAGCGCACTGCGGGTGACGATTTCCAATAGCCCGATCACGTCGTGCTCGCCCTCAATGGCAAACACAGTGAGGGTGCGGCCGCTCGCATCGGTGTGCTGTGTCATCTCGCGTCGCTGGATGCACCGTCGCCAGGCAGGCACTTCATCGATGGTGGGCAGCGTGGCCGGCGCGTCCTCTCCACCACCCTCGTCGCCGTCTTGATTCGCGTCGCTCATCACCGTGCGACGGGCAATCCGCACGGCACCGTCGTCATCGCGCAGGCGAAAGATCGAAACCGAATCGGCTTCCAGGAACCGCAGCAGCAGTCGTGCGATCGCGCGATCCAGAGCGTCGCGATCCTTGTGCGCAGTCGTATTGGCAACAGAGTCGATCAGTTGCGAAGATGAGGTCACGGGTACCCTCCCGTTGTCGAAATGCCGACACCGTGCCGTGGCTGTGGCAGCTGCGTCTGGCAGGTCCGTACGGCTCTCCCTGACGACACTATCGAACATAAGCAATCAGTCGCGGGTCGGGTTCCGCGCCAGGCGGGGGAGGCCGCTGCGAAGTGTGAGCTGAGACAGCTCGCGCATCGGGCGATGAGGCAGATACTCAATCCTCGCCTCCAGGGTTCAGCTTCTCCTCGCGCTGCCGATGACGCTTGAACAAGGAGCAATCGACGGCGAGTGACAGGCGGACACGCCGGTTTTCGGCCTACGGCACGGAAGAGACTGCGGACTACCTGGAAATTTGGCTAGGGCGGGCGGATTGCATGGTCTGGTTCCTGTTAGCGATTGCAATCGGTGTGTCTGTTTTTGCAGGCGCCTGTTGGAGCGTCCTGCGCACACGTGCCCAGCGCGACGAGCTGCGCAATCGACTGACTCAACTCGAGCATTGCCTGCGGGGCGCCGGCGCGGGAACGGTCAAGTACAACAGCAGGACGGGCTTCAGCGAGCTGTCGGATCCGGTCGCGGAGTTGCTCGGCGTGTGTGATGGCCGCCGGCAACTGAGTTTTCGGGAATGGGCGGATCTCATTCATCCCGACGACCTGCGCGCGGTCCTACCGAAGGACAGGTCGTTGGTAAATACCGACCCACCGACCACGCCCCGGACGTTCACCACAAGCTATCGCGTGCGTCGCACGGACGGGGCCTGGCGCTGGTTGCGATCCTATGGCAGGGAGGAGTCGAGTGGCATGCACGCCGTCGTGGTCGACATCACCGATCTGAAGCAACTCGAACAGAAGCAAGCGGCGTATCAGCGTCGTCTGCGAGCGGCGTCGCACGCGGCTCGATTCTTCACCTGGGAAATCGATGTGGCGAGCCGGACGGAAACACTCGATTTCATCGATGGCGCGGTGCTCCAAACACTGGCGTCACGGCCCGAAGTGAAGCTCGACGAGAATGGCAGCGTGACGTTCTCGCTGGATGACTCGACTCTCTACGACTGCTGCCATCCCGACGATGCGGCAGGCATGCGTGAGTGTGTGGATCGTCAACTCGCCGGCACCCAGCCCTGCTATCACGAAGTGCGGATGTTGGATGTGGATGGGCAGTATCGCTGGAGAGCACACCACTGGACTGTGGAACGCGACGCGTACGGACGTCCGCGGCATGTTCGCGGCGTCGCGCAGGACATCCACGCCAGCAAGCAGGCTGAGCTGGAGCGTCGACAGGCAGAGGCACGGTTTGCCCGCGCGGTGCGCGGCACGAGCGATGGGCTGTGGGAACTGGACCTGCGCACGAATGAGTTGTGGTTTGCGCCGCGCGTCTACGAAATGTTGGGCTACTCCAACCATGAGTTCTCGCCCGCACAGTTCACGTTCGAGCAGCTCACTCATCCAGCGGACTACGCGCGCCTGCACGCTCTTGCGGTCCAGCACCTCGAGGGTGCAGCGCCCTACGATTGCGAGATCCGCATGCGCAGCTTCGGCGGCGAGTGGCGCTGGCTGCATTTGCGCGGAGCGGCCGAGCGGGATGCAGAGGGAACGCCCACCTGGATGTCGGGCTGCCTGCAGGACGTCACCGAAAAACGGGGTCAGCAGCAGGCGCTCATCGAAGCCACCGCAGCCGCAGCGGCTGCCAGCCGCGCGAAGAGCGAGTTCCTCGCGAACATGAGTCATGAGATCCGCACGCCGATGAATGGCGTGATCGGTATGACCACACTCCTGCTCGACACGCCGCTCGATCCGGTGCAGCGCGACTACGTGCAAACGATGCGCACGAGCGGCGAGGCCTTGTTGACCATCATCAATGACATTCTGGACTTCTCCAAAGTGGAGGCGGGCGAGCTGCGCGTGGAACGGCTCGACTTCGATGCGCGCGCGATGCTGTCAGACGTCGTGCGGCTGCTTGCCATTCAGGCGCGTGCGAAAGGACTGGAGCTCACGGTGCAGGTCGACTCGCGGCTGCCGATCATCGTCCAGGGCGATGCCGGCCGTTTGCGTCAGGTGTTGCTCAACCTCGGCGGCAACGCCATCAAGTTCACGCAGGCAGGCGCGGTGGGCATCGAGTTCGTGTTGCTGTCGCAGAACGATGCCGAGATCGAGGTTCGGTGCGAGGTGCGCGACACGGGCATTGGCATCGAAGCCGCAGGCATCGACGCCCTCTTCAAGCCGTTCAGTCAGGTCGATGCGTCCACGACGCGCCGGTTCGGCGGCACGGGACTGGGTCTGTCGATCGCCCGCAAGCTGGTCGAGCTGATGGGTGGACAAGTGGGCGTGAGCAGCACACCCGGCGTCGGTTCCACGTTCTGGTTCACTGCGGTGTTCGGCACAGCGAGCAGCGAATCTGCGAACCATCCGGAGGCGCCCGAGGTGGGAAGCTCCAAGAATGCAAGTGCCGCATCCAGAGCACACGGTCGATATCGCGTGCTGCTCGCCGAAGACAACCCCGTCAATCAGAAGGTCGCGCGCCGACTCCTCGAGCGCTTGCGCTACCGGGTGGATGTCGTGGCAAATGGACGCGTCGCAATCAAGGCCTGGCAATCGGGGCAGTACGATCTGATCTTGATGGATTGCCAGATGCCGGAGCTCGATGGTTACGCTGCGACACGCGAGATCCGTCGCATGGAATCCCCTGGCAAGCACATTCCGATCGTAGCCCTGACGGCACATGCAATGATCGGCGCGGAGCGCGAGTGTCGTGCCGCAGGGATGGATGACTATCTCACCAAACCGATCGATGCCGAGCTACTGGCCGACTGCGTGGCGCGGTACTTGCCGCAGCTGGAGACTGTGGCGGCGAACGGCTGATCGCCGTGCGCCTCATGCGAGATTTCCGCTCAACGACGTCAAGCGTGTAGCTGCAAACCCCCTGACGCGGCAGGTTGGTCAAGCGAGTGGAGTGCTCGAGCATCGGCTTGCAGCGACGCATGGCCCGTCAAACACGCTGCGAGACGCTCGCGATCGGAAATCTCAGTACGGTCGTGTCGACGCGGTGGTGCGCCGGTCGTCGCCCAGGAAGCCAACGGGAAATCATGAGTGAAAGTGAAATCGCCATCGAATCGCGGATGAGTCGGGACAACGCCGTCGGTCACGTACCGGGTGAGCTCGGCGTGTGGATGTTCATCGTCGGAGACCTCATCGTCTTCTCGTTGTTCTTCGTGACCTTTCTGT
>DATELY010000182.1:0-3908 GCA_035276085.1 Steroidobacteraceae bacterium | reverse complement strand
GGTGTCGCTCTACTGGCCGGGCGTCCCGGTCCCTGCTGCTTGCGCTGCAGGGCAGTACGGCGACGGTAGCTTTCGACGTTCAGCTCAAAGATGGTCGAGTGATGGACCAGCCGGTCGACGGCGGCCACCGTCATGGCCCGGTCGGGGAAGACCTTGTCCCATTCGCCGAACGGTTGATTTGCTGTTATGCAAAGAGAACGGCGCTCATATCTGGCGCTGATGAGCTCGAACAGGACCGACGTCTCGGCCTGATCCTTGCTGACATAGGCGAAATCGTCGAGGACGACCAAATCGAAGCGATCCAGCCGGTTGATGGCGGATTCCAGAGCGAGCTCGCGGCGCGCGACCTGCAACCGCTGCACGAGGTCGGTGGTACGCGCAAACAGGACCTTCCAGCCCTTCTCCAGCAGGCTCAGTCCAATGGCCGACGACAAGTGCGACTTGCCACCCCCACTCGGTCCCAGAAGAATCAGGTTGGTGCCGTTACGCAACCAGCCATCGCCAGCGCAAAGCGCCGAGACGTGCGCGCGGGACACCATCGGCACTGCGTCGAAATCGAAGTTCTCCAGCGTCTTGCCCGGCAGCAGCTTTGCGTCCTTGAGGTGACGTTCGACCCGGCGTCGATCGCGCTCGGCGATCTCGTGTTCAGCCAGCGCCATCAGCAGGCGTGCTGCCGGCCAGCCTTCCGCGTCGGATCGCTCGGCAAAACTGGACCAGATCTGCTTGATGGCGGGCAGCCGCAAATCGTTGAGCAACAGCGACAGGCGGGTGACGTCGATGTCGAGACTCATGCTGCCACCTCCGTTGCCATGTCAAGCAGGGCTTCGTAGTCGCTCAGCGCGGCGAGCTGGATGTTCACCTCCGGCATGCTGCTCGTCGGCTTCGCTTCGAAGCGCGAACATAGTGCGTCGAGATCGGGTAACTGTCCATCGTCCAGGCACTGCTGCAGCGCCTCGGCCAGTTGGGCTTCGCAGTTGTGCTCGTGGGCCAGGCTGAGCAGTTCAACCATGGTCCTGCATGCCTGGCGCTCCGGGAGCTGTTCGAGCAGGCGATCGAAGCTCAGGCGATAGGCCTCGCGCGGAAAGACCTGATCGCGGTAGACCAGGTTGAGCAGCGCCATGGGCTTGCGGCGCAGCGCGTGGATGACGTGCCGGTAGTTGATGACGTGGCCGTGCTTGCCATTGGGACCCGCGCGGCCGCGCTGCAGTGTCATCAGGGCCGTGCCGCCCAGGAACAGTTCCAGCCGGTCGTCGTACAGCCGTACGCGCAGGTGATGGCCGATCAGCCGTGACGGGACGGTATAGAACACCTTGCGCAGTACGAAACCGCAGGTGGTCGTGACGTACACGCGCGTTTCCTCGTAGTCGCACGTACGCTGGACCGGAAGCGGCTGAAGCAGTGCCCGCTCGACCTCAATGCGTTTGCCATTACGCGCGTTGATTCGACCGACGATCTCGTCGATGAAGCGGCGATAGGAACCGAGATCGTCGAAGTCGTGACTGCCGCGCAGAAGCAACGCATCACGCACTGCGCTCTTGAGGTGGCCATGAGGGCTCTCGATGGAGCCGTTCTCGTGGGCGACGCCACGGTTGTTGCGTGTGGGCTGCATGCCGTAGTGGGCGCACAGCGCATCGTAACGCGTGGTCAGATCCTTGCGCGCGTCGGCATCGAGATTGCGGAACGCCGCCGACAGGCTGTCGCTGCGGTGCTCGCGCGGCGCGCCCCCGAGTGCCCAGATAGCGTTCTGCAGCCCTTCGGCGAGCGCGACATAGCTCTCGCCGCCGAGAATGACGTGAGCGTGCTCAAAGCCCGAGCAGGCCAGCCGGAAGTGATAGAGGCGGTGGTCCAGCGTGACACCCGCCACGGTGACGCCCAGGCTGTCCATCTCTGTGAAGTCGGACAAGCCTAGCTGACCGGGCTGGTGTACCTGACGGAACATGACGTCATGCTCCTCACCATGGAGTGCGCGCCAGTCGCGAATACGGCGCTCCAGTGTGCGGCGCACGTTGCCCGGGAGGTCGGGATGGCGCCGAAGCATCTCGTCCAGTACGGCTATCGGCCGGATGCCGGGAGCGGACTGGAGCAGTGGCACGATCTCGGTGTCAAAGATCGCGGCCAGGGGATCGGCCCGGCGACGCCCGCGCGGGGCCTTCTTCTGCGATGGCAATCGCGGATCCTCTTCGATGCGATAGCCCGTAGCGGCGCTGAACCCAGCGCGCGCAGCCGCTTGGGGCGGCCCCTCCTTGAGTCTGTACTTCATGTAGAGCCTCATCTGATGGTCGTTGATGTGTCGGCCGGGCAACTCAGCCTCCCTTCGCTACATGGAAGAGCTGTTCATACCCGATTTACCGCGACCACCGACAAGGCACCCCGGCAGCGGGACGGACTCCTCGGCGCGGCGTTGCGGCAGCGGTTCCGGGCTACGCCCTCCACCGCTGCCGCAACGCCCGTACTCTCATCCTGATTGACGCGCTGCTCTCATCTTGTTTGACGCGCGGCAAAGCAGAGCGTACGCCCGATCACGACGGGCATTAAGTCGGTGGATCGTATGGGCATTATGGAAGTTCTCTGGTATACCCTGCAGGTGAAGCAAATCGCCAAGGGTGGGGAGCCTCGCCCCAACGAAAGCGGTCTGTCGGCCTTTCTGAAGACGCTTGTTTCGAGTGGCTGGGGCACGTTCCGGACCCGGCGCTTGCGTGCTCGAGCGTAGCGAATCAAGAAACTGGTGGGCTCTAACTAACTGCGCCAATGAAGGAGCCTGGTGAACGCAGCGAGAATATCCAGACTGCGGGGTCTCTTCGACACCGCCACTCCAATCGGCTTCGCGCGGCCGCTAAGGTAACTCATTAAATATGTCGAACAAGACTTACGGTCAGCTTTGCCCTATGGCTCGTGCACTGGACGTGTTGGGCGACCGCTGGACACTGCTCGTGGTCCGTGAGCTTTTGCTGGGCCCTAAAAGGTTCAAGGATCTTTTGGCTGTTCTTCCTGCCATGGGCACAAATCGATTGTCAGAGCGACTCGCCATGTTGGTGGAGAGCGGTGTCATTCAACAGATTGTGCTGTCCACGCTCCCTCCCGCACCAGCTTACGAGCTAACGGAAGCGGGCGAACGACTGCGTAAGCCGTTGATCGAACTTGGACTTTGGGGGTTGACTCTTCCGATCGATGAGCGCATCGATGCGTCGAGCGCGCGCGCTGAACTCATCGCACTCTGTCTGGCGGGAGCGAGTGATCCCGCGTCAAGTGCTGGCTTGCACGAGTTGTACGAGTTCGAGGTCGGTGCGGAGGTCTTCCATGTGCAGGTCAACGACGGGACACTGCTGCCGCGCTCTGGGCCCAGCACACTGCCAGTCGACGTGCGGATAGCGTGCGACATGGAAACGTTCATGGCATTGGCTCTGCGTCAACTCACACCAACGCGCGCACTTCAGGAAGCGCGTGTGACCATCCTTCAAGGGGATCGCAAAGCAGTAGTTCGGATGTTCAAGGTTCTTGAATACAAGCCCCAATGACCCGGGGGCACGGCGTCGAGTGGACTTGTGGCTCGCATCTCGGGAATACAGGTCCGCATAACCGATAGTTCGAGAACATCCGAACTGGCGCCGCACTACAAAGAGGCTCGTTCGAAAACGATTCGGAAGTGACAAACGGCCCGGGCAGTTTGAGAGCAAATGGCCGTTAGACGCTGTGTACCGGACGTTGAGGCCCTGACGGCTCGAACGTCGGCTCAGGGTCGACTATCGCCGACCGCGTCAGGCGGCGGTCGGTAGAGTCGAGTTGTGGCGCGGTAGCATTAGGTTCGGTTTGTCTGTTGCCGCCCCTTTCGTTTGGCGGTGCCCGAGTACCCTTGCCTTAACCCCGTTTCCACAACCCGCTCATCGAACCGGACGTGCAGATCTCCCGCA
>DATELY010000181.1:0-3933 GCA_035276085.1 Steroidobacteraceae bacterium | reverse complement strand
ACGCCCAAGGTAACGCTCGAAGCGCCGGATGCGTTGCTGCTGGAGATCAAAGGAAGTTTGAAGCTCTTCGGCGGCTTGGACAGCTTGCAAGCGCTGATCGTGACTGGCTTGCAATCAAAAGGTGTGCAAGCCGTGCTGTCGGTAGCGCCAACCCCCAGTGCGGCGCTCGTGTTGAGTCGCACTGGTCAGCCCTATGTGTGTTTGCAGCGTTCGCAACTGCCGGCTGCGCTGAGCGCGATTTCCATCGGCACGCTACGGTGGCCCGATGATGTGGTGGAGACGCTGCACGCCATGGGCGTGCAATGCATTGGCGATTGTCTTCGGTTGCCCCGGGAGGGTTTCGCACGCCGGTTTGGTCCGCAATTGTTGTTGCAGTTGGATCAGCTGTTGGGTCGAGCGGCGCAGCCGCAACGTGCCTTCATCGCCCGCGAGCGTTTCTGCATGCATCGCGATTTCGAGCTCGATATCGAAGGTCACGAAGCGCTGCTGTTGCAGCTGGAACCGCTGTTCCAGTCGTTGGAGAGCTTCTTGCGTCCACACCAATCGGGCGTGCAGTCGTTGGAGCTGAGATTACGACATCGCGAACAACCCTCCACGCGCGTCGTGCTGCGCTTCGTGAGGCCGATGGCGGATGCAAAACACGCTCTCGCAGTGCTGGCCGAGCGCATGGAACGCCTCGAGCTGCCAGCGCCGGTGATCGCTGCACGCCTGCGTTCCGGTCCGCTCTGGCCATTGGAAATGGAAACGATCTCACATCGGTTGCTGTCGGACCCGACGCAAGCGGCGCCACAAGCATTGACGCGCTTGATCGAACGCTTGCGGGCTCGCCTGGGTGCCGATGCGGTGTATAGCCTGCAGTGCGTTTCCGATCATCGTCCCGAGTTTGCCTCGCGAGTCGATGAGCCTGTCGTAAGCCGTAAGCGCAAGAAGCCTCTGGCCAGCCAACCAGCGAGCCAGCTGGCCAACGCACTTCCACGTCCTTTCTGGCTGCTCCCGCAACCGCAACGCCTACATGCCCAACGCAGTTGGCCGCAGTTCGAAGGCAGGCTGAATCTGCTGCAGGGCCCCGAGCGCATTGAAAGCGGCTGGTGGGACGGTAATGACATTTGCCGGGATTACTACATGGCCGCGACACCGCAAGGTCTGCACGTATGGATCTATCGTGAGCGCAGATCGAAGCAGTGGTTCTTGCATGGGATCTATGGATAGCAGACAGCAAACGGGCTACGGGTTACGGCCAGAGAGGCCGGCATCCTTCTGGCCGTTACCGTAGCCCGTTGCCCGTAACCAGCCATGTACGCCGAGCTTCACTGCCTCACCCATTTCAGCTTCCTGCGCGGCGCCTCGCGACCTGAGGAATTGGTCGAACGTGCCGTGCAGCTCGGCTACCAGGCGCTGGCCATCACTGATGAATGTTCGGTGGCGGGTGTGGTGCGTGCGCATGCTGCCGCCAAAGAGCATGAGCTCAAGCTCATCATAGGAAGCGAATTCCAGTTCTCGGATGGCTTGCGCTGTGTGCTGCTCGCGACGAGCCGCAAGGGGTATGGCCAGCTCTGTCGTTTGATCACGCAAGGACGGCGGGCGGCAGAGAAGGGCACTTATCGGCTCGACTGGCGCGATGTGTTCGACAACGAAGCAGGCTTGCTCAGTTACTTGACGGAGTGTCTCGCGCTGTGGTTGCCCGCAGCTGATCCCGATGTGACTCAAGCTCGGCGCCTCCAATCGGCTTTTCCCGAGCGCACGTGGATCGCCGTGGAATTGCTGACGAGTGGCAACGACCGCAAGCGGCTCCAGCGATTGCAAGCAGTGGGTGCGGATCTGCAGATACCGCTCGTTGCCAGCGGCGATGTCCACATGCATGTGCGCGGACGCAGAGCCTTGCAAGACACCGTGACGGCTATTCGTCTCGGCATCCCGATACAACAAGCAGGACTCGCGTTATTCCCGAACGGCGAGCGACACTTGCGTCGCATCGAACGCCTGCAGCGGCTGTATCCGCCCGCATTACTGCAGGAATCGCTGGCTATCGCCGCGCACTGTCACTTCTCTCTCAACGAGTTGCGCTACGAGTATCCCGAGGAGATCGTTCCCGCCGGAGAGACGCCCACGACCTGGCTGCGCCAGCTCACGGAGCAAGGTATGCGTCGTCGTTGGCCAGGCGGCCCCTCAGAAAAGGTGCGTGAAACGATCGAGCATGAGCTCGCGCTCATCGCCGATTTGAAATACGAGCCCTTCTTTCTGACCGTGCACGACATCGTGAGCTACGCCAGAGGCGAGCGCATCCTGTGCCAGGGCAGAGGCTCGGCCGCGAACTCGGTGGTGTGCTTTTGTCTCGGTATCACGGATGTCGATCCTGTCCACATGGATGTGCTGTTCGAACGCTTCATCTCCCGCGAACGCAACGAGCCGCCGGACATCGATGTCGACTTCGAGCATGAGCGGCGCGAGGACGTCATTCAGTACGTATATAAAAAGTACAGCCGTGATCGCGCGGCCATTGCGGCCACCGTCATCACGTATCACGCGCGCAGCGCCATTCGCGATGTGGGCAAGGCGATGGGTATGGATGCGCTGCAGGTGGATCGGCTCGCACGCACGATGCAATGGTGGGACTACGGTGCGCCGAACGAGACCCGGATCCGTGAAGCGGGATTCGATCCGGACAATCCGCTCATCCGGCGCGTCATCACGTTGGTGAGCGAGCTGATCGGGTTCCCGCGTCATCTCTCGCAGCACGTGGGCGGGTTCGTCATCTCGCGTGGGCCGCTGGCGGAGCTGGTGCCCGTGGAGAACGCGAGCATGCCCGAGCGCACGGTCATCCAGTGGGACAAGGACGACCTCGATGAGCTGGGCCTGCTCAAAGTCGACGTGCTCGCGCTGGGGATGTTGACGGCAGTGCGTCGCAGCTTCGATCTGCTGCGCGACTTTCACGGCCTCGAGTACACCGTGGCATCGATCCCCCCGAACGATGAAGCGGTTTACGACATGATCTGCAAAGCAGACACGATCGGCGTCTTCCAGATCGAGTCGCGGGCGCAGATGTCGATGCTGCCGCGGTTGCGGCCGCGGAATTATTACGACCTCGTGATCGAAGTCGCGATCGTCCGTCCGGGTCCCATTCAAGGCGACATGGTGCATCCGTATTTGCGTCGACGGCAGAAGGAAGAGCCGGTTACCTATCCGAGTCCAGCCGTCGAACAAGTGCTGAAGCGCACGCTCGGCGTGCCGATCTTCCAGGAGCAGGTGATGAAGCTCGCCATCGTGGCCGCCGGCTTTACTGCCGGCGAAGCCGATCGCCTGCGTCGCGCCATGGCCGCATGGAAGCGCAAAGGTGGACTGGAACCGTTTCAGAAGCGCCTCACCGAAGGCATGCGTGCCCGAGGTTATTCGGAGGAGTTCGCGCAGCAGATCTACAAGCAGATCCTGGGTTTCGGCGAATATGGCTTCCCGGAGTCGCATTCAGCGAGCTTTGCACTGCTGGTCTACGTCTCAGCCTGGTTGAAATGCCATCACCCCGCCGTGTTCACCGCAGCGTTGCTCAACAGTCAGCCCATGGGCTTCTATGCGCCCGCACAACTCGTGCAGGACGCACGGCGTCACGGTGTTGAAGTTCGCGCGGTGGATGTGCAGCACAGCACCTGGGATTGCGCGTTGGAGCGTCGCGACGACGAACAGCCAGCGCTGCGCCTGGGCCTGCGGTTGGTGAAGGGATTGTCCCAAGCGGCAGCAGAGCGGATTGTCACTGCTCGCAGGCAGGCCCGGTTCACGAGCATGCAAGTCCTGGTGGAGCGTGCTCAGCTGGATCGTCGCACGCTCAACGCGCTGGCCGCGGCCGGGGCATTCGCCAGCTTGAGCGGCGACCGACATCAAGCCGTGTGGGCCGTCAGCGGTGTGGAGAGTCCGATGCCGCTGCTTCCCGAGGTAGAAATTCCA
>DATELY010000180.1:0-46090 GCA_035276085.1 Steroidobacteraceae bacterium | reverse complement strand
CCATCTACAACCTCGAGCCGCTGCTCGATGAGTTCATGGACGCGTTTGCAGCCTATCGCGATCGCGTGTGGCTCATCAGTGACGGTTCGACCGACAACACCGTGCGGCGCTTGCGTCAGGCCGGCTGGCGTTGCTTCGATGACGGTGTGAATCGGCGCAAGCCCGGTGCCTTGCGCCGCTTGCTCGAGCGCCTGCCGCAGCACATCGAAACGGTGCTGGTCGTCGACCCGGACATTCGTATTCGCGGACGCGATGCCGGCAGTCGCATCGATCTGGAGCGTTTCGTGCGCGATTTCCAGCAGTCGGGCGCGGCGGCGGTGTGTCCGCGAATCATGATCGAGCCGGATGGCTTCCTCGCGCGCTTTCAAGCATTCGAATACGCGCTCGCGTTCCGCATCGGGCGGGAAAGCCTCGCGGACTACAGCATCACCTCCGGTGTGTCGTGCTACCGCCGGGTGGCACTGGAGCGCGCGCTCGCGGAGCATTCGCTGTCGGTGTACGCCGAGGATCTCGAGAACGGCCTGATCATCCTGAGTCACGGCGAACGCATCTACTACGACGGTCGCCTCGTGGTGAGCACCGAAGGCCCCGGCAACGTGCGCCGCTGGTTCTCGCAGCGCGTCGGTTGGTACTACGGCCTGGTGAAGGTGTACACGGAGCGCTTCGGCAAGGTCTGGCGCATAGCCAAGCGCACGCCCTTCGCGATGTATCACTTCGTGGTGTATCTCGGCGGGCTCTCGCTCGTCATGCACGTGCTCAAGATCGTGAGCGCGTTGTTGCTGGTCCTGAGCTTCTTCAGCGGCTTCGACAATTTGTTTCTCGCCAACGTGTTGCCGCGCAACACGCTGATCAACCCCGCGTACTTCATGGCGGCGATCGGCAGTTATCTCGCACTCGGCGTGCTGGCGCTGTTCACCGTCGTGCCCAAAGCCGAACGCGCTTACATCGCCCCGATCGTGCCGCTGTATCTGTTCTACGCGCTCACGCACATCGCGCCGATGACGGTGGGTTATGCGAACTGGATCACGATGAAGTTGTGGGGACGGCGCGTCTATCGCGACCACTACGAACCGATGCCGAGCGCCAGCACGTCGCTGCCGTTGCAGGAGAAGAAAGAATTGATACGGAGAGCTTCATGAGCGTGCGCGGCGTACCGGCACCGGACTGTTATCTGCCGAACACGTATTGGGAGGACCGCGCACGGCGCTTTGCGGCGCAAGGCGACGGCCTCGCGGCGGTGTGCTCGTACGGCATGCCCGAGTTCTACAACCGCATGATCGATTTCTGTCAACGTCTCGCGCTCGAGCCGTGGTTCGACATCAAGCCCGGCACGCGCGTGCTCGATGTCGGTTGTGGTGTGGGGCGCTGGAGCACATTGCTGGCTGCGCGCGGTGCCGTCGTGACCGGCATGGACTTGAGTCCCACGATGATTGCCGAGGCCAAACGGCGCGCCGATGCGAGCGGGCTCGCGCCGCGTTGCCGCTTCCTGGTTCAGGATCTGGCGCAACTGGATGCGGGTGAGAAGTTCGATCTCGTGCTGGGAGTGACGGTGCTGCAGCACATCCTCGACCCCGATGCGCTGGCCGCCGCCGTGCAACGGATGACGGAACACCTGGCGCCGGGCGGTCGCATGGTGTTGCTGGAAGCCGCGCCCGCATGCATCGCAAAGCACTGCGATACGAGTGTGTTCCGAGCGCGCGAGAGAAACGTGTACCTGGATCTGTTCTCACGCGCGGGACTCGAGTTGCGGACCATGACAGGCGTGGATCCTGCGCCATTCAAGACGCGGTTGCTGCCGCACCTGCGCCGACTGCCGCCCGCGCTCGCGTGGTCTGCCGTTGCACTCGTCACATTGCTATCGACACCGGTCGACGCAGTCTTCGGGCGGCGCGCAGTCGGGCGTTCGTGGCACGCCGTGTTCGTATTGCAGCAGGCCGGAGGTGCGCATGGCCATTAACCGCCGCTCGGTCATTTCGATCGCGGTATTCGTGCTGATCGGCGTGTTCGTGGCGATTGGTTATTGGTATCAGTCGCGCCAGGCGAAGCCCGGACGCGCCGAGGATACCGCCGCGATCAACGTAACGAGCGGCGCGGATCGCGGTGCCGGCACCCTGCGCGAGGCGCTGTTCATCGCCGCTGCGGCCAAAGGCCGCGCAACGATCTCGGTACGCGTGCCGAAGATCACGATCGCCACCGCATTGCCGCCGCTCGTGAGCGCAGGTGGCGTGCGCCTCGTGGCTGCGGAACCGAATGCAGAGATCGATGGCGCCGCGCTGCCGAATGGTCCTGTGCTCGACGTCGCTGGTCCGAACGCCTCCATCGAGGGATTGCGCATCCGCAACTGCAAGGGCGCCGGGGTGCTGTTGCGCGCGGGGAAATTCCGCCTGCAATCGACCACGATCCAATCGTGCGATGTCGGCGTCGACGTGGCCGAGAATGCGAGCGAAGTCCTGCTCGAGCGCAACCGCTTCGTGAACAACCGGGTTGGCGTGCGCTTTGCGGGTTCCAACAAGAACACGAGCGTGGTGAAGAATGAATTCAACGCGAATCGCGATGCGGGCATCTGGGCGGTGCGGGGTGAGCCGGATTCGCGCGGCGCCGCCATCAATATCCGCGACAACCGCTTCACGAAGGAACGCATCGGTGTCCTGGCCGCAAATGTGTCGGTCGCATTGGAACGCAACGAGCTGATCGATTCGCAGGAGGCGGCGATCCAGTTGATGGGCACCGGCGCCGTGCTGCGCGGCAACCGCGTCAACGGCGGCGCAGCGATGGGCATCGTCGCCGAGAACTCACGCGGCAGTGTCATCGAAGGTAACGAACTCGCGGGCCTTGCCGCCTACGGCATCATGCTGAAAGGATCAGCCGATGCGCTCGTACAGGGCAACCGCGTCCACAACAGCGGCTACGGGCTTGCCTTCGTCGTCGGCACGAGCCCGAGCTCGGCGATCGACAACACCATCATCGAGCCGAAGTTCAACGGCATCGACGTGATCGGCGATTCGCCGATCCTGCGCGGCAACAACGTCGTGCGTCCGCGCGCACTCGCATTGAAGGTCATCGACTTCAAGTCGCAGGACGGCAAGATCGTCCGCTCGCAGCCGTTCCTGGAAGGCAACAACTTCGATGCCCGCGGGGTCATCGTGGCCGCTGACAGCACCACGCCATCTACCAATACGGTGCTCAGGTGATCACGCCGGATGCGACGCAAGTTCTGCCCGCGCGCGAGTGGAGCGATCCACGCGTCCATCTGCTGGACGACACGTGGCTGTTGACGATCTTTGCGACGTTACTCGCGACCGCCATGCCGTGGTTGCTGAGCGGCTTCGACGTCGATTTCGTCGCGGTGGCACTGGGGCTGCTGGTGCTCGGTGCGATTCACATTGCTTTCACTCTGCAGCGACGCCCGCTACGCGCGCGCGAGCGGCGGCCGTTGTTGACGACGTTGCACGTCGTGGGCGTGCTCGTCGTGGGCTTCATCTGGATGAACGCCGGCGGTCTGCAGAACCCGGCTTTCCTGATGGTGTTCGCCTTGCCGGTGGTCGGCTCCATTTTCCTGTCGCGCTGGCGGCCGTACCTGATGGCGCTGTTGGCGATCGTCGTCGTCGGCGCCGTCGCGCTCGCGCAATCTCCGGAATTGCGCTGGTACGCGCCGGGTCTGAATCTCGCAGGCGCATGGCTTGCGGCGGTGCTCGACGGCAACAGCGCTGCGAGTGCGCCATTCCGCGGCTTCTATGCGCCGTCCGGTTATTACATCGTGCTGCTGCAGGTCTTCGCGATTCTCGTGTTTGCCTGTGCGCTGGCCGCGGAATATCTCGGAACGATCTTCGAGCGTCTGCATTCACACGTCGATGTCGCCCGCGCGGAAGCGGAGCGCGGTCAGGAGTTCTGGGCGACACTGATCGAGGAGTTGCCGTATCCCACGATCCTGGTCGATACCGACACGCTGCGCATCGTCTGCGCGAGCGAGCAGGTGGCCACGGTGTGTTCCGCTCCGCCCGCGAATGGCCGCGGGCTGTTCGAAACGGTGCGCTTTTCTTATCCGGACGTCGTGCAGCAGTTGATCGCCGAGTCGGGCGGCGTGACGCCGCTGAGCATCATCCAGGTCGGCGATCGGCTGCGCGCAACCGAAGTCCGCGTGCAACACGTGATCCAGAAGGAGCGGCGCTTCGCGCTCGTGGTCATCGAAGACAAGACGGATGAGTTCACGGTGCGGGCAGCGCTGGATGTCACGGGCCAGGCAGCGATCGTCATCGACTCGCAGGGTCGCGTGCTGGCATTCAACAAACCGGCCGCCATGCTGTTTGCCGGCATCGAGAAGGATGTCGATGCGACGCAACTGTTGTCGCTCGCCGGAATGCCGGCGCGCTGGTGGGAGCCGGGACTCACCGGTCGCCGCAAGATGCACGTCGAAATTGCGCCCCGGATTTATCAGGTGACGAGCTCCGCCTCGCCGCTACCAGGAGAAGAGCAACAACTGTTCGTGGTCACGTTCCTGCCGGTCGCCCGCACAGCGGTGAGCGAGAACACCGCCATCACCGCCACAGTGCAGATCGCAGAGGCCGCGAACGCAACCGTTTCCAACCCAACCCTGGTGCAGCGACGATGACATACTGGCCGAGACTCCTCTGCGCGTTTTCTCTTGCGGCATCGACCCTCGTGCCCGTGCAGCTCATGGCGGCCGAGATCGATGCACGGCCGCCGGACAAGCTCACGCTCACCGCGAATGGCGCGAAGCTCGTCGACGTCGACGAGGGTGGGGGCGGTTCGCTCAGCTGGTTGCACTACTTCACGCCCGATACGGTGTTCGGTCTCGGTGCCGAACACCAGTTCATCGCGGACTCGAAGTGGACCTTCGGCTCCGTTCGCGGCTCCATGCTCTTCGGCCAGCCCGGTGCGTCGCGCTTCGGCGTATTCGGAGAACTGAACGCAGGCGATGGCGATGAGGATGGCCGTGATTTCAACTATGGAGTCGCGGCGCTGGGGGTGAGTCAGAGCTTCGGCACCCACTTGTCCGCCCAACTCGAAAGCCGGCAGATCGAGGTCGATACCTCGCACGGCAATCTGCCGAAGCTGACCCTGTCCTATCTCTGGTCGCCGCGGTTGTCGACCACGCTGTCGTATGCGAACTCGGTCGGCGGCAACATCGGCACCGAGCTGACCACGGGACGCGTCGATGTGTACGCACCGTACGTCAATTTCTTCATCGGCGGCGCGACGGGCAGCGCCGACCCGGTCGTGTTGAATCTGCAGCCCGGCGTGACGTTGCCGGTCAGCAATATCAAGGAAGGATTCTTCGGCATCGGCAAGACCTTCAAGAGCGGTGAGCTGCAACTCGTCGGCGATTACCTGGAGTCGGGTGAGAGCGAGAAGGTGACGGTGACGTTGGCGTTCACGGCGTATCTCGGTTCTCGGGGTCGGTAGCCATGAAACTCGGTTCGTTCAAGCGGCGCTTGCGGTTCCGACACACATCGGAGTGGTTGCCCACCGTGATGGTGCTGCTGGTCGTGGTGCTGGCGGGCGGCAGGCTCATCGCGCTCAGCGTGCAAGAGCGTGCCGAGCAGATGCGCGCGACGGCGCAGGAGCGTGTGCTGAGCTACAGCCGCTCCATCGAGAAGCAGCTGCTGACATTGGCAGAGCGCGCCGTTCAGAACGGCACGCGCACCGAGCTGGATCAACTGCTGTCGAGCTTGCAGCTGAGCCGCGTCATCGATCCCGAGTACGACTTCGCGCTCTCGAAGATCGATGCCTCCGGAACGCCGCCGCGGGTCTTCGTCAGCACGCGGATCGATGCGCTCGACAAGGGAGTCGCAAACGTCGTGCGGATTCCGCCCGACTTCGCACAGGAGCTGCCGAACGGTTATCTCGAGCTCGCGATTCGTCCCAAGACCGGCTGGTATCCCGCTCGTGAGCTGGCATTCGCGATCGGATTGCTGGCGTTCGTTGCGTGGCTGCTGGCGTTTGCCACGCACGATCTCGTGCACAGCCTGCATCGTGCGCGCGATGCGGTCGCGCACTCGCGGCGGCAATTGCAGGAAGCCAATCGCAAGCTCGTGGCCGAGGTCGAACAGCGCGAAACCCTGCAACAGAGCTTCGAGCACTCCCGTTACCACGATGCGTTCACCGGCCTGCCGAATCGCCGCTACTTCATGGATCAGCTCGACCGCGCCTTGCGCGACGTGCGCACGCGGCGCCGCCAGAGCATCGCGGTCATGCTGATCAACATCGATCGCTTCAAGCTCATCAACGACACGCTGGGACACACGGCCGGAGATGAGCTCGTGGTGCAGGCCGCACGCCGCTTCCAAAAGGCCACCGAACCGCTCGAATGCGTACTCGCGCGCTGGAGCGGAGATCAGTTCGCCGTGCTGGTGTTCGATGTGCACACGGCCGATTCCGCGCTCGATATTGCCGCGCTCCTGCAACGCGCATTGCAGGAGGATCCGGTCGAGCTGCGCAAGCACCGGCTCAGCGTCGCGGCGCGGGTCGGCGTCACGTGCATCGACTCCGGTCTGCAGCGTGCAGAGGAAGCGGTGCGTGAAGCGGATATCGCCTTGTCCGTGGCGAAGCGGCACGAAAGTGCGAACGCGGTTGCCTATCAGCCGGCGATGGCGGGCAGTGCTGCGAGCCTGGTGAGTCTCGAGGCCGATCTGCACGTGGCGATCGAGCGGCGCGAGCTGCACCTGCTCTTCCAGCCGATCATCGATCTGCGCACCAAACGTGCGGCGGGCGTCGAAGCCTTGTTGCGCTGGCATCATCCCGTGGAGGGTGTGTTGACACCCGACAAATTTCTGGGGATGGCGGAAGAAGTGGGCCTGATGATGCCCCTGACGCGCTGGACCGTCTGGCGCGTGTGCAAGCTTGCGGCCGAATGGCGCCGGCGCCTGCCGGCCGAGAGAAAGTTCTACGTCAGCATGAATCTCTCGGCGGCAGCCCTACGTGACCCGGAGTTCAGCGACTTCGTCGCGCACGTGCTCAAGGAGACGGAGACGCCGCCCGGTTCGCTGAAGTTCGAGCTGACCGAGGGCGGCCTCATCAACAATCCTGTTGGCGCACGCGAAATTCTGGATCGCTTGCACGGCATGGGCGTGGAAATGATGCTCGATGACTTTGGCACCGGGTACTCGTCACTGAGCTATCTGCAGCTGTTCCCGTTCGACTACGTGAAGATCGATCGGCCTTTCGTCGATCGCGGCGGTTCCGAGCGTGCCAACAGCGCCATCGCTGCGGCGATCGTGCAGATGGCAGCGAGCCTTGGCCTCAAGTCGGTAGCGGAGATCGTCGAGACCGATGCGGCCGCGCAGGACCTGCAGCGCATGGGTTGCGATTTCGCGCAGGGATACTTCTATTGTGAGCCGCTCGAGCCAGAGCCGGCGTTGCAGATCATTCGCAGCTGGGATGGCTCGCCCCGCCGAGCGAAGCCGGCACGCGCCGAAGAAGAGGCGGCGGTCGCCGACAACTCACCGACCGTGATCGTCGATGCAGGCGCGATGCTGGAACAGACTTTCATGATCCCCATGGAGGATCTGGCAGGGAAGTTCGGTGAAGACCCTTCACCCGCGTAGCGACCGGAGCAATTTCATGAAGAACTTTCTCGCCATCTTCATCGGCACCGCATCAGCCCTGGAGAAATCCCAGTGGAACACGCTGGATGAAGCCAAGCGCCGCGAGCGGCAGTCCGCCGGCATCAAGGCTTGGGAGGAGTGGATCGAGCAGAATCACGCCGCCATCATCGATCACGGCACGCCGCTCGGGAAAACGAAACGTGCATCCCGCGCCGGCATCGACGACATCAGGAACAACATGACAGCGTATGCGCTGGTGCGCGCCGAGACACACGATGCGGCCGCGCGGCTGTTCGAAAATCATCCGCACTTCACGATCTTTCCCGGCGACTCCGTAGAGATCATGGAGTGCCTGCCCGTCCCTGGGCAGTGACGCTCGACCTGTCCGCGACGGACAGGTCGGCGTGCGTCCATCACTGCTTCATTGCTTCGACTTCGATCGCGAGCGTGATTTCGTCGCTCACGGCCGGCACGTACTTCTCCAACCCGAAGTCGGAGCGCTTGATCTTGGCTGTGGCATCGGCCCCGCAGGCGGGGACCTTCGCCATCGGGTGGTCGCCACACTTGAACCCCGTGATCTGCAGCGTCACGGGCCGGGTCTTGTCCTTGATGGTGAGATCGCCCGTGATCGCGCTGGGCGCATCGCCGGTGAAGGTGAACTTGCTGGCTTTGAAGGTTGCCTTTGGAAACTTATCGGCATCGAAGAACTCTGCGCTGCGCAGATGCTCGTCAAACTTCGCCACCCCCGTAGCAACGCTCTTGATCTCGAAGGTGATGTCCGCGCTGCCGCTCTTCTGTGCACGGTCGAGCACGATCGTCCCGCTGGTTGCGGGAAACTTGCCGTGGAAGGTCGAGAAGCCCAGGTGCTTGAACGAAAACGTCGCGCTCGTGTGTTTGTTGTCCACCGTATAGGTGTCAGCACCGTACGCAGCCATGCAGCACGAGGCGGACAGAACCGCAGCCAAGAGTTGTACCTTCATGAGTCCTCCAAAAACGGCCATCAAAGAGTGAATCCAGAAGCGAAAGTGTAGGCGAAAACCGCAGGTTCCCTGCATCGCAGACGCTCCGATGGGGTTGCCTGGCGATCAGTATGCCGTTCTCGGAGATCGGACTGCGCGCGATACAGCGATCGTCGGCGGCTACGAGCAATCAATGCGCCACTGCGATGTGAGCAAGCGAGGCACTCGAGCTCGACGCATCCGTGGCGGAAGAAGCAGATGAGCTGTCGGTTGCCGCGAGCGTCTGCGTACCGATGTGCTGCGCGGGCAGGGTGGGATTGGATTTATTCTGCAGCCGCGCACCGATCACAGGGCATAGCTGTCTACATCATTCTCACCGCGGCCGCCGGCCAATCAGACGATCGACCTCAGCCAGGTAGTGCCGCGCACGAATCTCCGATTCGGACAAGCGCGAGCCTCTGAAGCATTCGGACTCGATGCCCTTCTGTACTTCCGGCACGCGGCGTACGTCCTGCGCCAGTAGATAGCCGAACTCGGCCAGCTCTTTGGGCATGAAGCGCGCGGGGCGGTCTTCGCCCTTCCAGCCCTTGGGGCCGAAGCTCTCCGGACCGAAGGCATTCAGATCGATCACGGGTGTGACATCGTCGCTCACCGGCAAGCAGAGCGTGATGGCGTTGTACCAGCTCTTGCGCGGATCGGTCGCGTGCGGGCGGAAGATCTGCAGCAACACCGAATCGGCGAAGACGTTGATCGTCATGTTGGGGAACGGCGAGTAGTTCCAGTCATCGGCGATCTGGTCGTCGGTGAGCTTGTCGAAGAACGCGTAGCCGTGCTTCCTGCCCCACTTGCGCTTCGTATCGATGAGCGCCTTCTTGTACTCGTACCCCTTCAGGTGCTTGTAATCATCCGGATTTCCACCGTACACCGTGACGAACAGCTTGAGCATGTCGTTGACCGTGTCGCGGTCTTCGAAGCGGCTCGTCACGTAGCCCTGCGGAATGATCATGCGCGACAAGCCGTTCTTGTACAGGTCGTACTGCGTCTCGAGCATCTCGCTGACGGGAATGGCTTCGGGATGCACGTCATCGGCGTGATAGAACTCGATGAACGCCTCGAACGCCGTCTTCCAGTTCGCTTCCCAGCAGAACTCGAGATCGCGCAGCACGCGCAGCTTCGAGAAGTCGTAGTTCTTCAGGTGCTCGGGCATGACGTCCAGATGTTCGAGCAGCGTGAGGCGCGGCTGCGGATCGGGATTGACGAAGATCAGGCTGTTCCAGACATCGACACTGACGGGAACGAGACCCGGACGGTCGCAGACCACTTCGGGGCGGAAGATGATCTCGTCGCGGATCTCGCGATTGGTGCCGTCGAGGTTGTATTTCCAGCCGTGGAAATCGCAGGTGAAGCAGTTGTTGTTCGTATGACCGAAATCGTTGTGCACGATGCGGTTACCGCGATGCGCGCATACGTTGTAGAACGCCTTGAGGCCCTTCTCGCCGGGCGCGGAGCGCACGACGATGAAGGATTCCTTGCCGAGGTTGTAGCGCAGATAGTCGCCGACGTTCGGAATGTCTTGCGCAAGGCCTGCGAACGCCCAGGTTTTCATCCACACGTGCTGCCACTCGAGATCCGCCTCTGCCTTCGAGTAGTAGCGCTTCGGATCGGGAGAAGTCGTGCCGTAGTCGATGTACGGAGCCTTTGCGCCGTGGGGCCCGGAGCGACCGTCCGGGTAAGCGACGAAGCCCTGGCGATAATCGAATTTGACGCTGCTCATACTCACTCACTCTCTCTCTTGAACGTGGCTCGCAGTGACTAGCGCGAGCCTCGCAGTAGCATGCCGAAGGCATGTAATTTCGTTTTGAACGACATCTGTCCCAACGCGGCCCGGATCTCCGCCGGTTTGACGATCGCGCGGATGGGCATCGCGCCCATGATCGTGCCTTCGACGATCAGGTTGCGGCCATCGGGACGAATGGAGGCAATTTCCAGCAGCTCTGAATTGTCGGTCGTATACAGTTTCATCGGTGGGCTGACCTCGCTCAGCCGTGTCTACGCATCGCACTGTGCGATGACTGATGTTCGATTATGTTCTCGGCCGCGCGCTTGCCGTAGTAGATCGCCGAATTCTGGCCCGTGCAGGTGAAGTAGTCGCCCGCCAGCTGCACCGGGTCGGCAGGGTTCAAGCGCTGCTTCATCGCAAACAACAACTTGTACACGCCCGGGGCGGGATTGGGGATCGCCAGAGGCCAACGCGTGACGAGCGTTGCATCCTGCTGTCCCTTCACCTCCGGGAACAGGCGTTCGACGAAGCCGCTCGCCAGCCGCACCAGTTCTTCGTCGCTCTTCCCGTACCACTCGTCGTTCGCCGCTTCGTCGGAATACACCGAGAACAGCGAGTGACCCTGCGGTGCACGGTCGTTGTTCTTGTTGTGCTCCAGCCATAGCAACGTGATTTCGGGTTGCTCCACGGTTCCCAGCAGTACGCCGCAGGCTTCGGTCTGCGGCTTCTTGCGGTAGCCGAGTTGCACCACCCACGCGCGGTTGTATTCGAGCTTTTCGGCCAGTGAGCCCGCAAGCTCACGCGCCGGCGAGTAGAGCGCTACCGCTTCCGTCAACCGCGTCGCGAGGACGCATGCATCGGCGGAGAGCGTAAAGGATGTTCCGCCAGCATCGATGGCTTTGACCTCAACGCCTGGCCCTACGTTGTCGATCCCGATGACCCGTGTGTTCAGACGCACGTCGAAGTGCTTGGCGAGCGCCTTGGGCAATACATCGTTGCCGCCGCGCAAGCTGAGAAGCTTCTCGCCGCCGAGATTCTTCAGTGCCGAGAACCACTCCAGCGCGGACACACGATCGCCTCGGTTCATGACGTAGGTACGAATCAGGGCGTCCACCAATACATCGTACAGTTCAGGATTCAGACGGCGCTTTGCATACTCTGCCGCCGACTCGGTATCCGCGACGTGCGATCGACTGACATCGACGACATCGATGGGCGGCTCCACGGCCATCGCGTCCCGAATCGTATTCAACAGCACGAACTTGCTGCGCACGCTCAATGCCGAGGTCAGCGCGCCGGACATCATGCTGCGTCCATCGATGACGTGGACGCGCCCGTGGCGCAGGAGCCCCACATGCGGGCTCGATTCGAACATCTGCCCCTCCATGCCCAGTTCATCCAGCAATGCCAGATACTCCCGATAGCCGCTGGACATCTGCGTCGCACCGGTATCGAAGGTGTATCCCTGCTTGCGAACCGTGCGCACGCGACCGCCGACCTCATCCGAGGCTTCGAGCAACGTCACTTCCCAACCCGCTTTGCGCAGCTCGTATCCCGCCGTCAGACCTGCGAATCCGCCACCGACGACTACCGCTTTCTGGGTCGTCACGTCCGTCCCCTTCGCTTCGTTCGCTGCAGGTTGCCTGCAGCCGGCACGGTTCTAGTACAAATACAGGCCCCAAACATCTGAATGCTCGAGCGCGATGTCGAATTCATTCTGCGTCCCCCTACGTTGTTGGGAAGTCGCTCGCCCTCTTTGTGGGGCGATGACGGATTCGTCTGGCCGTTACGAGTTCATGCAGGTTCTGTTTCGTTGCAAATGAAGCGAGTGTGGTGCGGTGGGCGTCCAGCAAGTCTTGCTCGGCCTCGCTGGTTTGCGCCAGCCGGGCACTATCAGCATGTGGATAGTACGATCATACTATGAGAACTTGGGTGCGGTGCAATCAGGCATGTCCGAGAATTCCGAACAGCTGGACGCGCGAGTGGGCGCTGTGTCATCGAGTACCATGGTGGCCTCTCGGCAGCAGAAGAAGACCAAGGTAGGCGGCGTGCGGCAAACCAACCAACAGCGTGTGCTGGAAATGAGCGCGGAGCTCTTCAACCGCTACGGCATCGAAGCGGTGTCGGTCAGTCAGATCGCGGAGGCCCTGAAGATCAGCCCGGGCAATCTCACGTATCACTACAAGAAGAAGGCAGACCTGCTCGCCGACCACATCGGTGCGTTCGAGAATCGCCTGCGAGAGGCGATCGAGCAGCTTCCCGTGCTGGCCGACGCCCGGACCTTCAGCGAAGCCTACATGGACCTGCTGCAGCTCACGATGCGCTTCCGCTTCTTGTTCATCGGTGCCAACTACATCATTCAGAACGATCTGGTGCCCATCGCCCGCTACGAAAAGCTCATCGAGGTGGTGAAGCGGGCGCACATCCGGCAGATCAAGCGCCTCGTGGCGGAGGGCTACATGAAGCCCATCGAGAAGCCCTACAGCATGGAAGCGCTGATCGACGGCATCTGGTGGCAGTGGCTGGGTTGGTTGATCGCGATGCAGATCACTCCGCCCGCGAAGCGGGCGCCCGAGCGCAAGCTGCTGGCGGACGCCGTGCTGCATATCCTTTTCATCAGCCATCATTACGTCGACCCGGATTTCTTCCGTCAAGTGCAGACGGAGCTCAAGAAAATGGGCCGCGAAGCCCCTTCGCGTCCCGACTAACGCCCGGCCTTCAGCGCCGATCAGTGCTGGGCGTGTGAGGCGTCGCGCTTCTTCGCCGGAAACGGCAGGAAACCATTGGTTTCCGCGATCACCTTCTGATACTCGGGGCGTACGCCCATGTATTTGTCCTGGAAGGCCTTGCCCAGCACGCCGGTCAGCATGATCGTGTTGACCACGGGGCCGATCACGGTCCACCAGATGTCGGCATTGCCGGCGACCGCCACGATCCAGATGCCCCACCAGACCATGGTGTTGCCGAAGTAGTTGGGATGGCGGGTGTTGGTCCAGACGCCGGTGCGCAGATAGCGCCCTTTGTTGGCCTTGTCGGCCTTGAATGCGTGCAGCTGACCGTCGGCGACGGTCTCGTAGTAGTAACCGATGCCGAACACCAGGATTCCGAGGCAAGCGAGCCAGCCGAGCGGTGCGTCGGCGGCTTGATTGCCGAGCACGCCCCATACCGCGGGAATGCCGATGATGGCGATCACAATCGCTTGCGGCTCCATCACGACGAAAAAGCTCTTCCACCAATAGCCCGGTGAGAAGCGCTCGACAAATCCGAGGTAGCGCTGATCGCCACCGGTGGTCTTGCGATATCCCACCCAGCGGGCGGACAGGTAGTAGCCCAGACGGCAGCCGTGGAGCGATGCCATCACCAGCAGTGCTGCAGCGGTCGCCGAGGTCGGCTGTGTGACGAGATAGGCGATCCACACGGGCGTGGCGTAACCGAAGCCGTAGTAGCCATCCATCATCGAGTGATTGCCTTGAAACAATCCGATGATCCAGATCACGGTGACGATGAAAAACGTCCACGCCGTGCACAACCAGAACACACCCCATGGCGAGCTCGGGTCGAAGCCCAAGGCGCTGAGCAGATCGATCATTTTTATAGTCCTGTAAAGAGGGAATGACGAGGCGACTGCGTGCGTCAGGCGCGCAGATCGGGTTTCCAGTGAAACTGCGGCAAGGCCGGCAGCAGCAAGCCCGGCGCGGCGGCGACCACCGCAGGGATCGCCTGGACCATGGTGACGACGGTCATGGTGTATCCCGGCGGCGTGGGCTCGTCCGGCCTGATGTAGATGTTGTCCTGGTACGACGCCATCGAGGCGATCGAGATGCGCAGAGACGGGCGTCCTTCGATCTCGATCGTCCAGAAATCATTCGCCAGCGCCGTCGCCGGACGCATGGCTTCGCCCAAGTACCAATACACTTCCGTCGTGTAGAACGGTTTGCCGTTGGCATACGCGGTCCATGCGTACGAAACCGTGCCGACGGTGCCGGGTTCGATCGTCTTGGCAGGCGTTTTGATCGCCACCGGAGTGGTCTGCAGCTGCGGTTTGCGATCGATGCGATCGATCCTGATGCCCAACTGGTCGGCTGCGAACTGAATCGGCTGACGGAGATAGTTCTCTGCCAGCATCGCAACCGCGACATTCCTTTCCGCCTCTTCTTTCTTCGAGCCGAACCCGAACATGTTCAGCGTGTCGAGCGCACCCGCCAGTGGCTCGGCATTGAAGAACTCCTGGAACTTGATGTGCGTGATGTCGTTGCTCAGTCCCGTTGCCAGCAGCGCCATGCGCTCATTGAAGAAGCCCGGCGTGATGCCGGAGCCGTGCAACGTGGCACGACCCTTCTCGGCTGCCTGTTTGAACCGCGCTTCAATCTCGGGACCGCGCGATTTCAAGTAGTGGTACGGCAGCATCGTGATGACGTTCTTGCCGGACTCGAGCAGCTGCAGGATCTCGTTGTCGGCGCGCCAATCGCCGAAGTCGCGGCCCGTGTAGAGCACGCAGTCGACGTCGTTGTCGAGAAATGCCTTGAAGTCGGTGGTGGCTTTGACGCCGATAGTGCCGATGCCGGCAAGCTCGCCCGCGTCCTTGCCGTTCTTGCCCGGCGAGTACGCCAGGACGGCCACGAGCTGGGTTTCGGGCAGGCGTTGGATTTCACGGACGGCGCCAAGTCCCAGGCCACCGGGACCTGCGACGGCAACGCGGTAGGGAGCTCTCACGAGTCATTCTCCTTGCAGGTGCGGAAGGCTGTGCCGGCGAGTGGCGAATGCTGGGCACGCGAAATTAGTGCGATTATACTAACCAGAGCCGAGCGAGCCGGTCAATCGGTGCGCTCTGCGGCATGGCAACATCGATCCACCCATTGCGGTGACAAGCGGAGTAAATAACGTGGCAAAAGCACACGATGTGGTCGTGATCGGTGCGGGTTCCAACTCCCTGACGGCGGCGGCCTACCTCGCCAAGGCGGGCAAGGACGTGCTGGTCCTCGAAAAGAACAGGATGGTGGGCGGCGGCGCCGTGTCCGTCGAAGTGGCGCCCGGGTTCATTCACGATCCGCATGCCGCTGGGTTGATCCCCTGCAGCGTCAATCCCGCCATCTCCAAGGATGAACTGGGGCTGTGCACCCAGTTCGGTCTGAAGTTGGCGGAATGGGAGGCGTGCTTCACGACCCTGTTCGAAGATGGCACGGTGCTCGCGACAGCGCGCGACATCGACAAGACGGCCGCATCGATTGCCAAGTTCTCGACCAAGGACGCGGAGCGCTATCGCGAATTGGCCACCCGGTGCGTGAAGCTGGCGACGTTGCTGAATGCAGGCGCATCGACGCCGCCGATGCCATTCCACCGCTTTCTCGGCTTGCTCGAAAGTAACGAAGTGGGCTCTGAGCTCGCGCAGGGCATCTTCAACAGCGCGTACGAGGTCATCTGCCAGAATTTCGAATCGCTGGAGGTGCGCCTGCACTATCTCAAGTGGATCGGCGAGGCAATGGAGAATCCGGAAAGCTTCGGCACCGGCATTTTGGTCTACAACCTGATCTCCATGGTTCACAGCTCGGGTTCGTATCTGGCGATCGGCGGCACGCAGAAGCTGAGCGACTCATTGCGTCGCTGCATCGAGCACTACGGCGGCACCGTTCGCACCGAGACCGAAGTCGTCAAGGTGCTCGTCTCCAGTGGTCGCGCCACGGGCGTTCAGCTTGCGAGCGGCGAACAGATCATGGCCAAGGACGCGGTGATCGCCTGCATCCATCCATGGAATCTGAAGAAGTTCGTTCCTGAAGTGGACGATCAAGTCGCCGCCGATGCGCGCAAAGTGCGCTTGAGCAATCACGGCGCGGTGAACCAGCAGATCTCGCTGTCACGCGTACCGAAGTTCATCAGCGACGATCCGATCCTCTACAAGAGCATGTGCCTGGAGTACATGCCGCGCGGCGATTTTCTCGGCATGCGCAAGATCTACGATGGCTATCGTTACGGCGAGATTCCGTATGGCCACTTCAATCCGTTGACGATCATCAACTCGTTCCTCGATCCGACGCGCGTGCCGTCGCCCGAGAATGCCTCGCTGTACCTGTACCACTTTGCGCCGATGGAGCTCGCCGACGGCGGGTTGCAAGCCTGGGATGCGCACAAACAGGAGTACGGCGATCTCGTCTGGGAATCGTTCAAGAAGTTCACGACGAACATCGACGACTCCTGCATCCTGGGGCGGCTGATCGAAACACCGCTCGATCATCACCGTCATTCCGGTAGCATGATGAACGGCGACATCTTCGGCGCCGGCACCGCCGGTGGTCAGATCCTCGGGCGGCGACCGACACCGGCGCTCGCCAAT
Source organism: Steroidobacteraceae bacterium (assembly GCA_035276085.1). Taxonomy (GTDB): domain Bacteria; phylum Pseudomonadota; class Gammaproteobacteria; order Steroidobacterales; family Steroidobacteraceae; genus DATELY01. The sequence continues at coordinate 29,458 of DATELY010000180.1, read as the reverse complement.
TATCGGGTACCCAATATCAAAGGACTGTACCTCTCCGGACCCTTCATGCATCCCGGCGGCACGGTGACCCTCGGTGGTCGCGCCACGGCCATCGTGATGTATCAGGATCTGCGCCTCGATTTGAACAAGGGTTTCGTGCTCTGACGCTTGCATGAACACCGGCACGACATTGAAAGAAGCGCATGTCCGCGGAGATGGGTCCGTGCAGTTCCTCGAATGGTCGACGGGACAACTGCTGCATCGCGCGGTACAGGAAGCGGGTGATCGCGCGGCGCTGATCGTTCCGGCGACCGTGGATGGCAAACCCGAGCGGCGCTGGAGCTACCGTGAACTGCAGGCCGACGCGCAGCACGTGGCGTACGCGCTGCTCGAGGATTTCGTGCCGGGCGACCGCGTGGCGACGTGGGCAGCCGGCAGTGCCAACTTCGTCGCGTTGCAACTCGGGGCTGCGCTCGCCGGTGTCGTTCTCGTGACGCTCAACCCGGCCAATCGTGCGGCCGAGCTGCAGTACATGCTGAATCAAAGTCAGGCACGCGGCTTGTTTCTCGATCGCACCTTCCGCCAGATGGACAACGTAGCGGTACTGAACAGTATCCGCAGCAGCGTGCCGCTGCTCGAGACGGTCATCACCATGGACGAATGGGACGGGTTCCTTGCGCAAGCGCGTGCGAGAGAGTTGCCGGCGGTGCAGCACGACGCGCCCGCGATGATTCTCTTCACCTCGGGCTCTACCGGGAAGCCCAAAGCGGCAGTACTCAGTCATGAGGGCATGGTGAACGCCTCGGCCCTGACGGCACACCAGCTGTCCATGCGACCGGCCGACGTCTGGTTGAACGTGCTGCCGATGTTCCACATCGGCGGCACCGGCACGATGACGCTCGGCTGCCTCTCGACGCTGGGCACGCAAGTGCTTCTTGCCGAGTTCAACGTCGACACCATGCTCGACGCCCTGGCGCGCTATCGGGTGAACATGACCATGGCCGTGCCGACGATGCTGATCGGCATGCTGCAAAGTCCGAAGGTGTCCCGCACCGACCTGTCCGCGCTGCAATTGATCGTCGCCGGCGGAACGGCCGTCGCACCCGATCTCGTGCGGCGCGTGAAGCAGGCGATGGGTGCCGAAGTCGCGACGCTCATGGGGCAGACGGAAGCGAGCGGTGCGATGTTCTCCACGCGCCGCGGCGACAGTGAAGATCGAGTCACGCTGAGCGTGGGCTGCCCGCTGCCGCTGACGGAAGCGAAGATCGTGTCGACGTCCGACGGACGCACGCAGCCGATCGGCGAGATCGGAGAGATGTGCATCCGTTCGCGCCGTGTGATGCGCGAGTACTTCGGCATGCCGGAGAAAACACGCGAGACGCTGGATGCTGACGGCTGGTTGCACACCGGTGATCTCGGCTACATGCGACCGGATGGATATCTCCAGGTCACCGGACGTTTGAAGGAGATGATCATCCGCGGCGGCGAGAACATCTATCCGCGCGAGATCGAAGATGTGCTCATCGAACATGCGGACGTTGCGCAGGCAGCGGTCTTCGGCGTGCCCGATGAGAAGTGGGGCGAGCAGGTTGCCGCGGCCGTGATTCCCAGGCCTGGAAAGACACCGGATTTCGATGCACTGACACGCTTCCTGCAGGAGCGCATCGCACGACACAAGGTGCCGAAACTGTGGCGCGTGGTCGACGGCTTTCCGCTGAACGCCTCGGGCAAGATTCAAAAGTTCGTGCTGCAAGCGCAGTTCGGACGCGAGGCAGACCGATGAGCGCGATCGAGGACGACAAGGACCCGGCACAGCGCAGCCGCGACATTCAAGCTCACATCGAGGACGTCTCGGTCAAGCTCTCGCGCACGGCGACGTGGAGCGGCATCGAGACCAAGACGAGCTATGGTCCGAGCGATGTCGCCGATATCGACTACGCGCGCGACCTGGGCGATCCCGGCGAGTATCCCTACACGCGCGGCGCCTATCCGCAGATGTATCGCAGCCGCATGTGGACGCTGCGGAACATCGTTGGCTACGGCGCGCCCGAAGACACCCGCGAAGGCATCGAGCAGGCCCTGCGTATCGGCAGCGCCGGCATCAACATCGTGCTCGATACACTGAGTCAGGAAGCGATCGATCCGGATCATCCGGCCTTCTCGGCCGATGCCGGTCAGGAAGGCTGCTCGCTGCCCACGGTGCACGATCTGGAAGTGCTGCTCAAAGGCATCGACGTGACGCAGACCGACGTCGCCTGGCACAGCACGATGATGATCTATCCGCTCGTCGTCGCGCTGGCGACGAAGCAGGGCAAGGACCTGTCGAAGTTGCAGGGCTCGCACATGCCCGATCACCTCCAGTTGCGCTTGGGCGGCTGGGGCGAAGAGATCGTCCCCGCGGCGCTCGGTCATCGCACGACGGTGGATTGCATCGAATATAGCTCGAAGAATTCGCCCCGCTGGGCGCTCGGCTGCCCGCAGGCCTACGACTTGCGCGAGCGCGGTTTGTCCGCGGCCGGTGAGATCGGTGTCGGCATGGCCATCATCAATGCAACCCTGCGCGACCTCATGGCTCGCGGTGTGAGCGTCGATCGCGTCGCCCCGAGTCTCGCCTGGGTGTCTGCATCCGACATCGACTTCTTCGAGGAGATTGCCAAGTTCCGCGCGCTGCGACGCATCTGGGCGCGCACGATGAAGGAGCGCTTCGGCGCGCAGGATCAGCGCAGCTTGCGGTTACGTGTTGCGTGTCATACCGCAGGCCGCGCGCTGGTTTATCCGCAACCGCTCAACAATCTCACCCGCGCGGCGGTGCAGACGATGGCGGCCTTGCTCGGCGGCGTGCAATCGGTGGAGACCTGCACCTATGACGAGCCGATTTGCATTCCAACCGCAGAAGCTCGCGAACTGGCAACCCGCACGCAGCAGATCCTGGCGCACGAGGTCGGCGCTGCTCGCACGGCCGATCCGCTGGGCGGCAGCTACTACGTCGAAGCCCTGACGAACCGCGTGGAAGCCGATGCGCTGGCACTGATCGAGAAGATCGAAACCATCGGTCTGATCAAGGCCGTCGAAGATGGCACGATCGAAGGCTGGATGGACGAGTACAACTTCCGTCAGCAGCGCGAGCTGGACAGCGGCGAGCGCATCATCGTCGGCGTCAACAAGTTCAAACCCTCGGTGGTAGAGCCGCCGAAGCGCTTCACGTTCGATCCGACGCACATGCAGGCGCACATCCAGCGCTTCAAGCAGCGCCAGGCTGCCCGCGACCGCACAGTCCTGGACGCGCATATCGATACGTTGTATCGCGTCGCGCAGCGCCGCGAGAACTCGCATCAAGCGATGATCGATGCGCTCATCGCCGGCGCCAGCAGTGGCGAGGTATGGGGCACGGTGCGCGTCGCGAGCGGCCTGCCATACGATCCGTTCCGCACGGTGCAGTCCCCATTCCGCTATCCGGTGTCGTGATGAGCACTGCCAGGATTCGCTGCCTCCTCGCAATGCTCGGCACCGATGTGCACAGCAAGGGCATCCGCACGCTCGCGCGGCTCCTGCGCGATCGCGGCGTCGAAGTCATCTATCTGGGCGAGCACAATACGGCTGACGGCCTCGTCAACGCGGTCATCGCGGAAGATGCCGATGTCCTTGGGTTGAGCTTCAGCACGGCGACCTACTTGCACTACACGCGCGAGCTGCTGCAGAAGATGAGTGCCGCGGGATTGGGCGATGTGCCCGTCATGCTGGGCGGCCTGATTCATCGCGAAGACGAGCCTGCGTTGACGGAGATGGGCGTGAAAGGAATTTTCGGTCCCGGCTCGACGACCACGCAGGTGGTGCAGTTCCTCGTGCAAGTCACGGGCAAGCCCCTGCCCGGTGCAGTCGAACCGGTGCAATGACCGCGCGAGCAGCGCCAGTTGCCGAGCTGACTGCCGCCATCGTCGCCGGAGATCGACGCGCGGCAGCTCGACTGATCAGCCGCATCGAATCGCGCGATCCGGCGCTCGCTCCCATCCTGCAGTCTTTGTATTCGCGCGGCGCCAGCACACGCGTGATCGGCATCACCGGTCCGCCGGGCGCGGGCAAGAGCACGATGGTCGATCAGCTCATCGCCCGCTGGCGCAGTCGCAACGAACGCGTGGCGGTGTTGGCCGTGGACCCGTCCAGCCCTACGAGCGGCGGTGCCATCCTGGGCGATCGCGTGCGGATGACCCGCCACAACACCGATCCCGATGTCTTCATTCGCAGCATGTCCGCGCGCGGACGCCTGGGCGGCTTGTCGAGCGCAACCGGCGATGCGCTGATCGTGCTCGCAGCGATGGGCTTCCAGCGCATCGTCGTGGAAACCGTGGGCACGGGTCAGAACGAGATCGACATTCTCAATCACGCCGATACGGTCGTCGTCGTACAGACGCCTGCGAATGGCGACGCGGTGCAGGCGATGAAATCCGGGCTGCTCGAGATTGCCGATGTGTTCGTCGTGAACAAGGCCGATACGCCGGGCGCGGACCGCATGGTGGCGCTGCTGCGCGAGAGCGTCGAGTTCAGTGCAGGACACGCCGACGCGTGGGCCGCCCCCGTCTCGAAGGCGCAAGCTGCCAACGAGATCGGCATCGAAGAGATCGAGACCGCGCTGGCTGCACATGGGCAGTATCTCGCGTCACACCCCGACTACGACGCTGCCCGCCGCCGCAACCGCGCACGCGCGCTGCTCATGGAACGCCTGGCCGAGCTATTGCGCAGCCGCTACGATACCGACGCGCGCCAGGCACTGCTGTTCGAAGAGCAGTTGAACGAAGTCCTGTTGCGTCGCTGCGATCCCCACACCGCCGCGCTCAATCTCCTGCACTCGGTAACGTAAACGTGGCTTCTGACGAGCATTGGATTCGCGTCGCATCATTGACTGAATTCGGCGAGACGCGACGACTCGTACGGGACGTGAATGGCATGAGCGTGCTTCTGCTGCGTCAGGCGGCCGGTGTGACTGTGGTGCGTAATTCGTGTACTCACTTGGGCAAGCCACTCGAGCAGGGCCGCGTCATGGCGGGCCGGATTTTTTGTCCCTTCCACGGCGCATGCTTCGATCTGACCACCGGTGAAGCCGTGTCGGGACCTGCGGTCACACGATTACAGGTGTACCGCACCAAGGTCGAAGGGGATGAGGTGTTCGTCGCAACGCCGGCCTGAGCCGCGGGCTTCAGGTCATCAGCCCGTGAAACCGACGGCGCGCGTGGTTAACGCGCCACCGACTGGCGTGTCTGCTCGTCCTTGGATGCCGGTGAGGCTTTGTCCGCTCGCTGCGGCTTGATGGCACGGAGTTGCTGTTCAGCCTGAGCGATGAGGCTGAGCGCCGTGGCTGCTCCTGCACCCTCCTTCTGCTCGAACAGCACATGGCCAAAGCTGATCTCGGGCAGCTGGCGGTTGGACGCGTCCAGCGCGAATGCATTGTGCACATGCTGTTCGAGAGCCGCCGCGCCACCACGTCCTGCATTGGGCATGACGACCGCGAGGCGGTGACTGTGTCCTGTCGGGTGCAACCATGCGACCCAATCGAATCGTGGCCGCAGGGACGTCTGCACGGCCTGGAGCACGGCCAGCAGATCTTGCGGTAGCGTCGAGTCGCGATGGGCAGACCCGATGCGGATGATCGCAATTTCCAAAGTTCCTGCGGTGGTTTGAGCGAGCTCGATTTCGGCGCCCAGCCGTCCAACGAGATGGCGCGCGGTGTGAGCGCCTGAAGCGAGGTCCACCGTCACGATGTCGCGATGGCCGAGGATCCGGCTGATGCGCCGTAGCGAGATCGCCTTGAACGCAGTTTGCACGCGATCCTTCAAGACGCTCGTCGATATCGCGCGCGGCATGAACTGATCCACACCCGCGCAGTAAATCGAATTGATTTCTTCCGCCGTGCTCTCGTCCGACATCATCAGCACATAAACGGGTTCGATCGAGATGCATCGAACCTGTCGCACCAGCTCCGTGCCTGCGACCGAGCCAAGCATGCGGTCACAGATGAGTACCGGAAACAATTGCCGTCCGAATTGAGTGATTGCCACCCGCTCATCCTCGGCGAGGAACACTTCAATTTCGCACTCCCGGAGTTGTGCAGTGATGCGATCGCGCACGGACTTGTCCGTGCACGCTACCAGCACCCGCCGCGAAATCTGCTCGCGTGGCGGCATTCGATGATCCATGGTCGATTCTCAATTACAGCTCGCTGCACAGAATGTCGTGGACGATCAATGCATGCTGAGATGCAGGTCACGGCCTGTTGCCATGCATCATTCTGGACACCGGATGACCCGTCTGAGTGCAGATTCGAGGCATTGATCAAGAGAGGACGTAAGCCGGGTACCTCCCTCAGCAATTGTTGCGTCATTCATCCGAGAATCGTGCGGACCGCTTCGAGAGCGTCCTCATGAGTTCCTCCGCGTCGACGGGCTTCACGAGGTGCGCATCGAAGCCGGCCGCTGCCGACTGCGCGCGATCTTCTGCCTGGCCGTAGCCGCTGAGAGCGATGAGCAGCGACTTGTAACCGTTGCCGCGCAACTGGCGGGCGACTTCATAGCCGTCCATGTGGGGCAGTCCGATATCCAGCAGCACGACGTCGGGTTGCAGCTCGGCCGTGCTCCGCAGGCCTTCCTCCGCCGAATAGGCGACGCATGTGTCGTGCTCCGACAGCTGCAGCAACAGCGCAAGCGAGTCTGCGGCGTCGTGATTGTCGTCGACGATCAGCACGCGCCGCTTTGGTTGTGCTGGAGTCGATACCGACACCGGAGTGTCAGCCGGCGCAGCTACCAACGGAATGCGGACGGTGAACGTCGATCCGAGACCCGTTCCGGCGCTTTGCGCCGTGATGCTGCCGCCATGCATCTCGAGCAGCTTCCTGCACACGGACAACCCAACGCCCAGGCCACCCTGCGAGCGATCAGGCGTGCGCTCGCTTTGAGCGAACAAGTCGAAGGCGCGCGGCAGAAAGTCCGGGGCCATGCCGATGCCGCTGTCAGACACTTCGATGACGACCTCGTTGCCGTCCACGAAGGGCAGTATGCGAACGTCGCCCCCCGCTGGTGTGAACTTCACGGCGTTGGTCAGGAGATTGGTCAGGCTCTGAGCGATACGCACCTTGTCCACGTTCACGAACAGCGGAGTGAAGGTGTTGGTCAGTGTGAGCCGGTGCTCCTTCTCGCGAATCAGGGGTTCGACGGTTTCGATCGCAGAGTCGATACAACTTTGGATCGCGACGACATCGCGGCGCAATTCGATATGGCCGGACGTGATGCGCGCGACGTCGAGCAAGTCGTCCAACAGGCACGACAGATGAGCGGCCTGGCGGCGGATGATGCCAACCACCGCGTGCTCCCTCGTGCCATTCAATCGTGCTTCCAGCACTTCTGCGGCGTTGCGGATCGGCGCGATGGGATTGCGCAGCTCGTGCGCCAGCATCGCCAGAAACTCGTCCTTGCGGCGGTCGTTCTCCTTGAGCATCAGCTCGGCGTTCTTGCGCTGAGTGATGTCGATGGCGACGGCGAGCCCTTCGATCGGGCGGCCGGCCTCGTCCGCGACGAAGCTGCCCACCAGATCGATCCAGATGGGCGTGCCATCCTTGCGGATGTAACGTTTCTGCATCGTGTAATGCGGGGCCTCACCGGCGAGCACCTCGTTGGCCAGCGACTGGTCCAGATCCACATCGTCCGGATGAGTGATTGCTTGCCATGTCAGTGCCTTGAGCTCCTCGGCGGTGTATCCGACGAGCTCACAGAAGCCGCGATTCACATACAGGAATTCGCCGCTCAGCGCGTTATGCGCGACGCCGACCGGCGCGTTCTCGATCAACATTCGGTATCGGAACTCACTCGCCCGCAGTGCTTCTTCCGTTGCTTTCTGCTCGGTGATTTCGGTGGCCGACACGATTACGCAATCGCTGCCGGCGGCGAATGCGGTCGCGACCAGGTTCCTGCCGCCCGCGCGCTGTTCGTATCGAACCGGCTCGCGAGTCCTCAGGGCCTGCTCGCACCGTCTGATGCTGATCCCGGCGCGATCCGCAAGGACTACGCTCAGTCGCAATCCGAGCAACGACTCCCGTGTGTGTTCGAGAAACGCAAGAGCACTCGCATTGGCGTCTTCATAAACCCAGTCGACGATTGCGCCGCCATCGTCACGCACAGGATGCAGCACGACCGACATCTGACTGGGATTCTCGAAGATCGCGCACAGCCTGGAGGTCTTCTCCTCCATCACTTTGGTGTGCTCGGCGGCCAATCGCACGCGCGAATTCTCCAGTGCTTCATTCAGCGCCTGAAGCTCGCTGCGTCTTTGGTGCAGCTCCACCAGCACCGCAACCTTGGTGCGCAGGATCTCCGGCACGACGGGCACCGAGATGTAGTCGATCGCGCCCACCTCATAGCCCTTGATCCGATCGAGCTCGGAGACGTGCACCCCGGTGATGAAGACGATCGGCGTCCTCTCGAGGCGCGGATGCTCGCGGATCAACCGCGCCACCTCGAAGCCATCCATGTCCGGCATGTCCACATCGAGCAGGATGGCCGCAAATTCCTGCGCCAGCAGTCGCTGCAGTGCCTCGGCTCCGGACAGAGCCCGGACGCACTCCACGTTCAGTCCATGCAGGATGGATTCATACGTCAGCAGTCGAGCGGGTTGGTCGTCAACCAACAGCACCGACGCGCGTTTGGGAGCCGCCTGGTCCGCGGACCCAGCCGCCCTGGCAGAAGTACTGCCTGTTACGAGATCAGTCACACGAGCCCCCGCCTGCAGACGACGACTCCGTTCGTCATTGCCACTTCCGCGGCAAACTTGAATTGATGAGGTGGTAGGCTTCGTCAACTGAACGGGATTGGCGATTGTTCCTTGGCTGACCGAACGGCGATCCGCGTGCTCTTGGTGTCGGCACGGCTGTTACCCTGCTTTGCCTCGACCTTGTAGGTCTTTCCCGCTTTCAGAAGCATGTGAAGCACAACGCTCACACGACAAAGCCCACCATCCTCACACAGAGTTTCCGCGTGCCCTTTCTTTGCGTCGTTTACAAAAACGTCCATCCATAGTTCTCCTTGGCTCGACTTGTCGGCAGTCGCTTCGGCAGACGTATGGATGACGTAATAGCCTGCCTTCTGAATCAGAGCCGAGCAGCTCGCCGCAATCTCCTTGTCACCACCTCCCTGACACACGGTCTCTGCCTGACCCAGCTGCGAGTAGAAGAGCAGCAAACCGAGGCACGCGCCCGAGCGAACTCCGAGTGTTCGTGACATACACCCTCCAACAGTCTTCCGGTCAGAGACATGAGCTTTCGCAGCAGGCAACCAGTATGCGCTCAAATCTGACGGCCACGCGTAGGCGCCGGCTACTTCGACTTCCTAGCCAGATGGCAACCTTCTTATTCGCTACTCTTCGGAAACGAAATCTTTCCCCAGGTCGATTCGAACTAGCTATAGCTAGCTCGCGGGTAACGGCTCACGGCCGACGGGCAACAGCCAGAATCGGATTCCTCTGGCCGTTGCCCGTTGGCTGTTGCCCGTTAGCTATTGCGATCGGCCCGTGCGCTAGCTAGTTTTCCATCGCGTCTTCGGCGCGACCCCGAAGGGATGAAAGCGCGGTAGCGCTCTGACCAACCGCCAACCGCTAACCGCCAACCGCATCTTTCATACTAGCTGCACAGCGACCACTCACCCGCCGGCAGGCGCACCCACAGGTTCGACTGGATTACTCGCCCTTGCTCGTTGTACTCGCGAATCCTGAGCACGGGCTGTCCCCGCTCGCGCGCAAGATCGAATTCCACTTGTGCGGTACACAGGCGGGTTGCCTGTAGGGTGGCATAGGCCATCCATGCGCCAGCCTCGTTGCTCAGTGCCCGAACGATCCGCTGTAACGGTGACGTCAGTTCCGAAGCACTTTGAATGCGATACGCCCCACGCGGAACGTCGACCGCGTGCGAGAAGAGCGATTCCGCCAGGCGAGCGCCGGTTGAAGGATGCTGGATCTGGCGGAGGCGTTGTGTGCTACCGGATGGCATGGTGCCCACCCAGGCTTAGAACGAAATTTCTCAACGCGCGTAGTTGAGGCCCAAGCATCACCCTCAGCTCTACCCTGGTCCAATCATCATTCAAGCCACTCAGAAGCACTGCGCGGTGAGCTTCTCCGACGGGCCGCTCCCATTGGCGGTCTCCCAGGTTCTCAACAAGCCGCAGCGCATTTGCCGGGTCCTGCGGTTTACGAAGATATTCGGCAGACAAACTGATCCAGGTGCGCAATGCATTCATCACCTGCAGTGAGAGGTAGTTTCCCTGGATCATCGCTCTAAGCTGTTCGAGCACGTGCAGGCTGAGAGAGCAGTACGTGCAAAGCCCGGCGGCACGCGTTGCATGCGCAAGGGCTGTCAAACCGCTGCATATCTCGTGGAGCTGCGGAGCGTCGACCTCATCCGTCTGACCTATGCGGTCAACTGCAATCCGCAAGTCGTTCAGACGTTGGGGAGCCACCACGAGGCTCGATGACGCCCGCGTGCCCAGGTGGGCATTCTTTCGTGTTCCGTTACGCATTACCTGTTCCAGGTCTTCCGTACTGCGGATCGCAACTTACGCCTCAAGGGTTCCCCGCCAGCATTGCAAATGGGCGCATCCAGACATGAGGCAGAGGATGAGCTTGGGCCGAAATGCCGACAGCGTCACAAAGTACCTGCGCGCGTACCTTGCCGATAAGTGTCAACACGGTGGCTCATCGCCTGGGTACGGATGCCTTGCGAAGGCGAGGCGGCGTGAGTGGCGAACTGCACTATCGTCGTGGAATGCCGATGTGATGGGCCCGGCAGGATTCGAACCTGCAACCAAGAGATTATGAGTCTCCTGCACTAACCGTTGTGCTACAGGCCCCGTGCATTCCCCGTGTGCGGCGGGGGGCGGATTCTAGCGTATTTCCGCCCCTGAATCGGCTGGGCTGGTTGTGCTCTCCTGGCGACGAGCTGCCGGGTTGTCTGCCATCATGGCGGCAATCCTGGCAGGAGTTCCACATGCAATTTCGGACCCTCGGTCGTACCGATATCAATGTCAGTCTCATCGGCCTTGGCACGATGACGTTCGGTCAGCAGAACAGCGAAGCGGAAGCGCACGAGCAGCTCGATTACGCAGTCGCTCAGGGCGTGAACTTGATCGATACGGCTGAGATGTACCCCGTGCCGCCCATGGCCGAGACACAGGGTCGGACGGAGCAGTTCATCGGCACGTGGCTGAAGAAGAGAAACAACCGTGACAAGGTGGTGCTCGCCACCAAAGTGGCTGGGCCGGGGCGCGCCCTGGGCGTGACCTGGCTGCGCGACGGCGGCAGCAAGCTCGATCGCAAGAACATCAAGCAAGCACTGCACGATAGCCTGCGACGATTGCAGACGGACTACGTCGATCTTTACCAGCTGCATTGGCCCGATCGGCGCACCAATTTCTTCGGCAAACTGGGCTACGAACATGTCGAGCCCGATGAGTCCGTCCCGATCGAGGAGACCCTCGACGCGCTGAGCGAGTGCGTGCGCGAGGGAAAGGTGCGGTACATCGGCGTCTCGAACGAAACGCCCTGGGGCGTGAATCAATACTTGCGCTTGGCGGACGTGCGTCGGCAGCCACGCATCGTCAGCATCCAGAATCCGTACAGCTTGCTCAATCGCAGTTTCGAAGTCGGGCTCGCCGAAATCGCGATTCGCGAACACGTCGGGTTGCTCGCGTATTCACCGTTGGGGTTCGGAGTGCTGTCGGGCAAGTTCCTCAACGGCGCACGACCGGCGAATTCCCGCCTCACGCTGTGGACTCGATTCTCGCGCTACAACGGCGCACTCGCGGAAGAAGTTACTGCAGCGTACGTGAACATCGCCCGCGAGCATGGCCTGGACCCATCGCAGATGGCGCTCGCCTACGCGGCGTCGCGACGCTTCATGACCAGTGTGCTGGTCGGGGCAACGACCCTGCAGCAATTGCGCACGAACATCGCGAGTATCGATGTCCGGCTCAATGAGGATGCCCTGAAGCAGATCGAAGCCGTGCACCGTCGCTGGTCCAACCCGTGCCCGTGAGATAAGGAACAAAGCCCGCGGCGGCGCGGTTCCTGGAGAGGGAGTTCCCGGACGAGACCGCGCATGAACGTGTATGCAGAGCAGAGCCGTTCGTTGTGGATGGACGTGCCCGCACCGGACGCGCCAACCCTGGACGCCGATATTCGCGCCGATGTGCTCGTCATCGGTGCCGGCATTGCGGGACTGTCGTGTGCCTATGAGCTGGCGCAGTCGGGCCGACACGTCACAGTGATCGATCGCGGGCCGCTGGCCCGTGGCATGACCGCCCGCACCAGCGCGCATCTGTCCTACGCGCTCGATGACTATTATCACGAGCTCATCAAGCTACGCGGCGAAGCCGAAGCGCGTCAGTACTACGAGAGTCAGCGTGCCGCCGTCGAGCGCATCGAAAACATCTGCGCGCAGCAGAACATCGACTGCGATTTCGTTCGGGTGGATGCATTTCTGTGTGCCAGCTCGTCCGCGGATCGACCGATGCTCGAAGCCGAACTGGGTGCGTGTCATCGCATCGGATTCGACGCCGTGCAGTGGAGCCGGGCACCGATGGGGGATACGGATGCGCTCAAGTTTCGCGCGCAAGCACGCTTTCATCCCACCAAGTATTGCAACGGCCTGATCCGCGCGCTCACTGAGAGCGGCGCGGTGTTGTACGCCAACACACCCGTGACCGAAATCGACGAGCATCGCGAAGTCGTGCGGGTGGGTATCGGCAACGGCCGGCACATCCTGGCGGCGGTCGTCATCGTGGCGAGCAACTCGCCCATCAGTAACACCGTTGCCGTGCACACGAAACAAGCGCCGTATCGCACGTACGTGTTTGCTGCTCCCATGCCGAAAGGCACCGTCCCGGATGTCCTCATCTGGGACACGGTCGAGCCCTATCACTACATACGCCTGCAGCCGCGCGAGCGTGACGATCTGCTCATCGTCGGCGGCGAGGATCACAGGACCGGCACGGTCGATGAGGGTGTGGCGCGTATCGAGCGACTGCACGATTGGGCACGCGAGCGTTGGCCGCAAGCGGGACGGATCGAATACGCGTGGTCCGGCCAGGTGTACGAACCGGTCGATATCGCACCCTACATCGGCCGAGCACCCGGTCTCGATCGCGTGTTCCTGATCAGTGGCGATTCGGGCGAGGGGTTGACGACGGGCGTCGCCGCCGGCCTGGTACTGCACGAGCTGCTGATGGGACGCGAGTCCCGGTGGGGACAGGTGTATGCGCCCGATCGCAAGACCTTGCGCGCAGCGAAGACCTATCTGGAAGACAACTTCGACGTCGCTGCCAATCTGACCGAGTACGTCCATGACACGGAGCAGTTGCAATCACTGGACGCGGTGCCGCGTGGCGCGGGCGCGATCGTCAGCATCGATGGCCGCAAGGTGGCCGCCTATCGCGCTTCGGACGGTGAGCTGTCACTGCGCTCTGCGACCTGCACGCATGTGGGCTGCATCGTGCACTGGAACACCTTCGAACATTGCTGGGATTGCCCGTGTCACGGCTCGCAGTTCGCGCCGACCGGCGAGCCGCTCACGGGGCCGGCGCTGAAGCCGCTCGCCGCCTTACGACGCTGAGTCATCGGGAGCAGGGTATGGATCTGGGGATTCTTGCGGGCGAAGCCACGAGCGTGAGCGTGTGGGAGGTGTCACTGCGACTGTTCATGGCCATGTCGCGGGCGCGTTGGGGGTGGCCTGCGGGGCGGGTTACTACGTGCTCGCGCTCGTCGGTGCGGTGCTTGCTCTGGTGATCCTGACGGTCCTCGGAGCAATGGAGGGGCGCATCGAGGGTCCGAGCAAAACGCGCAGTCGCGATGAGGGTAAGTAGAGTTGCGGGGAGACTGCCGTTGACGCGGTACAGCGAGCATAATGCTCAGCGTCGAATAACCAGATCAATCTGCGAGGCTCTTATGGGTGGGACATTCCGTCGCGCATCGACACAGCTCGCGTGCGCCATGCTGTTGGTACTGAGTGCCGCGGCGTGGGCCGATGATGCCGAGATCGATGCGCTCATCGACAAATCACGTGTGGCAATGAACGAAGGCAAGGCCAAGGCGGCCGTCGCGGCGCTCACGGCGGCGATCGAGAAGGCGCCGAATCGATCGGACCTCTACACGCTGCGTGCGCGTGCGCAGGATGCAAACAACGACTTCAAGGCAGCGATTGCCGATGCGAGCAAGGCGATCGAGCTCGCGCCGAACGAGGCGTATCCGTATATCGAGCGCGCGAAGATCTATGTGGCGATGGAGAAGATGGATCAGGCATTGACAGACGCCAACAAGGCGATCGAAGTGGCGCCCAACGATCCTGACGGCTACTACGTGCGCTCCGACATCTACGCCGACATGGGCAAGGAAGACGAAGCCAAGAAGGACGAGAAGCGCGCTGAAGAGGCGGAGAAGGCGGCGCACTGAGGGGCGCGGCTACGCGGCTGGCTGGATGCGTCCCTCTCGTTGGAGGGACGCGCACGTGCAGTGATTGCGTCTGAAAGTGACGGCACAGCCGTCTACGGTTTGATCTTTGCGCTCGCGCCCAACAACGCGTCGATCGCGTCAGCTTCGAGCTCCAGCTCGACTTCCACGTCGTACTGCAACCCCTCGGCTGCGGCGTCGTTCGCAGATGGCAGAACCGGATTCAGAACGGTATCCAGATCGTCGAACTCGATCGCTTCCTGGACGGCCGTCCTGGGGTCCAAAAGTTCTTGCGCAGGCATTTCGAAAGAAAGCTCATTCGACTGCATGGTGATCCCTCATCGACAGGTGCGGGCATGCTGCCGGGATGTGTCGGATTTGCATACAGACGCAGTTCACAATCCGCGCGCAGGGTTATGACGAGAAGCATCGCTGCATCGATGTAGCGCGGATGCGGCGGCGACAGTGCTGCCGCTGCAAGCGGATTTGAACGTAATCAGGCCGCCAGCAGGAACACCGTTGACGCGTGAGTTGCATCGCGCGGCAGGAAGATGAAACAAGGGATGTGCGTTATGTGTAACGCGCTGAGCCAGTGTTGGCTGATCGAGCGCTCATGCATGAATGCTCATGCGGTGGCAGTGATGGCACTCACTGAGCGTATCGAAACGCTCTTGATGCCGTGATCGGAAGGGCCGCTCGGTACGCTCAGAGCGAACGGCGGCTGTTCGTGGATTCGCGACTAACTAACCCGCATCGTCTGCGTGTCCGCGAGCCCACCATCCGAAGCCGCACGCTGCGGCAAACATCAGCAGATAGAACGAAATGCCCATGGTCTGAACCCTCCGCAATCATCGTGCGACGTTCTGCAGACAAAACGTAGTGGTCAAAAGGGCAGTTCCCATGAGGGCGATGCACAGACTCCGAAAACGACAAAGGCCGGCATCGCTGCCGGCCTTTGTGCGAGGCTCATTTAGTTGCGGTTCAGTCATCCATCAAGAAGCTGCGCAGCTGTTCGCTGCGACTCGGGTGACGCAGCTTGCGCAACGCCTTCGCTTCGATCTGACGAATGCGCTCACGCGTGACGTCGAACTGCTTGCCGACTTCTTCCAGCGTGTGATCGGTATTCATGTCGATGCCGAAGCGCATGCGCAGCACCTTCGCTTCGCGAGGCGTCAAACCCGCCAGCACGGAGTGAGTGGTCTCGCGCAGCGATTCCATCGTCGCGGAATCGATCGGCGAGTCCACCGAGGTGTCCTCGATGAAATCCCCAAGATGCGAATCCTCGTCATCGCCAATCGGCGTCTCCATGGAGATCGGCTCTTTGGCGATCTTGAGCACCTTGCGCACCTTGTCTTCCGGCATTTCCATCCGCACGGCCAGTTCTTCAGGCGTGGGCTCGCGACCCATCTCTTGCAACATCTGACGTGAGATGCGGTTGAGCTTGTTGATCGTCTCGATCATGTGCACAGGGATACGGATCGTGCGCGCCTGATCGGCGATCGAACGCGTGATCGCCTGACGAATCCACCACGTCGCATACGTCGAGAACTTGTAGCCGCGGCGGTATTCGAACTTGTCCACGGCCTTCATCAAGCCGATGTTGCCTTCCTGAATCAGGTCCAGGAACTGCAAGCCGCGGTTGGTGTACTTCTTCGCGATCGAGATCACCAAGCGCAAGTTCGCTTCGACCATCTCCTTCTTCGCGCGACGAGCCTTCGCTTCGCCGACAGCGACTTCGCGATTGATCTCCTTCAGATCGCCGATGCTCATGTGCACGCGGCGCTCGAGGTCGATCAACCGCTGCTGCTGCTTCTCGATCTCTTCACGCAGCTTCGCCAGTGCGGCCGAATGCTTGCGTTTCGCACGGATGTGCTTGTCGAGCCACTTCAGATTCGTCTCGTTCTTCGGGAACGTCGTGACGAAGTCCTTGCGTGGCATGCCGGAATCGCGCACGCACAACGTCATGATCAGCTTCTCGAGATTGCGGATCTCGGCGACATGACCGCGCAGCTGACCGATCAGCGCATCGAACATTTTCGGCGAGAGCTTCAGCTCCATGAACTCATCGGAGACCTTCTGGCGCAACTTGAGCGTCTTCGGATCCTTCAGTCCCTTCTCTTCGATGTGCTTCAGAACCTGCACCTGCAGCTTCTGAATCGAAGCGAAGCGGCGTGCTGCTTCCTCAGGATCGGGACCTGTCTCCAGCGCTTCTTCTTCCTCTGAGCCTTCCGCGGCCTCGTCGTCCTCTTCCGCTTCTTCGGCCTTCGCGGCAGCGGCCAGCTTCGGATTCACCGGCGCGGCGATCTCGTCCGGCGCGTTCGGATCGATGAAGCCGACGATGATGTCGACCAGCCGGCCCTGGCCCACCTTCACCTGCTCGTACTGGTTGAGCATGAAAGAGTAGGTCTGGGGATACATCGACAGCGCGAGCCGCACGGCATCGAGGCCTTCCTCGATGCGCTTGGCAATGCGGATTTCGCCTTCGCGGGTGAGCAGCTCGACTGTCCCCATCTCACGCATGTACATGCGGACCGGGTCTGTCGTGCGGCCAAATTCGGCATCGACGGTGGCGAGGGCCGCAGCCGCTTCTTCAGCAGCTTCTTCATCGGCCACGACGGGTTCGGTCAGCAGCAAGGCTTCCGTTTCCGGCGCCTTCTCATAGACCGGGATACCCATGTCATTAATCATGTTGACGATATCTTCGATCTGCTCCGGATCGACGATTTCGCTGGGCAGGTGGTCATTGACCTCGACGTAGGTCAAAAAACCCTGCTCCTTGCCACGGGCAATGAGCAGCTTCAGCTGCGACTGACGTTCGTCAGCCAGCTGTGCAGGTTCCTTCTTGGCCACAGGTGCTGGGGTCTTGCTCAAGATCGGGCCCTCTGGGGTTGCGGCGGGCTAAAAAAGACCGCGCAGTCTACTTGGATAATGCCGCAGGGGCTAGGTTCGCCCGCGTGAGGAAAAAGCTCCAACGGCGGAACCGCGTAACAGTTCCTGTAGCTCGGCTCTTTCCTGCTCATTCAGGCCCAACTCCTGCGCTTTACGTAACAGCTCGTCCCGGCGAATCTCCACGCGTTCTTGAATCAGACGCTCGACCGCGGCCCGCAGTTCGTGCGCCGCACCGTCTTGAGTAGGAACCAAGCACTCCATCACAGCCAATTTGGCCAAGGCGGTGTGCTCAGATCGATTACGCCATCGCTCGAGCAGCATGCCGGTGCTCTGAACCGGGTCATCGTGGAGCTCATGCAACAATTCCATGAGTAAGGGCACCCCCGGCTTATCCAAGCCGGCCAGCGCGTCCGGGTTCGGTACCTTGTCGGCAATCGCCGGAAAGTGCACCAGAAGATGGATCGCATGACGTACCAATCGGCTGCGCGGGTTCGAGCTTGAGACGGATGTCTCCCGATCAGCGGGGGCCTGATCCGGTGCGGAGGAACCGCCTGTTCGCTGCAATCCCAGGGCGTTCGACAGGCGCTCCGAGCTCATTCCCACTGTTTTGGCCAGGGCGTCCACGAGCAGCTCGCGATAGACGCCTGTCGGTACTTTTCCCAGCAGGGGGCGAGCCTGTTCCGCGAACTTGGCTCGGCCGTCGACGGTGTGCATGTCGCTCTCTTCGGATAGGCGCTGAATGAGGTATTCGGACAGCGGCAGGGCGCTGCCCAGACGCTTCTCGAACGCTTCTCGACCTTCCTCGCCGACCAATGAGTCCGGGTCGTGACCCTCGGGCAGGAACAGGAACCGGATTTCGCGGCCTTCGCGAACTTGCGGCAATGCGTTCTCCAACGCGCGCCATGCTGCGCCGCGACCTGCTCGATCCCCATCGAAACAGAAAACCACTTCGCTACAAACGCGAAAGATGCGCGTCAGGTGTTCCGGTGTGGTTGCCGTCCCGAGCGTGGCGACTGCATAGGTGATGCCTGCCTGATGGAGTCGCACCACGTCCATATAGCCCTCCACCACCAGCAACCGCCTGAGCTGCCGCGTGGCCTGCCGAGCTTCGTGGAGGCCATAGAGCTCGCGGCCTTTGTGAAACAGCTCGGTTTCGGGCGAATTGAGATACTTCGGTTCGCCTTGCTCCAGCACGCGTCCGCCGAAGCCGATGACGCGACCGCGCGTATCGCGGATGGGAAACATCAATCGATCGCGAAATCGGTCGTAGTAGCCCGAACGTTCGGCGCCGCCCTCTTTGCGATCGCGTTCGATCACGAGGCCGACCTGGTGCAGCTGTTGGCGCCTGTGTTCGTTCGAGCCGAACGTGGTCAGCACGCTGTCCCACCGGTCGAGTGCGTATCCGATGCCGAATCGCTTCACCGTTTCTGCAGTGAGACCGCGCTTGTGTACATAGGCCTGAGCGTTGGGGTGGTTGTGCAGCTCGCGGCCGTAGAATTCGGCGACAGCGCTCAACAGTGAAAAAAGATCGTCCGCGGGTTTGGGCTTGTCTTGCGCGGTTTGCTCGCGAGGTATTTCCAGGCCCACACGCTCCGCCAGGTCTTCGACGGCCTCGACGAAGCTCAAGTGATCGTGCTCCATCAAAAAGCCGAGCGCGGTCCCATGCGCGCCGCAGCCGAAGCAGTGGTAGAACTGCTTGTCGGGCACCACCGTGAACGAAGGTGTCTTCTCGCCGTGGAACGGGCAGCAGGCCTTGTATTCCTTGCCCGCCTTTTTCAAGGGAATGCGCGAGCCGATGAGCTCGATCAGATCCGCGCGGGCGATCAGCTCATCGATGAAGTGCTGCGGAATGCGTCCGGACACGGGGAATAGGCTGTAGGCCTTAGGCGGTAGGCTGTGGGACGGAAGGGCTCCGGCTCTTCTCTGGCTACAGCCTACAGCCTGCAGCCCGAAAACGAGAGCGTAACGTCAGCCGCCCAGCTTCGCCTTGAGCTTCGCGCTGACAGCGCCGATGTCGGCTCGGCCTTGCGCCTTTTGCTTCACGATGGCCATGGCCTTGCCCATGTCCTTGATGGACGTTGCCCCCGAATGGGCGATCGCGTCGGCGATCAGGGCATCGATTTCCGCGTCGGAGAGCTGTTCCGGCAGATACGCCTGCAGCAAGGCAATCTCGCGGTTTTCTTTCTCGACCAGATCGGTCCGTCCACCGCTTTGGAACTGGGCGACCGATTCCTTGCGCGTCTTGATCATCTTCTCGAGCACGGCAAGGATCTGGGCATCATCGAGCGTGATGCGCTCATCGACCTCGCGCTGCTTGATCGCGGCTTGCACCATGCGGATCGTGCCGAGGCGCTCCGCTTCCTTGGCGCGCATGGCGCTCTTCATGTCTTCGGTGATGCGGTCTTTCAAAGACATGGGGCGCGGAAGGAGTTGGCCGGGAGGGAAGGGTGGGCAGGTCGAGCCGGCCCGAAACAATCAATACGAACGGGCAGGGCGGGCGCGGCCGCCGGCGCTCATGTCACCGCGGGTGTTGCGCTTCTGATGCCGCTTCACGGCAGCGGCCTTTTTGCGTTTCCGTTCCTGAGTGGGCTTTTCGTAGAATTCGCGGCGGCGCAGTTCGGTCAGGACGCCGGCCTTTTCGCAGGCGCGCTTGAAGCGGCGCAGGGCGGCATCAAAGTACTCGTTCTCTCGCACTCGAACGCTGGGCATCGTAACTCCGGTAACTCTCGCGATTTAGTGCCCAAACGGACTGCTGGTGAACGGCAGGGCGGGCTGTAGGGCGCGCAAGTGTAATGAGCCGATCGGTGAAAATCAAAGCGCCAGCGCCCTTCCATCCCGCAAACTGAGAGCCGATGCGAGTCCTGGGAATCGAGACTTCTTGCGACGAAACGGCCGTGGCCGTGTACGACAGCGACCGGGGGTTGCTGGCGCAGCAGGTGTATAGCCAGATTCCCCTACATGCCCAGTACGGCGGCGTCGTCCCGGAGCTTGCTTCGAGAGATCACGTTCGCAAGCTCCTGCCGTTGGTGGATGAAGTACTGCGTCAAGGCGGGCTTCGGCCGCAGGACATACAGGGAATCGCCTACACGTCGGGTCCCGGATTGGTCGGTGCTCTATTGGTTGGCGCCAGCGTGGCTCGCAGTCTGGCCTACGCCTGGGATGTACCCGCCGTCGAGGTACATCATTTAGAGGGGCATCTGCTCGCGCCCATGCTGGAAGCCGCGCCACCGGCGTTCCCTTTCCTTGCGCTGCTGGTGTCTGGGGGGCACACGTTACTGGCGGCCGTGCGAGGGCTCGGGCAGTACGAAATCCTCGGTAGCTCCCTCGATGACGCCGCGGGCGAGGCCTTCGACAAGACCGCGAAGCTTCTCGGCCTGCCGTATCCCGGCGGTCCAGCGCTCGCCCAATTGGCCGAATCCGGCAAGCCGAGCGGGTGGCGATTTCCCCGGCCGATGTTGGATCGACCCGGTCTCGATTTCAGCTTCAGCGGTTTGAAGACGGCTGTCGTCGTGGCGTTGCAGGGCGCCGCCAAGGACGAGCAAACACGGGCCGATATCGCCCTGGAATTCCAGAACGCCGTAGTCGAGACGCTGGTGCGCAAATGCGAACGGGCTCTGAAGCAGACGGGGTTCGACACGCTCATCGTCGCCGGTGGCGTCGGCGCGAATCGCCATCTGCGGGCGCAGTTGCAGCGGCTCGGCGCACGCCTGCACGTGACGGTCTGCTATCCACGACCCGAACTGTGCACCGACAATGCCGCGATGATCGCCTATGCAGGCTGGGCCCGACTTGCCGGGGGCCAGCATGCCGGGCTCAACATCCGCGCCGTCGCCCGCTGGCCGCTGGATGCGCTGCGGCCGCCACAGCCTTGAATTAACCTTACATCACCCTCGACGACTGAGCATCGCACCGCCGGATGGACAAAATTTTCTTAAGCGCACTCACGACCGAGTGCATCGTTGGCATCTGGGATTGGGAACGGCGGGTCAAGCAGCGCATCGTGCTCGACATCGAGATGGCCAGCGACATTCGCCGTGCCGCCGCCACCGATCGCATCGAAGACACGCTCGACTACAAGAAGGTGTCGAAGCGCATATTGGCGTTCGTCGAGGCCTCGCAGTATCAGCTGGTCGAAACGCTCGCGGAGCACATCGCCAGGCTGATCGTGCTGGAGTTCGGCGTGTCGTGGGTCCGCGTCCGACTGAACAAGCAGGGCGCCATTCGCGGCGCCCGCGATGTCGGCATCGAGATCGAGCGGCGTGCCGAGGATTACGCGAGCAGTCCCCATGCCTGAGGTGTACATCGCCGCCGGCAGCAACGTGGCGCCGATAGAGAATCTGCGGCGCGCCTTGAGCCTGGTGCGCGCGCACTATTCCGACCTCAGGTGCTCGACCGCCTATCGGAACAAAGCGGTGGGGTTCGAGGGGGATGACTTCATCAATCTCGTGGCGGGCTTCGCCACGAGCGATTCCATCGAAACGGTACTCGAGCATCTCCATGCCGCCGAGGCGGCGTGCGGTCGAGAACGCCAGGCACCGAAGTGGGCTTCACGCAGCATGGATCTCGACGTGCTCCTGTATGGCGACACGGTCTGCCAGCGCCCGGGACTCGTGCTGCCACGTCCCGACTTGCTCAAGCGCGCTTACATGCTCGGCCCGCTCGCGGAGATCGCGCCGAATTTCGTTCATCCAACGGCGGGCAAGACGATTGCCGAGCTGTGGCGGTCCTTCGATCGCGATGCGCATCCGATGACGCCCGTGCCGCTGTGAGCTACCAGCCGATGCTCCGTCCACCGTCGACTGCGATGATCTGTCCCGTGACGAACGGCGATTCCGCGGTCAGGAACAACAGCGCACGCACGATGTCCTCGGGCGCGCCGGAGCACTTCAGCGCAGTCTGGTCGATGATCTCGTTTTGCAGCGCCGGCTCCATGCCGCTTTCCGGCCAGAGAATCGGACCGGGCGCAATGCCGTTCACGCGTACGTCGGGTCCGAGCTCCCGCGCGAGCGACTTCGTCAGCATCGCAAGGCCGGCCTTCGCGATGCAGTACACGGGATGATGCTTCAGTGGCCGTTGCGCATGGATGTCGACCAGATTCACGATGACGCCGCGCGCCTGCCGCAGGTGCGGTGCCGCGGCTTGCGACAAGAACAAGGGTGCCCTCAGGTTCGTGCCGATCAGATCGTCCCAATGACTTTCCGCAATGTTTCCCAGCGGCGTGGGGTAGAAGCTCGACGCGCTGTTGACCAGCACATCGATGCGCCCGAACGTCGTCATGGCAATTTCCACGATCAATTGTGCAGCGCCGCTCGCGAGCAGATCCGCGCCCACCGTCGTTGCCGAACCCGGCCGACGCGCATTCAGCGTGGCTGCAAGACTCGCCGCTGCTGCCACCGAGCGATGATGATGAATGACCACATCTGCACCTTCTGCGTGCAGGGCTTCCGTCATGGCCGCACCCAAGCGCTTCGCACCGCCAGTCACGATCGCACAGCGGCCGGTCAGTCGAGTTGTCATAGACGTACCGTCTTGGAACCAAGTTTGCTCACGATACCGCAGGTGCGCTCGGCGTGTGGCTTGGGACCTGGGGCGCGAGGCATGAGACCTGGACAGCCCTCAGGCCCGAGGTCCCAGGCCTCAGCTCCCCTGGATTCGCCCACATGACGGTCGCCCTGGAGTTGCCGCCGCTCACGGCAGAAGAACACGCACACAGCGAGCGTCTGATCACGCGCATCTGCCGAGAGATCGAAGCGCATCAGGGCTGGATCAGCTTCGAGCGCTACATGGAGATGGCGTTGTACGAGCCGGGCCTGGGGTACTACAGCGCGGGCAGTCGCAAGCTGGGTGGCGCGGGCGATTTCGTGACGGCGCCCGAGATATCGCCGCTGTTCAGCCGCTGTGTCGCGAATCAATGCGCTCAGGTCCTCACCAGTCTGGGCGGTGGCGAGATCCTCGAGTTCGGCGCCGGCTCTGGAACGATGGCTGTCGACGTGTTGCTCGAGCTGGAGCGGCTGCAGCAGCTGCCGACGCGCTACAGCATTCTCGAAGTAAGCGCCGACTTGCGCGAGCGGCAGCAGACCACGGTGATGGAGCGCGTGCCGCATCTCGAAGAGCGGGTGCACTGGCTCGATGCACTGCCCGCAACATTCGAAGGTGTGATGCTGGCGAATGAAGTGCTCGATGCCATGCCGGTCGAACGCTTTCGGATGCGCGCGAACGATGTCAATGCGTTGGGTGTGACGTGGCAGCTCGGACGCCTGGATTGGTCCGAAGTCCGCGCGTCAAAACCCCTCGCGAATGCGGTGCGTACCGTGGAGCGGGAGCTTGGATTCGCCTTCCCGGATCGCTACACGTCCGAGATCAATACGCGCCTGCCTGCGTGGATTTCATCCATCGCAACGACGCTGCAGCGGGGTGTGGCGCTGCTCATCGACTACGGTCTGCCACGCCGCGACTACTATCGCGTGGATCGCAACGAGGGCACGCTGCTGTGCCACTTCCGTCATCGCTTCCACGATGAGCCCCTCATCAATGTTGGGCTGCAGGACATCGGTGCATGGGTGGACTTCACGGCCGTCGCAGATGCCGCTGCAACGGCTGGATTGCACGTCGCAGGCTACTGCACGCAATCGCACTTTCTGATGGGCGCTGGGATCGAGCGCTACTTGAATGTGCTCGCATCCGCAGATCTGCCGGCACGCATGCAAGTCGCGCGGCAAGCCATGGTGCTCACCCTGCCGAATGAAATGGGCGAGCGGTTCAAGGTGATCGGATTGAGCCGCGGCATCGACGAGCCGCTGATCGGCTTCAGCGTGAGAGATCTGAGCGCGAGCTTGTAGGCTCAGTGTGCGCCCAGCTCGCGCTTGAGCGTGGCGATTCTTTCCTGCCGCAGACGCTCGCGAATCTCCTCGCCAGTGAGATCGCCCCAGCGTTCGCGATCGAACTGCACGGCGCGCGCGAGCTCGAACGCGCGGCGCCAACGTTGCGCCTGCGGATAGTCGCGCTTCTCGAAACCCGTTCGTCCACGAATGTCCGCTTCGCAGGCAACCAGGAATTGCTCGAAGCGTTCCGGCCGCCGATACGCATCGAGCTTGTCGAGTGCATCGACCATGGTCGACGCGCGCAACGCATCCGCTCGATGAGCGATGCCGTGATAGCGCGCGACGATGCGTGCCAATTCGCGAAAGTCGCGCGGCACGCGCAGCCGTTCGCACAGCGCCTCGATCAATTTCACGCTGCGCTCTTCATGGCCGACATGGCGTGGCCACTCTTCCGGCGGCGTGGTGCCTTTGCCGAGATCGTGGACCAATGAGGCGAAGCGCACCCGCGGATCGGCGCTGAGCGCAGTGGCTTGCTCCAGCACCATGAAGGTGTGGACGCCTGTGTCGATCTCCGGATGCCACTGCGGCGGCTGCGGTACGCCGAAGAGCCGTTCCAATTCCGGAAACACCTGCGCGAGCGCGCCGACCTCTCGCAACACTTCGAAATAGCGCCAGGGGACAGCGCTGGACAACGCACGCAGCGTCTCCTGCCAGACTCGCTCGGGCACGAGGGCGTTGAGCTCATCCGTCTGCGACATCGCGCGCATCAGGTCCAACGTTTCAGGCGCGACCGTGAAACCCAGCGGTGCGAATCGAGCCGCGAAGCGCGCGACGCGCAGCACCCGTAGCGGGTCTTCGCTGAACGCTGCCGAGACGTGTCTCAGCACCCGCGATTGAAGATCGCGAACACCGCCGAATGGATCGATCAGCTGTCCCGTTTCGGGATCCTTCGCAATCGCGTTGACCGTCAGATCGCGCCGACGCAGGTCATCCTCGAGCGTGACGTCGGGTGCGAAGTACGCTTCGAAGCCGTAATAGCCGCGCCCGGTTTTTCGCTCGGTGCGAGCGAGCGCGTATTCTTCGCCGGTCTGCGGATGCAGGAATACCGGGAAGTCTTTGCCAACCGCTTTGTAGCCGAGGTCGAGCAATGCTTGCGGGCTGGCCCCAACGACCACCCAATCGCGTTCGTCTACGGCCAAGCCGAGCAACTCATCGCGAACCGCGCCACCGACCAAATACACCTTCATGCTTTCGAGTGTAGCTGAGAGACCCGCCATCGCCGCATGCCAGTGCTCACGCGCCCGAGTCAGCGGGCATCGCTGGACGCGAACGCTGCTGCTCTTGGCGCTGTCCTGGTCGCTCTCGGGCTGCTATGTCCTGCAGGCTGCGCGTGGGCAGATGGAGGTGCTGTCGCGCCGCGAACCGATCCACAACGTCATCGTCCGGCCGACGACCTCGGATAGCCTGCGACGACGGCTCGAATACGTGGTCGAAGCGCGGCAATTCGCCATCACGGCGCTCGGCTTGCCGGACAACGCGAGCTACCGCAGCTATGCCGACCTGCGTCGCAACTTCATCGTCTGGAACGTATTCGCCACGCCGGAGTTCGCCGTCGAGCCGCGTCGCTGGTGCTTTCCGATTGCGGGTTGCGTCGTCTATCGCGGTTACTTCCGCGAAGGATCGGCGCAGCGATATGCGCGAGGATTGCGCACGCGGGGCTACGACGCGAGCGTCGGCGGGGTAGCGGCGTATTCCACCCTGGGTCACTTTGCCGATCCCGTCTTGAACACGATGCTCGGCTGGAGCGATGCGCAGCTGGCCTCGACGCTGTTCCATGAGCTCGCGCATCAGGTCATCTATCTGCCGAGCGACTCAGAGTTCAACGAAGCGTTCGCAACCGTGGTGGAAGAGGAGGGGCTCAAGCGCTGGTTGGAGCAACGTGACAACGCATCCGCTCTCGCGCAGTGGCGCGATCAGCGCAGCAAGGATGCGGCCATCGCCAAGCTGTTGTTGGAAACGCGCGATCGACTGCGAAACCTGTATGCGAGCGACCTTCCTGCTGCGGAGAAGCGCCATCGGAAGAATCAGCAGTTCGGCGAGCTGAAGTTTCGCTACGCGCAGCTCAAAGCATCCTGGAACGGCTACAGCGGCTATGATCGCTTCTTCGATAGAGCATTGAACAACGCGCACCTGGTGGCCGTCGCCACGTATCGGGAATGCGTGCCGTTACTGCGGCGCCAGTTCGCATCGGCCGGTTCCGACTTCGGCGCGTTCTACGCGCGCCTGCAGGCCTTGATTGCGCAGCAGCCGGGCGAACCCGTTTGCACGCGAGTCGATCTGCAGCAATGAAAAGGGCGTGCCGCGGTCTGCGGCACGCCCGTGATGGAAGGGCGAACGGAGGTTCGTCAGCCCCCGCGGATCGGCAGCACCACCGTGCTGTTACCGCGCCGAATCGTCAGCACGAACACGCTCGCATCCTTCACCGCCGCACGCAGCTGATCGAGGTTGGTGATCCGTGTTCGACCGACGGCGACGATCAAGTCATTCGGCCGCAAGTTGTTCTGTGCCGCCGGGCTGTCTTCAGCCACCGCTTTGATCGTCACACCGCCATTGCTGGGCGCGTTCGCGAACTCAGCACCTTGCAAGCCTTCGTGCAGCTCCTCGGGACCCTTGCCCTTGCCGTTTTCGCCGCCTTCGGCTTCGGCGCGCTTCTCGTCGCGCTCGCCGATGAGCGCCGTGATGCGACGCGGCTTGCCATCGCGAATCAGGCCGAGCTCGACTTTGTCGCCGATGCGCAGCAAGCCAATGGCGTTGCGCAGCTCAGCGCTCGACTTCACCCCGCGACCGTTGACGGTCGTGACCACGTCGCCCGGCTGCACACCGGCTTTCGCAGCAGCAGAACCTTCAACCACTTCAGACACGAGCGCACCGGAGGCGTCCTTGAGTCCCAGGTTCTCAGCGACATCCGGCGTCAGCGTCTGAATGCTCACGCCCAGGAGGCCGCGCCGAACTTCGCCGTACTTCATGATCTGATCCGTCACGGCGCGGACCATGTCGGAGGGAATCGCGAAGCCGATGCCGATGTTGCCGCCACTGCGCGAGAGAATCGCGGTGTTGATGCCGATCAGCTCGCCGCTCAGATTCACCAGCGCGCCGCCCGAGTTACCGGGATTGATGGACGCGTCGGTCTGAATGAAGTCCTCATACCCCTCCGGGTTGATGCCTGAGCGACCCAGCGCACTGATGATTCCGGACGTAACCGTGTGTTGCAGGCCGAAGGGATTGCCGATCGCAACGACGAAATCGCCGACTTCAGCGCGGCTGGAGTCCGCGAGCGGAATGCTCGTGAGTCCGCTCGCTTTCACCTTGAGCACTGCGACATCCGAGCCTGGGTCCTTGCCGACGACTTCCGCTTTCAGCGAGCGGTTGTCGAGCAGCGTCACCGTGATCTCACTGGCGTTCTCGATGACGTGCGCATTCGTGATGATGTGCCCTTGCTTGGCATCGACGATCACACCCGAGCCCGCGCTCTGAAATTGCCGCTCGATCGGCCCCTGCGGCAGATCGAAGAAGCGACGGAAAAACGGATCCTCCAGCAAGGGATTGTTGGGCTGGCGCACGGTGCCCTTGGTCGCGATGTTCACCACGGCGGGCGACACCTTCTTGATCATGGGCGCCAGCGACGGCACGGGCGTATCACCCACCTTGGCGGGCAATTGCGCGCCGGCGATGGAGGACCACAAGCTCGCGACGAGTAAGACGATGAACGGCGCGCGAGCTGAACGAGCGAGCAGATTCATAGACATCCTTTGGAGGTTGGCAGTGGATTGCAGCGAAGATTATCGGCGTGATGTGCACGTCGACGCATCATTCGCATCGAATGCAGAACTCGAATGAAGAGAAGTCGAGCAGCAACGACTGACTTCACGGACACGCAAGCGAGCCGCAAAGTTCCGCCGGCCTCGTGTGATCGTTGCGCGATTCATCTCACCTACAAGCATTGTTGGAGCGCGTGAGATTACGAGGGCGAAGAGGTGGGGGCACTGTATCCCCCGATGCGCGATGGGCTCGACAGTGTCCAAGCGTGCGTGTCATTCGTCGCCCCAGAATTGAGGACAACCTGTGCACAACCGGTGCATCAGATGTGCGCTTCCTGTTCCTTACCTGGGAACACAAGATGTTGTGTTGCGGTGATTCTGTCCGGTGCCCTCCCAGAGCTACAATTTGCGTGGATTATTCGCCCCATAATCGACGTAAGTTTATGAAAATAAATAAAAATAGTGACCAAAATTTTCAGAGATTCCACCCTTGACGTCCCCTTTGCTGCGGGCGTAGCGTTGCCCCCCTGACACTATATGTTGTGCCGCTCGAATCGGTCCTCCCGGCCGCGTCCTCGGGCGACTCCACTACCGGTCAGATGGATCCGCAGCGCGCCACTGAGCACTGCGGGAAATAAAAATCACAGGGGTCCTGGAACCCTCTATCCGTGAGTGTCATACCGGCATGAAGACCGCAATCAAGCTCGCACCGATGGACGTCAACAGCATTCCTTTTCAAGAAGCGTCGCTCGACATCTGGGACAAGAAGTATCGGCTGTCTGCCAAGGATGGATCGCCCATCGATCGCACCATGGACGAGACCTATCAACGCGTCGCCCGTGCGCTGGCAGACGTCGAAGAAGAATCCGGCCGCGAACAGTGGCATGGCGAATTCCTGTGGGCGCTGCGCAAGGGCTGCATTCCCGCAGGCCGCATCATGTCGAACGCCGGCGCACAGGAGCACAAGCCGGCCACCTCGACGATCAACTGCACGGTATCCGGCACCATCCGCGATTCGATGGACGACATTCTGTGCAAGGTGCACGAGGCCGGCCTCACGCTGAAGGCCGGTTGCGGCATCGGTTACGAGTTCTCGACGCTGCGCCCCCGCGGCGCGTACGTGTCCGGCGCAGGCGCGTACACCTCGGGCCCGCTGTCGTTCATGGATATCTACGACAAGATGTGCTTCACCGTGTCCTCGGCGGGCGGTCGCCGCGGCGCGCAGATGGGCACGTTCGACATCGGCCATCCCGATGCGATGGACTTCATTCGCGCCAAGCGCGAAGCAGGCCGCTTGCGTCAGTTCAACCTCTCGCTGCTCGTCACCGACGAGTTCATGCAGGCCGTGAAGCAGGATCGCGAGTGGAAGCTCGCATTTCCGGTCCGCTCCCATGAAGTCGAAGAAGACACCGACTTCAGCGACAAGACCCAGTACGTCTGGCGCGAATGGCCCACGACCGAAGGCTACGTCGCGAACGAGCA
>DATELY010000179.1:0-20002 GCA_035276085.1 Steroidobacteraceae bacterium | reverse complement strand
GAACGATCTGCAGGTCTTCAAGCGTTGGTTTGGCTATGCACCGTGCGGTTTGCGCGGATTTCGCCGGGCGCGCGGCGGGCGTCTCTTATCGGGCGGCAGGCGGTCAGAAAAGGCGTCGTGCGCAGGCGTGGGAGGCAGCGTTCATGGCAAGCATCCCTGAGGTGGGCGCGGGCTGGGATGACCAGCCGCCTTACTCACCTCTAGGATCGAAGGAAGCCCGAGCGGCCGGTCGCGAAGCCGCGTCCGTGCGCACGTGGCTCGCGGCCAGGACGTCTTCCCGCCCCACCTGGACGGCATTCGTAGCCGCTGTGATCGCGGTGGGCCTCGGAGTCTCGGGCGTCATGTATGAGCGTTCAACGCCGACAGCGGTGGAGCCGACGATCGCGGCGCATCTGTCGGACGCCCAGCAGGCACTCATCGATCGCCACTACATCGAGCCGGCGGATGCCAGTGCCATTCATTATTACGAGCTCGTCCTCGCCCTGGACCCGAACAACCGCGCAGCGCGTGAGGGCATCGACCGCATCGCGAGTCGCGTGCTTGCGGACGCAGAAGCGCTGATCCCCCGCGACAAGCTCGCCGATGCCGCCGTGGCGATCGAAAGCATTCGTCGCGTACGACCGGCACATCCGCAGCTGCCGCGCGTCGAAGCGCTGCTGCGTCAACAACAAGAACGACTCGTCCTGCTCGCGAGGCAGGAGATGATCCCGGTGCCACGCGTGGCACCGGTTCCCATGACAGCGAAGGCACCGACCGCCAAACCAACATCACCGACATCGAAGACAGCAGCGCCCTCTCGCGACGTCGACGCCTTGCAGAACAAGTTGGAGGCGCAGCAGCAAGGCGGTCGCAAGGACGAGTTGCTGCAGCTCGTGCTCCAGCGCACGCAAGCCAATCACTTGATGGAGCCGCTGCGCGATAGCGCGACTGACTATCTGCAACAACTCGCCCGCATCGATCGGCGCTCGCAGGCATATCAACGCGCACTCGATGCACTCGGCACGCGGCTCGTTGCCAATGCGCGCACGGCCATCTACCAGGAGAACTTCGAGCACGCGGCGAAGCTGCTCAATCACGCGCGCTCACTGGGATTCAACAGCGCCGAGCTGGAAAGCGCCGATGGCACAGTGCGGACTGCGCTGCAGAATCCCAAACAACCGTTGACGGCAGCGCAGCTGCGCCGACGCATCAGATTCGTCGAGCCGGAGTTTCCCGCTGAAGCCAGGCGGACACAGGACAGCGGCTGGGTCGATGTCACTCTGTCGATCGCGCCGAACGGTTCTGTCGTCAATGCACACGTGAAGCAGGCGAGCGTGCCCGTGTTGTTCGATCGCGCAGCGCTGTCGGCCGTGCGTAAGTGGCGCTATGAGCCGCGCCCGAGCAGTGGACGCAAGGATTTCGACGTCGTCGACGTGCGCCTGGAATTCAAGAAGTAGCGGCGTACCGAATTCCACACGCACTGTAGGATTGCCCACGACATCGCGCGCTATTTCGTCTGCCATTAGCGACGAATCCCGCTGAAAATCCGCGCTTTCGGAACCTCGCCTCTTCCTGTGTATTGCGCAAACACACTTCCGCACGACGAGGTTCATATGAGCATCCGCAATCACCTGCTTGCCTTTGCGATCACCGCCGGTTTGAGCGGAGCGCCCGCCGTGTTCGCGCAAGTGGACGAAGCTGCACCGCAACCCTCCGCGCCTGAAGCGACCGCCGAGCCGACACCACCGTTGCAGAACAACGCGCCCGCCGATCCGGCGACAGCGGAATCGGACGCGAGCGCCAGCGCAGCGGCTCCCGGAACGGCCACGGCTGCGCCGATCGACGATAAGAAGATCGATCAGTTCGCCACGGCCTATGTGGAGGTGGCTTCCATCCAGCGTAATGCCTCGGCGCAATTGCAATCTGCCAGCGACCCGGCGAAAGCCGAGGCCGTGAAGGCCAACGCGGAGTCGCAGATGATCGCTGCGGTAGAGCGCAACGGACTCGATGTGAACGAGTTCAATCGCATCGTGGAAACGATGGCAGCGGATGACAGCATCCGTTCGCGCGTTGCAGCCAAGGTGCAGGAGCATACGGGCCCAACGGAGCCCGCGGCACCTGCGACGCAACCGTAGTAACGATTGCTTCGATAGTCGTTTGTGCGTCCCTTCCCTTGCGGCAGCGGGGGAACGACCGGAGGAAGTGGCGCGCCAGGACAGGATGGGGGCACTTATCGAGCGCATCGCTGTATCGAACTCCCCCACCCTAACCCTCCCCCGCTATCGCAGGGGAGGGGACTGAGGGCGTCGATGTCTGCAACGAGCTCCGCCGCTTCTCCCGCGCAATCTTCCCCCGCCGCTACGCGGCGTAAGAGCTCGAGCATGTCGGGTGCATAGGCGAACGGCCGCGCCAGTTCCTCTCGGTGCACGAAGGCAACGACATCGAGCTCGTTCTCGACCAGCTCGATGACCGTTTCGTTCACGCCCTGGAACTCATGAGCGTGCGTGCGGATCTCGAAACTCGGTGTGGGACTCACGACTGCGGTACTCGCGAGGGAAGTACCTTGCACAATGTGGCAGTCCTCTTGGGGTTCCGCGTTTCGCGAACGGTTTACGACTCGTGGTTGACCGAATTCAGACCATCTCGTGCCTCGACCCCAGCGCCACCAGCCGCCAGAAGCTGTCGGCGTCGCTGGCGAGCTGACTGTTGACGTGGGCTTCGAGCGCCAGCAGGGCAAGATCGTCCAAGGGCTCGAATTGCAGCCGGTGGAACATCACATCGGCAATCCCTTCTTCACTGGCTTCGCGCGGCAGCACCGTGGCAGAGAGATCCAGGGCGATGGAGCGTTGATGAACCGCCACATTCGCCGTGAAGCGCACGCGCTGATGCTGCTCGAATACGACATCGGCATTCACTGCGATGCGTGCGCCACCCACACTCAGATCCACGATCGCCGCAGGGGTATTGGCCGGCTCGACGAGGTTGACGCGCCAGCAGACGGGCACGCGCGGCGCACCGCGCACGAGCTTGCGCTCGATCGTGCGCGGCACCTCGATATGCAGGTGGGGGAACGGCTCGAACGCCGCCTTCAACACAACGGCTTGAAACCGGATCGCTGTCGTGTGGTAGAGCGCGCGGAAGAACCACGTCTGGCGATCGAACACGGGCACGAACGTCCGGTCCGGACGTAACGGCGCGGCAAGGATCAAGCTGTTGCGATCGTGCATGCCGATGATGCGCGTCGGGTAGCTCTCGCTGCCATCTTCCCGCGACATGCGCAGGTTCGATCGCGGCTTCGCGAGCGCGATGGCGTGCTCGCGCATGAACTTGTCCAACGGCGTGGCGACTTCGCCCGCTGTCTCCTCCCGTTGAGATGCAGCCGAGTTTCCCCCGCCCAATCCGCCCGAGTCCTTGCGATTGCAGTAAGCACCGCCTCGCAGGAGCGCGTTGCGCATGGCCTCGCTCTTGACGAGTTCGCCTTGTGCAAGAAGCAGCATGTTGTCAGCGCCATAAATCGAGAAGGGCAGCGGTTTGCCGACTACGATGGCGTTCTTGTCCAGAGGGTTGCGCGACACAGGCACTCCCTGCATTTCATATATAGTGAAATAGCAATCGGTCATGTGGCGTTGCACATTGACGTCCGCATGCGTGGACCGGGACGGATCGCACAGTTTTTATTGCAATCGACGGGCTGCCAGGTGCAGCGGCTCTCGCTGCGCGCCGAGCTTCGCAATATCTGCTTACTCAACGCGACGCGATCCGGTTAATCTGTAGCCGTCCTGGTCCTGCCTACGCTGTTTGCCTCGCCACCGTGCAAAACCCCGGTTTCCATCCGCTGACTGCGTTCCGACACCTGCGAGGGCTGTCGCAACGTCTGTTGCCGTGGATGGTGATTGCGATGCTGTTCGCCGGCATCGCGCACGCCTCGCATCTGCACAAGCCGGATGGCAACCGCGGCGACGATGCCCTGCACTGCGGTCTATGCGTGCAGTTCGATCGGCTTGCGTCGGCACCGAGCGCGCCGCAGCTGATTGCCCCACCCAAGGTCGTGTCGTGGACCGCATTGCCTGTGGATCGCGCGCGTCCCGCCGGCCTCTTTCTTCACCTGTACGAAGCACGCGGTCCACCGCGTGTGAGCTAGCGCCGCAGCGGCGCATTTCCCCGGCTCGATGTTCCGGACGCACTCGCAAGTGCGTCCGTGTCATGCATTCGTACAGGAGCGTGTTCCCATGGTGTCGCGTTTATTATTGCTCGTGCCTGCGGCCTACGTCGCAAGCTCTTCTTTGGTCGTGTCCGCGGCGGAAAATCAGCCGCATGAATCGTTGGAAACCGTCATCGTCACCGGCACACCGCTGTCGACGAATCCGCTGGAAACGGCGCAACCCGTCAGCGTGCTTGCAGGTGAAGATCTGCAACGCAACGTGAGCGCAAGCCTGGGCGAGACGGTGTCGGGTCAGCCCGGCGTCACGTCCACCTATTACGGCCCCGTCGCGAGCCGGCCCGTGATCCGCGGGCTGAGCGGCTATCGCGTGCAGATGCTGGACGATGGCCTCGGGTCGATGGATGCCTCGAGCGTGAGCGACGATCACGCCGTCATGCTCGAACCCTCGCTCGCTCATCGCATCGAGGTACTGCGCGGACCGGCGGCCTTGCTGTACGGCAGTGGCGGCGCGGGTGGCGCGGTGAACGTCGTCGGCGCGCGTCTGCCCGATTCACTGCCGCAGGATCCGTTCAGCGCCACGATGGAGATGCGCGGCGACTCGGCACTGGATGAGCGGACCGGCGTGGGGCAAGTGAATGGCAAGCTCGGTGGGCTGCTGTTGCACCTGGACGGTTATCGCCGCGAAACGGATGACGTCCGCATCCCTGGCGCGCAGGTGTCGGACCGATTGCGAGCGCAACTGGAGGCAGCCGGTGCCGCGCTACCTGACGGCGACGGACGCGTGCCGAACAGCGCCAGCGAGAGCTGGGGCAGCAGCGCGGGCGCAACTTACTTCGGCACGACGGGCTCCATTGGTCTCGGCTACAACCACGCGGATTCGCAATACGACCTGCCGGCTGAAGAGGAAGCCTTCATCAAGATGAAGCAGGACCGCTTCGATTTGAAAGGCCAACTGCAACTGGCTGACGGCCCGTTCAAGACGCTGAAGCTGCGTGCTGGCTACAACGACTACACGCACACCGAGTTCGAAGCGCCCGGCGTGCCTGGCACGTTGTTCAACAACAAGGCATATGAAGTGCGTGCAACCGCGGACCATGTGCTGAGCGATGGTTGGCGCGGCACGGTGGGAATGCAGAACTCGCGGCAGGATTTCGAGGCGATCGGCGAGGAGGCGTTCGTGCCGCCATCGATCACGAAGACGCTCGGTGTATTTGCATTCGAGGAGCGCGACTTCGGCGCCTGGACGTTGCAAGGCGGCGCGCGACTGGATCGTCAGCAGATCAACGTGAACGACCTGCCGGACTATGACGCAAACGCGCTGAACGTCGCCCTCGGGACGCTATGGCACTGGAGCGCAAACGACACGCTATCGCTCAACGTGACGCGGACCGAACGCCATCCACAAGCCACCGAGCTGTATGCCGATGGCGTGCACGGCGCGCTCGGCCGGATCGAGCTGGGCTCCGTCGATCTCGACAAGGAGAAGGGCTATACGGTGGATCTCGGTCTGCGTCATAGCGACGAGCGCATGGCCTGGAACCTTGGCACCTACTTCAACCGCTACGACAACTACATCTTCGTAGCGCCGACCGGCACCGTCGATGCCGAAGAAGGCCTGCCCGTCTTCGCGTACCGCCAGGAGGGAGTGAACCTCTATGGTTTCGAAGGCGAGCTCGACGTGCCTGTGCGCGCCGTGCGAACGGGCGATCTGATGCTGCGGCTCCTGGGCGATTACCTGCGCGGCGAAGTGCGCAGCGGGGGCGATCTCCCATCGATGCCGCCGTACCGCCTCGGTGCCGGTATCGATTACGACCTGGATGCGTTGCACCTCGGCCTGGAAGTCATGCGCTATGCCAAACAGGATCGCGTCGCGAACGACGAGCTTCCGACCGACGGCTACACACTCGTATCGCTCGATGCGAGTTATCGCTGGCCGCTTGCGCAGGGCAACGTGTTCGCGTTCTTACACGGCGACAATCTGCTGGATGAGGAAGCGAGACAACACACCTCGGCACTGAAGGACATCGTGCCGTTACCGGGACGGGG
The DNA here is from genome assembly GCA_035276085.1 of Steroidobacteraceae bacterium. GTDB lineage: Bacteria > Pseudomonadota > Gammaproteobacteria > Steroidobacterales > Steroidobacteraceae > DATELY01. The sequence continues at coordinate 13,815 of DATELY010000179.1, read as the reverse complement.
AGTGCGGGCGGGTGTGCGGGTGGAGTTCTAGTGGACCGCAACGACTGATTCGGAAGTGCCCCCATCCTGTCCTTCCCCCGCTTCGCAGGGGAAGGGACGCATGAATGACTGTCGAAGCAATCGTTGCAGTTCACTAGTTCTTATCCCCTCCCCTGCGAAGCGGGGGAGGGCTAGGGTGGGGGCAGAGTACGGGAAACACTTTGCTCGAAGGAAATAGGAGCCCCCATCCTGTCCTTCCCCCGCTGCGCTGCGCTACGCGAGGGAAGGGACGCTCATACGAGCAGCAGTGCAGGCTCGAGCGCCCTACTCCCCCCGATTCCGCAACCCGATATACCCCAGTACTCCCGTGATCACGGCCAGCAAGCCAATGATCAGTACAAAGCCGTGCCGGTGCTCCGCGAGCGGAATGCCACCGACATTCATGCCGAACAAGCCCGCCACGAGGTTGATCGGCAACGCCAGGACAGTGACGAGCGTCAGGATGAACAGCGTGCGGCTGGTTTGCTCGTTGGTGAGTGCGGCGAACTCTTCCTGCAAGAGCTTCACGCGTTCCGCCAATGCAGCCGAATCGGCCACAGCTGCGGAGAATTCCTCGCCCGATTGCCGCAAGTCCTGAAGGTCTTCTCCTCCGATCCACACAGGCGGCCGATTCAACAAGCGAAACAGTGCAGCAGGTTCGGGGGCGAGAAGGCGCTGCAATCGCACGAGCACACGCCGCAGAGAGCCCAGCTCGCGCCGACTCGTGGTGAGCTGATTGGCGAGCAGCTTGTCTTCGATGAGATCGACGCGTGCAGTCGCCTCGCGCACGATGCCCGCCAACACATCGGCCTGATCGCGCAGCAGCTGCGCCAGCAGTTCCGTCGAGGACCGAAAGCTCTGGCCTGCGCGAATCGCAGCACGTAACCGGTCGACCGAGCGCAACGGTCGGAGCCGCGCACTGACCAGCAAGCGTGGCTCGAGGCTGATGCTCACCGAGGACACGCTCGAGGAATCGACGGTGGAGTCGAAGCTGACATCGTTGATCAGCGCGACCAACGCGTTGCCTTCCTGCTCCAGTCGCGTCGACACGGCCTTTTCCGTCAGCGATTCGTAGAACGAATCCGGCAGGTCGAGCCGCTTGCGCATCCAGCGCTCGGAGGCGGTGTTCGACAGCGAGAAATGCAGCCACAGGAACGAGTCGCCACGCTCTGCATTGCCCGCCGCCAGCCACTTCAGCGCACCATCGGCATCGATTTCCTGCGCCGGCTCGCCGGGAACGATGAGATAGCCCCATACCAGGCCATGCTGATCCGAGCCGTAATTGGGTTCACCGAATACCAAAGTGCCGTCGTCCTGAGCCAAAGCCGTCGTCGCGGGCAAGAATAGGCGCTGAAGACGAATCCTGCACGCTCGGTCGGATGCCTCCATTCGGCAGCGGACGAGCGGCGGTTGTTGCACATTGTCGATGTGCCCTCTACAAGCAGAAGCGGTCCATGCAGCACTTGCGACGGCTCGAGCGTTATTCCCGGCCGTGAAGTCCTGGAGCACCCATGAAATCGATAAGAAGGCTGCGCCGATCGGGTCTGATCGTGGGATTGAGCGTCGCGCTCGGAGCGCCGGCAGCGGTGTTGGCATCCAACGAGGATCAGTTCGGTGGGCTGTTACGCGCGCGCGATCTCACACCCTTTGGCTATCTGCGCCTGGACATGCGGCCCGCGCACGCGATCAATGAGACACGCACGGGCTGGGCGCTGGAAACCGAGCTTGCCTATCAGAACACGTGGGCGCTCAGCCCACAGGTGGAGAAGTATCTGACCGGCTTGTCCGGCCGGCGCCATCTGGGGCCGGCCGACGTGCAAGCCATTCGCGATCTGCCGGGCGAGAACTATCTGGTCGACCTCGAGCTGGCACAGTTGGATGTCACGGTGCACTACCGGATGACTCCGGACTGGAGCGCGTATCTGATCCTGAGTGGCGCGCACTACGGCGGAGGGTTCCTCGACAGCACCATCGAAAGCTTTCATCACTCCTTCGGCTTCAGCACGTTTGGACGCACCGCAGCGGCGCGCAACAACAGGAACGTGATCCTGGACCTGAAGTCGACACAGGTCGCGGAGCTGGACATGCCCAGCGACACCGGGCTGCTCGATCCCACGGTGGGCGTGCGTTATTCCGGACTGAAGCTGGGAGACAACTGGCACGTCGTTCTGGAGTCGGCGGTGAAAATTCCCATCGACGGTCGGCGCGCCATGCTGTCCACCGGTCGCTACGATTTCGGCGTGCAAGCAACGTTGCAGCGCTTCGCCCGCCATCAAGCGCTTTATCTGAACGTCGCTGCGGTCTACTTCGACGGCTCGACCGACATCGTTCCCTCCGACCGGCAGATCGTGCCGACGATCATCGCCGGCTACGAACATCGCGTGGCTGCCAACACCAACGTCATCCTGCAGGCGTATGCGAGCCCGAGCGTGTACTCCAAAGATGAAACGGATCTGGATGAGCTGCGTGGCATGAAGTACCAGGCGAGCCTGGGCGTGCGGCACCTGTGGCGCAATGCGCTGCTCTCCTTCGCCATCACCGAGAACCTGCAGAACTTGAACAACACCCCCGACATCGGCCTGCAGCTCGGCTGGACCTACGTTCGGGGGCGGCGGTGGGATTGACCTTCAGCTTCCACTGATGCGATGCCTGCCGTGCGCTGCGTAAGCTCGGCGACTCCTGTGCACCGGTCTGCTGTCGCAACAGCATGACTTCATTCACTTGTAACCATCAGCTTGAAGGAGATGCGTCATGTTGACCCATGCGTGCCGAGCTCTATCCGCTGCGCTGTTCCTGTTCGTCGCCAGTGCCGCCAACGCACAGGAGGCCTTGCCGTACAAAGAGGGTGCCGTGATCGTCGTGACGTCCGTGCGCACGCAACCTGGCAAGTTCGATGACTACTACCGCTATCTCATAGGTCCATACAGCCAGATGATGGACGAGGCGAAGAAGATGGGACTGGTGACCAGCTACCGGTTCCTGATGGCCTTCCCACGCACGGAGCAAGACCCCGATCTCTACCTCGTGGAGACATACCCGAGCATGGCTGTGTTCGACGGCATGACGGACAAGATGTCGACCGTCTCGCAGAAGATCTTCGGCTCACTCAAGCAGGCCAACGAAGCCGACGCGAATCGCGGGGAATTCCGGAAGATCCTCGGCACTGAGATGATGCGTGAGCTGACGCCGCGGAAGTGATGGCTGAGGCACTTCGCTGCCTTGACCCTAGCCCTCCCCCGCCGTGCTGCGTGACGCGGGGGCGGGGACCGGATTGCGCCGGGTATCGAGCTCGATCACCACATCCGCTCGCGCAGGCATCTCCTCGAGGATGTGGCGCGTGAGACGTTCGTAATGCTGAATGAACCCGTGCAGCTGGTCGTCGGTCATCACGCCCACCGCAGTCGAGTCGTGTCGGCGCAGGGCAAGCTCTTGCTGCCGCCGCCATTCGAACACGACGTCGAAGCTCGGCGGTTTGAGTAACACCAGCAGGTCGAGCTTGCGAAAGAGTGTCTGATACTCGCGCCCAAGCGTTGCGTTCACGTATCGACGCCAGCGTCCATCGGCATCGTGCTCGCGCTCGAGCGTGTTCAGCGGTGCTGCGAGTAGCCGCTCATCCTGCGGCACCGCGCCCACACACCAACCTTCGAAGACGATGACCTGCACCGGTGCTCGCACGCGTGACCATTCGGTTGCGGGCCGTCGATCGTCACGTGCCTTGTCGAAGGATGGCAGCGCGACTGAGCGCGTCTCGGCAAGCGCAGCGAGCGTTTCGAGCGCGAGCGCTACGTCATGCGTGCCCGGTACACCTCGTGTAGCCAACAGCGGATGCACGCGCTCGCTGAGTGCTCGTCGCTCGGCCCGCGTGAGATAGAAATCGTCCAGTGAGAGGGTCACGCAGCTCAGGCCGCGCGTTTGCATGCGCTGCATCCACTGCTGCGCCAACGTCGACTTGCCGCTACCCTGCGCTCCGCTCAATCCCACCACGAACGGCGTCGGTCCCGACGCTGTTGCGGCTTCGATGCGGGCGAGTAATGAAACGTACGCGTCTGCCATCATCGCTGCTTCCGATACGCTGCGCGCCGACAGTTTAAGGCAAACCCCCAACTCACACCGAGGGCATCTTCCCCAGGCGCGCCTGGGGGCAGCTATGAATTCGACTTTACCCTCACAGCTGAGACTCAGCCGGCATCTGCATCGGGCCGCCTTCATTACGCTGCGCAAGTGGCTGTACGGGATGGTTGGCGGACTTGGACAACTACAAACGTATTCTCCGGGAAAAGATGGGATCGGCAGCGTTGCTGGCGATGGCCGTTCATGCAGCGCTCGCTGCAGCCGACGATCTCAGCAATCTCGATCTGACGACGTTGATGGAAATGGATGTGACACTCGTCACCGCGCAGAAGCGCACCGAAGACGTCAACGCCGTACCCATCTCGATGACGGTGCTGAAATCCAGCGCCATTCGCGGGCTCGGGCTCGACGATACGTCCGATCTGCAGCTCGCAGTGCCCGGACTCACCACGTCCACGAACTTGTTCTGGATGCTGCCGTACATCCGCGGCGTGGGTAACGACATCAATTCGAGCGGCATCGAGCCGAGCGTTGCGGTGTACGTCGACGGCGTCTACCAGGCTCAACGCGTGCAGACCCTGACCGAGCTGTCGGACGTCGAGCAGATCGAAGTGCTCAGAGGCCCACAGGGCACGCTCTACGGTCGCAATGCCACGGGTGGCGCAATCAACATCGTCACGCGCGGACCGAGCGATCATCTGGAAGGCACGGCCGAGTTGACCGCCGGCAATTTGGATCTGCGCGAAGGCTCCTTGTTCGTTGCCGGGCCTTTGAACGAACGCATGCGCGCCAGCTTCTCGGGCCATGCGCGCTCGCGCGCTGGCTATTACAGGAATCTCGCGACGGGCGACGACGTTCTCGATCAGGATTTCCACTCGCTGCACGGGCGTCTGCAGTTCGACGTGTCGGAAGCGTTGGGCGCCGAGTTGCTGCTCAAGTACTTCGTCAACAACGACGTGAACGGCTACGCCACCCAGATGAGCGCCAACTCGCTGCCGGCGCTGATGGGTGCCCAAGTGTCGACAGAGCCATACCAGACCGTCTCGAACATGCCACCGGACAACAACCGGCTGCACAACACGACGACCGCGTTGAAGCTGACCTGGGATCTGCCGTCGGTGCGAGTGCAGTCGATCTCGGCGTATCTCGATCAACAGCATGACATCGCCATCGATTTCGACACGAGCACGGCGACGCTGGCGCACTTCCGCGCGCTCGAAGACAGCAATGCTTTCACACAGGAAATCCAGCTGTCGGGACAGAGCGCCGGGCGCGTCAATTGGTTGCTGGGCGTGTTCTACATTGAGAGCTCCGAGGATTTTGCGCCGTTGAACGTCACCACGACGCTACCGGTACTCGGCGAGGTCACTCAGGTCATCCAAGGCGATGTCCATACGCATTCCCATGCCGCCTTCGGCGAGGCAACGGTTGCGCTGACGCCCTCCTTCTCGCTGACCGGCGGTCTGCGCTACAGCAACGAGGACAAGCAGCTCAGCGACTTCGCCGCCGGGTTACAAGGCCTGCCGCTGGTGTCGCTGCCCAAGCGCGACAAGGAATGGGACGATGTGAACTACCGGCTCGTCGCGAAGTACGTGCAGGGCGGGTCGACTTTCTACGCAAAGACCGAGACGGGCTTCAAGAGCGGCGCTTTCAACAACGCCAATCCTGCGAATCCCGGCCCGATCGATCCTGAGCAGATCACGGCGTACGAAGTCGGCATCAAGACCGCGGTGCCGAACTACCCGGTGCGGCTCAATGCTGCCGCCTTCTACAACGACTATCGCGATCTGCAGATTCAGGTCGCGGACCAGACGGCCGGCGGCGTCACGTTGCTCGTGCAGGCGCCGCGGGCCGAAACGTACGGTGTCGATCTGAGCGCCGAGGTGAAGCCCGCCGAGCATTGGAACATCAGCGCCGGACTCAACTGGCTGCAAGCCGCATATCGCAAGTTCGTCGCGAACGGCATCCTCGTACCCGATCCGGCCGGCGGTCTCATCGCGACCAGCAATATCGATCTCACCGGCAACGACCTGGCGCGCTCGCCGGAGCTCACGGCCAATCTGACGGTGTCATTCGACTATCCGGTGGCTGCGGGCGCGATCTTCGGCGCGACGAACTACTACCGCAGCAGTCGTCTGTACTTCGACCCGGCGAATACGTACTCGCAGGATGCGTTCGGTGTTCTGAACGCACAGATCGGCTATCGCTCGCAGGCGCACTGGTCGATTTCAGCGTGGGCGAAGAATCTCACCGACGAGACCTGTCTCTCGACCGTGATGCCGAGCCAGCTGGGTGGCTTCGGCATCTATGCCGCGCCACGCACCTACGGGCTGAGCGTGGGTTACTCATTCGGACGCTGAAGGTCCGGGCGATTTGCGAGAAAGGACTAAAGATCCCTGCGCTATTGCCGCTGAGTGGTATGGGCAGAAGCGACAACTCGCTGCCGGCGTGCCCTACATGCGACGCATTTGACAGTTGCCGGCAGCGTGCTTCCGTACGCTACGCAACTCGACACCTACGGACAGCAAACTGACGTGCGAATTCCGAAGCGGCCCCTCCGCCTCATTCACTGGACGACGCTGGCGCCCTGCGCGCTGTTGGCGTCCGTTCGCCTCGCTCACGGTGCCGATCCGGACCTGACGCAGCTCGATCTCGCCACGCTCATGAAAATGGATGTGACGGTCGTCACGGCGCAGAAGCGCCGCGAAGACGTCACGACCGTTCCCGTGTCGATGACCGTGTTGAAGCGCACGACGCTGCAAGGTCTGCATCTCGACACGAGCGCCGACCTGCAGTTCGCGGCGCCGGGGCTCACGACCTCCACCAACGACGGGCTCATGCTGCCGTACGTTCGCGGCATCGGCTCCGACATCATCTCCACCGGCAGCCAACCGAGCGTCGCGGTGTACGTCGATGGTGTGTACCAGGCGGAGCGCGTGCAGACGTTCGTGGATCTGGCCGACGTCGAGCAGGTCGAGCTGTTGAAAGGCCCCCAGGGCACGTTGTACGGCCGCAATGCCACGGGCGGCGCGATCAATATCACGACCCGAGCACCGACGGACGCATTGCGCAGCGACGCGCAGGTGGGCGTCGGAAATTTCGATGAACGCGATGGCAGCCTCTTCATTGCAGGGCCGCTCAATGAGCGCATGCGCGCGAGCCTCTCCGGTCACACGCGCGAACGCGATGGCTACTATCGCAATATCGTCGACGGCCGTGACGTCAACTCGGAGCAGTTCCATTCCCTGCACGGACGCCTGCAGTTCGATGCAACGGAAAATTTCCGCGCCGAGCTGCTCCTGAAGCGCTTCAAGCGCGACGACAGCTACGGTTACGGTGGCGACATCAGCGCGAACTCGCGTGCCGCGCAACGGGGCGCACAAATCGCGACCGAGCCGTTCGAAACGGCATCCACCATGGACGATGCCGGTCAACGCTGGACCACCAACACGGCAGCGCTGAAGCTCAACTGGACGAACCTGCCCGGCGAACTGCAGTCGACCACGTCCTACAACGAACAGCGCCACCGCTTCGGTATCGACTTCGATGCGAGTGCCGCGACGCTCACGCAGCTGGAAACGCACGAAGTAGCGCGCTCGTTCGTACAGGAAGTGCTGCTGTCATCCGCGAACAGCGATGCCGCAATCGATTGGTTGCTCGGCGTGTTCTACATCGACAGCACGGACGACTACTCGCCCATGACGCTGGAGTCGAGCCTGCGCACGCCGGTGCCGCGTCAGGTTCTCGTAACCGGTGACGTTCACACGAAGGCCTTCGCCGGCTTCGGAGAGGCGACGCTGGCGTTCAACCCGGCGTTCTCGTTGACGGCGGGGCTGCGCTACAGCCACGAGAAGAAATCGCTCCTGGATGCGAGCATCGGCATCCCCGGCCAGTTCTCGCTGGGATTCGACGACCGTCGCGACGACTGGAGCGACGTGAGTTATCGGCTGGTCGCGAAGTATTCCCGCGAACGCTCCATGCTGTATGCCAAGACCGAAACGGGCTTCAAGAGCGGCGCATTCAACAATACGAACCCGGTCAATCCGGGACCGATCGATCCGGAACAGGTCACTGCCTACGAAGTCGGGTACAAGACGTCGCTCACGACGCTGCCCATGCAGCTCAGCACGGCAGCGTTCTATAACGACTACACCGATCTGCAGAACCAGGTCGTAGATGCAACGACGGGCTCGTCCGTACTGGTGCAAGCGCCGCATGCACGCACCTACGGCCTCGACCTCAATGCCGATCTGAAGGCAAGCGAGCACTGGACGGTGGGTGCCGGCCTCTCCTGGCTGCGCGCCGAGTATCGCGAATACATCGCCCACGGCGTGTGGATCCCGAGCCCGGCAGGTGGCCACGTTCCCGCGACGATGATCGATTTGTCCGGCAATCACTTGTCGCGGGCCCCGGCGCTCACGGCCAATGTCATGGTGGCGTTCGACTATCCCGTGCCCATCGGCGCGGTGTTCGGCGCAGCCAACTACTATCGCAGCAGTCGCTTGTACTTCGACGCAGCGAACATCTATGCGCAGAACGCCTTCGATGTCGTGAACGCGCAGCTCGGCGTGCGTTTCGGCGCCCGCTGGAGCGTGTCGGCGTGGGCGAACAATCTCACCGACACAACGTACCTGACGTGCGTCATTCCGGGCCCGCTGGGCGCGTTCGCGCAGTACGCCGAACCGCGCACGTTCGGCCTCAGCATCGATTACGCGTTCGGACGCTGACTCTCGTGCGAGCGTTCAGCACATTCTTACAGGCGTTGATGCTCACCGCCGCCTTCGGCCCATCCGCTGCCTGGGGCGCCGGGACGATCAGCCGCGAAGACCAGTTCAAGGCCGCGTACTTGTTCAACTTCCTCAAGTTCGTCGATTGGCCGGCCGGCGTCGCGAACGATGTGCTCACGGTGTGCTTCATCGGTGCCGATGGTGTGCACGACACGCTGGCCTCCGGTATCGAGAGCAAACGCGCCGGTTCGCGCCGGTTGGCTGTTCGCCAGCTCGACGGCAACGCGTCGTTGGATGGTTGCAACGTGCTCTATGCCGAAGCACGTGACGTGCCGAGCGATCAGCGCCTCGCGAGCGCAAGTCAGCTGTCGATCCTGACGGTGAGCGACGCGTCGTCCTTCGTGCTCCATGGCGGCATGATCGAGCTGTTCACGGACAGCAATCGCCTGCGCTTCAACATCAACGTCGACAACACCCAGAAGGCCGGCCTGCGCATCAGCTCGAACCTGCTGCAACTTGCCGCGCAAGTCGCGAGGGAGCAGAAATAATGAACGCGTGCAACCGCCGGCTCGCATCTCTGCCGATTCGCAGCAAGCTGATGCTGCTCACGAGCTTCGCGAGCGGGGCGGCGCTGATACTGGCCGGCATCATCATGGGCATCATCCAGTATCGCTCGGACGAGCAGGCGCTGGCGCACCGGCTGCAGACACAGGCAGAGATCACCGCGCGCAATAGCGCCGCCGCCGTGGCCTTCGACGATGGCGAGGCCGCCGCGCAGATGTTGAAAGCGTTGTCCGCCGATCGCGCGATCATCGGTGCAAACATTCTGCGGCGCGACGGCACGCTGCTCGCGCAATTCGGGCACATCTACGACCTCCGTGGAATGCACGCCGGCAACACGCACATGGATCCCGGCAACCACGTGCACGTCGTCGCGCAGATCATGCTCGACGGCCACATCGGTACATTGCATCTGTGGGCCACGCACGAGGAGATCGAAGCCGAGCTGATCAAGCGCAACGCTGTCCTGCTGCTTGCCATCGTCGTCGCGCTCGGATTCTCTCTGCTCACGGTACTGCGCTTGCAGAACTTCATCTCCCAACCCATTCAGGCCCTGGCCGATACCGCCGCGAACGTCACGCGCGCCAAGGACTACAGCCTGCGCGTACAAGCCACGAGCAGCGATGAAATCGGCCGCCTGGTGGTGGCTTTCAATGACATGCTCGGTCAGATCGAGGCGCGCGATACGGAGCTGCAACGCGCGCAGGATGAATTGGAGAAACGTGTCGCGGCACGGACTTCGGAGCTGCAGGCGAGCAACGCACAGCTTGCAGAGGCGACGCAGCGCGCCAACGAGATGGCCGAAGTCGCGGCGGCGGCCAACCGCGCGAAGAGCGAGTTCCTCGCCAACATGAGCCATGAGATCCGCACGCCGATGAATGGCGTGATCGGCATGACCGAGCTGATGCTCGACACCAAGCTCGATTCGATGCAACGCGACTATGCGGAGACGATTCACGACAGCGGCACGGCGCTGCTGACGGTCATCAACGACATCCTGGACTTCTCCAAGATCGAAGCCGGCAAGCTCGAGCTCGAGCAGGTCGACATGGATCCGCGCAGCACGATCGAGGACGCCGCGCGCCTGTTGTCGATCCAGGCGCACGCCAAGGGTCTCGAGATCGCCGTGCAGATCGACCCGCAGCTCCCCGATGCCGTCAGGGGCGATTCGGGGCGCTTGCGGCAGATACTGCTCAACCTCGGCGGCAACGCCATCAAGTTCACGCATCAGGGTGAGGTGGCCTTGACGCTGAGCGTGCTCGAGGCGAACGAGCGTGGCACGAAAGTGCGATGCGAAGTGCGCGACACGGGCATCGGCATACCCGCCGACCGCCTCTCCACGCTCTTCAATCCGTTCATGCAGGTGGATACCTCCACCACGCGCAAGTACGGCGGCACCGGTTTGGGATTGTCCATCGTGCGCCGTCTGGTCGAGCTGATGGGAGGAGCTATCGGCGTCGAGAGCACGCTCGCTGTGGGCTCCACGTTCTGGTTCACGGCGCATTTCGCGCCGGCGACGACGACCGGTGCGCCGCGCTATCTGGCGACTGCTGCGCTCGAGGGCCAGCGTGTTCTCGTGGTCGACGACAACGCCACGAATCGCAAGATTCTCATGGGCCAGTTGCTGCTGTGCCATGTCGAGCCGGTCTGTGCCAGCTCCGCGGACGATGCGCTCGCGTTACTGCGACATGCGCGAGCATCGGGCCGTCCTTTCGATGCCGCGCTGCTCGATCATCAGATGCCCGAGTGCGACGGTGCCGAGCTTGGCCGCGCGATCGTCAACGATGAGACGTTGCGAACGACGCGCCTCATCCTGCTGACGTCTTCGGGTCATCGCGCCGAAGGCCAACACTTCGCCGACATCGGCTTTGCCGCTTACTTGCTGAAACCCGTCACGCAGCGCGATCTGACCGAGTGCCTCACGGTGGTGCTCGGCACCGATGCGCAGGTGTGGCATACGCAAACGCAACCCATCGTCACGCACGATCAGCTCGTCGCCCACCGCACGGTCGGCGGCAATCGCATCCTCCTCGCCGAAGACAACGTGGTGAACCAGAAGGTGGCGGTGCGCTTGCTGGAGAAACTGGGCTACCGCATCGATGTCGTCAGCGATGGCCGTGCAGCGGTGAATGCATGGCGCACGGGGCGCTACGATCTCGTACTCATGGATTGCCAGATGCCGGAGCTCGATGGCTATGAGGCGACGCGCGAGATCCGGCGCCTGGAAACCGGCTCGCATCGCACCCCGATCATTGCGCTCACGGCGCACGCAATGAAGGGGGCCGATGAGGAGTGCAAGGCTGCCGGCATGGACGGCTACTTGTCCAAGCCGATCGATCGAACGCTGCTCGAAACGACGCTCGCGGATTTTCTGGCGGAGAATGCGGGCACGTTGGTGCTCGAATCATCTGCATCCTGAAACATCTACCCTGAGCCCTTCGACAGGCTCGAGGGCGAACGGATGCTGAAAAGAGCACGCTGTGCGATTTTGAGGTAGGTTCTAACCTCGCAGGCCCGTTCCCGGACGGACGACCGGCGACTCATCCGGAACGCGAGCGCTCTCCCACCATTTATGAGGGACCGCCCGCCCGCCTTCACATCGCAATGGTTCGTTGATGGCTCGAATCAGCACTGATGCTTTATCCGTCACCCAACCCGTGAGAGCGCTCACGCCGTTGCGCGTGCCGATCTTTCGCTCGGTGTGGCTCGCCAGCACGATCTCCAACCTCGGCGGCCTGATCCAGTCCGTCGGCGCCTCGTGGATGATGACGTCGATAGCGCAATCCGCGGACATGGTCGCGCTCGTGCAAACGTCGCTCACGTTGCCGATCATGCTGCTCTCGCTGGTTGCCGGCGCGCTGGCGGACAACATCGATCGCCGCAAGCTGATGCTCGTCGCGCAGGTATTCATGCTGGTCGTGTCCATCGCGCTGACCGTGTGTGCGTGGACCGGCCTCATCACGCCATGGCTGCTGCTCTTCTTCACCTTCGTGATCTCGTGCGGCGCGGCGTTCAATGCCCCGGCCTGGCAAGCCTCGGTCGGCGACATGGTGCCGCGCTCGCAACTGCCGGCCGCCGTCGCGCTCAACAGCATGGGCTTCAACATCGCGCGCAGTCTGGGACCGGCGATCGGTGGCGTCATCGTTGCAGCCGCCGGTGCCGCCGCCGCGTTCGCGGCGAACGCGCTCAGCTACACCGCTTTGATTGCCGTGCTGGCGCGCTGGCGTCCGGCTGCAGCGGCACAGGTCCTGCCGCGTGAAACGCTCGGCCTCGCCGTGCAGGCCGGCGTGCGTTACGTCTCGATGTCGCCGGCGATTCGCACAGTGCTACTGCGCAGCTTCATGTTCGGTGTCGGCGCGAGCGTCGTGATGGCACTGCTGCCCCTCGTCGCAAAGCACCTGATGGCCGGCGGGCCGTTGACTTACGGTCTCTTGCTCGGGGCATTCGGTGTCGGCGCGGTCTCGGGCGCCGTCGGCAGTGCACAGCTGCGCGAATGGCTCTCGACGGAGAGCATCGTCCGCTGGTCAACGCTGGCACTGGCGGTGGCGACGGCGATTCTCGGCGTCAGCACCACTCTGTGGCTCACGATGTTCGTGCTCTTCGTCTGCGGCGCCGCGTGGGTCCTGGTGCTCTCGACGTTCAATGTGACCATGCAGATGTCGGCACCGCGATGGGTGGTTGCGCGGGCGCTCTCGCTGTATCAGATGGCGGCGTTCGGCGGCCTGGCGCTGGGCAGCTGGATGTGGGGAGCTGTCGCCTCGAGCAACGGGCTTGCGATCGCGATGATGGCCGCAGCGGTCGTGGCGTCGGCGTGTGCCTTGATAGGTCGTTGGCTGCCGCTCGCCAAGGTCGAAGATCTCAATCTCGATCCATTGCGCGGCTGGAAAGAGCCCGTCACCGCCGTACCCGTCGAACCACGTACCGGGCCTGTCGTCGTCACGATCGAGTACATCATCGAGGAAGAGGACATTCTCGAGTTCCTGGCCGCCATGGCCGAGCGCCGGCGGATTCGGCGTCGCGACGGCGCGCTGAGCTGGACCCTGCTGCGCGATCTGGCCGATCCACGTGTGTGGATCGAGCGCTACCACACGCCCACGTGGCTGGACTACATCCGTCACAACAGCCGGCTCACCCAGGAAGATGCGGTGATCCCCGAGCGACTACGCGCGCTCCATCGCGGACCGGATCAGCCCGTCGTGCGACGAATGATCGAACGCCAGACCGGCGCGCTCCCAGCCGGGCACGTCACGGCAGCGCACGATCTCGCCGAACCGCTGACGGATCCGACGCGCTCTATCTAGTGTGGTGAGTTAGAAATTCGCGTACGTTCGTCAGCCCGCAATGGCGTGAGGGCGTCATGGCGAGATGGCGTCAAGCGCGTGATTTCTGACGCCATTACGCCGTTTCGCCATTTCCTCTCGCCGAATTGACGTTCACG
>DATELY010000178.1:0-14392 GCA_035276085.1 Steroidobacteraceae bacterium | reverse complement strand
AGCGGGGGAGGGTTGGGGTGGGGGCAACTCTCAAGCCGCCTCCACGTACTTGTGCTCTCCACGAGGTGGTCGGGATTCTGCCGCTCTGGACCGCTATTGGCCAAGCTGTCGTGCAGGTATGGCCGCGCGCAATCGTCATTGCCCCCGCGGCTTTGCGCGGGCGGTTGCTGTGGCGCTCAGCGGATCGTCGGGCCAATAGTGACGAGGGTAGCGGCCTTTCAGTTCCCGTTTGACGTCCGCATAGCCCTGAGCCCAGAAACTCGCGAGATCCTGCGTCACTTGCACCGGCCGATGCGCGGGCGAGAGCAGGTGCAGGGTCAATGGAACCCGGCCGTCAGCGACCGTGGGCGTGCGCTGCAGGCCGAACACCTCCTGCAGGCGGACGGCTACGACGGGACGCTCACCCGCATAGTCGATCGGGATGTGCGAGCCGCTCGGCACGGTCAGATGCGTCGGCGCGAAGCCATCGAGACGGCGCTGACGATCGTACGGCAGCCGCGCGCGCAGGATCGCGTCCAGATCCAGGCGTGCCAGATGATCCGCGCGAGTGATGCCATCGAGCCAAGGCGCAAGCCAGTCCTCGAGCTCCGCGGTCAGCGCCGCATCGCCGACGTCGGGCCAGTCTGCTTCCGGCTCGGTGCGATGTGCAAAGGCAATGCGTTCGCGCAGGCGCGTCGCCTCCTTCGTCCACGGCAATACAGCGATGCCGAGTTCACGTATGCCGGCGAGCATGGCTGCCAACACGCGTGCCGCATCCGGCCGCTCGAGGCGTCGTTCCTCGATGAGAATGGCGCCGAACCAGCGCTCGTGTCGTGCGAGCACGGATCGCTGTCGCGAATCCCATTCGATGGATTCGCGTGCGCTGACATGCTCCGGCAAGGCCTGGAGCAATGTCTGGAGATCGATCGGCGCGGCAAGGCGAATGCGCGCTTCACGCCCTTGCAGATCGAGCCCGGCAACGACGAGGAACTCCGCTTCGGACAACGTCTGTGGCTGAGCGATGTAGGCGCCGCGCCCGTTCGCGAGAAGAAAACGCCCGGATTCGTCGCGTCGTCGAGCGATCCGGTCCGGATACGCATGAGCCAACGCGGCGCCAACGTCCGCGTCGCTCGCGGCGGCCGCAGGTTTGAACTGAAGGCGGGAACGAATCTGCTGGGCTGACCGCAAGACACGTTGACGCGCACCCTCATCCACACGTGCGTGCGGCACGCTTCCCGATGAACGTAGCGCATCGATCCGCGTGCGCAGGTCCACATCGGCATCCGGCGTCTCCGTGCGGATGATGTCGCGCTCTTGCAGGACGGCCGCGATCTCACTCGCGTGAGCGCCGCCCCGCAACACCATGTGGGCGAGGCGCGGGTGCAATCCGAGTTGCGCGACCGTACGACCATGATCGGTGATCGCACCAGCGGCATCGATGGCTTGCAGTTCGCACAAGAGATCCCGCGCTTGGGCAAAAGCCGCGGTGGGTGGGCTGTCCAGCCACCGCAGCTGCTGCGGATCGCGCACACCCCACAGCGCAAGCTCGAGAGCCAGCGGCGCGAGATCCACTTCTTGAATCTCAGCCGGAGATTGCGCCAGCAACGATGCGTGCTCCGACTGTGACCAGAGTCGATAGCACACGCCGGCTGCGAGGCGCCCGGCTCGTCCCGCGCGTTGGTCTGCGGATGCTCGGGAGATGCGAACTGCTTCCAGCCGGTTCATCGCAGTCGCCGGCTCGAAGCGCATGCGTCGTTCCCAACCGCTGTCGACCACCACGCGCACGCCTTCGATCGTGAGACTGGTCTCCGCAATATTCGTGGCCAGTACGACCTTGCGCCTGCCTGGCGCGGCTGGCTGCAACGCGCGATCCTGCGCCTTGACGTCGAGCTCGCCGTACAGCGGCAACACGGACGTGTTCTGCGGCAACGTGCGTGCTTCGAGCAGCGACAAAGTGCGGCGAATCTCGCCTTGACCGGGAAGGAATACGAGTACGTCGCCTGCTTGCGTGGTCAGCGCCTCCTGCACGGTGGAGCTCGCGAGCGCAGGCAGATCGCGCAAGTCGCGCACGCCGCGCGCAGCGTGGCGCACGTCGACCGTAAACATCCGTCCTTGCGAGCTGACGATGGCAGCATCGTGCATCAGCGCGGCGACGCCGGCCGTGGCAATCGTCGCCGACATCACGAGTAGTCGTAAGTCGGTGCGCAGCACGCCTTGGCTGTCCAGGCACAGTGCCAGTCCGATATCCGCTTGCAGGTTGCGCTCGTGGAATTCATCGAAGATCACCACGGCGATGTCTTCGATGGCGGGATTCTGCTGCAGCATGCGCGTCAGAATCCCTTCCGTGATGACCTCGATACGCGTTGCCGGGCTCACGCGCGTTTCCAGGCGAGTGCGATAGCCCACGCGGGCGCCCACCCGTTCGCCGAGCAGCTCCGCCATGCGTGTGGCGATCGCGCGCGCCGCGAGCCGCCGTGGCTCCAACATCAGGATCTTGCGCTGTCCGAGCCAGGGTGCGTCCAGCAGGGCAAGGGGCACCAACGTCGATTTGCCGGCACCCGGCGGTGCTTGTAGAACGACATTCGACTGCCGCTCGAGCGCTGCGAGCAGCTCGGGCAACGCAGTTGCGATCGGCAGGTCAGGGGCGAAGCGAGGGGCGGTCATGCGCGCGCGGCAGCTTACAAGCTCGAGCGCATTTACAGCGACCGATTTTTGCGTGACGCTCGCGCTCAACTACGGCGGGAATCCGGCAAGCGCGATGTATGAATAGCAACGCATCCCAGTCAAGCTCGATTCCGAGCCTGGAAGATTTACTGAATCTCGAGCAGCTCGACCTCAATCTGTTTCGCAGTCGGGTCAGTCAGCGCAACATCAACGGCTCGCTCTATGGCGGCCAGATCCTCGGCCAGGGATTGCGGGCTGCAGCGATGACCGTGGAAGGTCGCAGGCCGCATTCGTTGCATGGCTATTTCCTGTTGCCCGGCTCGCTCGACATGCCGGTGATCTATGACGTCGAGCTGACGCGCGATGGCGGCAGTTTCTCCACGCGCCGCGTGGTGGCGCGGCAGAAGGCGCGCACGATCTTCAGCATGGAAGTGTCTTTCCATCGGGAGGAGTCCGGGTTCGAGCACGAACATCTGTTCGACATCGATGTGCCGGAGCCGGAGGAGTTGCTGAACATGCCACAGATCGCCGCCCAGTTTGCCGATCGCTTGCCGCCGGATGCCGCCCGGCGCATGTCGCACAAAACGTTGATCGAGACTCGCGTCGTGAACTTCGAGGACTTCTATCTCCGCCGCGCGCAGACCTCGCGCGGGCTGTACTGGATTCGCGTGCTGAGCGCCATCTCTGGTGATGAGGTGACCCAGATGGCGGGGCTCGCGTACCTGTCCGATTGGGGGCTGGCGGCAGTGGCTACGCAGCAGCATGTAATGACCGGCATGAACAGCGACGTGATGCTGGCGAGCCTCGATCACGCGCTGTGGTTTCATCATCCGGCCCGCCTCGACGACTGGTTGCTGGTCGAAGTGGACAGCCCCTTCGCAACTGGCGGCCGCGGCCTGTTGCGCGGCCAGATCTACGATCGTCAACGCAAGCTGGTTGCATCGGTGTCGCAGGAAGCGTTGATACGGCCGGTCAAGCCGCGATAGTCGGATTGGGAGGGAGGGCTACGGGACCTGAGGCGTGCGGCCTGAGGCTCACGCAAAGACATTGCTCATCGCTTTCTCTTCGCCCCAGGTCCCAGGTCCCGGGTCCCAGGCTCACCCAAGACCGCGGCACGCAGACGCTCCACATCTCGCTTGCCCAGCAACTTGCTCTCCCCCGGCTTCAGCCCCGGATTGCGCAGCGGTCCGATGGCGACACGCTCCAGCTCGCGCACCTTCAGGCCAACACGCGCGAGCAAGCGGCGAATCTCGCGATTCTGACCCTCGCGCAGAGTGATCGACAGCAACGTGCGGTCGCCGCGATTGCGATCGACGAAGCGCTTCACGATCCGCACGGACTCCAGTGCTGCGCGCTTGCTCGTGCGCTCGCCATCGCCTGTGGAATGCACGAGATACAGGCCGCGTCGTAGCGCTTGCAGCCGTTCCTCATCGGCCAGACCCGATACGACCACGCGGTACTCTTTGGTCACGCCGAAGCTCGGATGCGTGAGCCGGTACGCCAGGTCGCCATCGTTCGTCAGCAGCAGCAAACCGGTGGAATCGCCGTCCAGGCGGCCCACGGGATAGAGACGCTGCGGTCCTCGCAGCGCGGGTGGCAGCAAGCTCACGACATCGCGCCGCCCGAGCTCATCGCGTGTCGTCGTGATCACCTTCTTCGGCTTGTGCAAGAGCACGTACTTGAATGCTTCGGGCGCGGCACGCGCAGCGGTCGCCGCGCGCAGGTCGACGATCTCGTGATCGACTTCGACGAGATCGCGCTCGGTGTCGATGAAGTGCGGCAGGGTTTTCACGACGCGCCCGTTCACCTTGACGCGCCCGGCGGCAATCATCTCCTCGCACTCACGGCGCGCCCCCAGTCCCGCGTCGGCGAGCGCCTTCTGCAGGCGCACGCCTGTGGGTGCGGTTGTTTGAACGTCAGGGCTGCGTTTCATTCTCCAAGCATACGTGAGCGAGCTCGCGCGTTGCAGCGCACCGCGAATGCACACGGAATACTCGCGCAATGCATCTGTCGCAGGTCGACGGTGTCAGCGAGCAGACCTTACGTGCGGGATTGACCGCCTCGAGAAGACCGTTGCAGATCCCTCACTGCGCCTTGCGCATGTCCTCGCGGCGCGCGAACTCATGGTTCAATAAGGCGCGCAGACGGACCGCTTTCAGTGGCTTGTGCATGAGCGTGAAGCCGGCGGCGCTGACCTTGCGCAGTTGCTCGGCTGCTGTGTCGCCAGAAATCAGCACGGCGGGGATGTTGCGGCCCAATGCGGCGCGCAGAGAGGCGATGGCATCGATGCCGTTCGCGTCCCCGCGCAAGCGCAGGTCCGCCAGGATGAAGTCGGGTGCCTGGCCGTTGCTGTTGCGGAGGGCTTCCGTGGCGTCGGCACCGACGATGCAGCGGCAGCCCCAGCTTTCCAGCAGGCTCTGCATGCCCAACCTGACCGACGCCTCGTCATCGACGACCAGGATGGTCTTGCCGCGCAGCAGGTTGGGTACCTTCTGCTCGAGCGTCGCTGCGATCTGCACGCCTTGTGCTTCCGCCAGCGGTAAGCGCAAGCGAAAGCGGGTCCCCCGGCCGACTTCCGATCGCAGCTCGATCGGATGATCGAGCAACGTCGCCAGACGACGCACCGTCGCAAGTCCCAGGCCCAAGCCGCGTCGGCGATCTCTCTCCGGATTCTGCAGCTGGTAGAACTCTTCGAACACGCGGTCGTGTTGATCGGGGGGAATGCCGCAGCCCGTATCCCATACCTCGATCCAGGCTTCGCCGCCGCGCCGTCTGCAGGCGACGAGCACGCCGCCGCGATCGGTATAGCGAATGGCATTGGCGACGAGGTTCGACACGATCCGCAGCACGAGGGTGAAGTCGGTATCGAGCTGCAGCCGTGAGCGCCGCACGCGCAGCGACAGATCCTTGTCGCGTGCCGACTGTGCGAAGGCCGTTTGCACGCGTTCGAGCAGCGTATCGGCCGCGAACAGCTCGCGGCGCACCGACACTTGGCCAGCGTCGAGCTTGGAGATGTCGAGCAGGTTGTCGAACAGCTCCTCCAAAGATTCGGAGCACTGCAGGATCTGATCGGCGAGATGGATCGCCTGGCGATCGTTGACCTGATTGCGCAACGCCGTCGCGAACAGGCCTAGCGAGTGCAGCGGTTGTCGCAGATCGTGATTGGCAGCCGCGAAGAAGCGCGACTTCGAACGGCTCGCCTCTTCGGCCGAGAGCCGCGCACGCTCGGCGTCCGCATTCTGCTTGCGCAGCTCTTCGACGAGCCGCTCGTGCTCGTAACGCAGACGGGTGGCGGCACGGATGCTGTAGACATGCCAAGCGCCCAGGCCGGCGAGCAAGGCCAGCATCGCCAGGCCGAGTGCGACATCCATGTGGTTCCTTTATCGCGCGCTAGCTGCGTAGCCCGTTGTCGTTCCTGGAAGGAAGCCGCGCTGTTGTGCCGCGAGGACGGCCTGAGTGCGATTGCGGACGTTCAACGCTTCGAACACGGCGCTCATGTGCGCCTTGACCGTGCGTTCGGCGACGTCGAGCTGACGCGCAATCTCTTTGTTGCTGAAGCCGCGGCCGAGCATGTTGATCACCTCGAGCTGGCGCAGGGTCAATGCGTTCGCGTGGCTCGTGCGTGCTTGAGCGGTGACAGGGACGAAGACTTCGCCTGCAAGGACGCGCTGGATCGCTGCGACCATCTCGTCGGCCGTGAAGGATTTCGGGATGAAGCCTGAAGCACCGGCGGCGACTGCGCGGGCTGCAAGCCCTTCCTGTTCGTCGCCGGAGATGAGCATGCAAGCCGTCGTCGGAAAACGCTCGCCAATGACCCGCAGCGCATTGAAGCCATCGTCGCCGCGCAGGTGAACATCCAGGAGGACCAGGCCGATGTCGCTGTCCCTGGCCAAGGTGACCAGAGCCTCGCGCAACGAGGCCACGCTCAGCACGTCGGCATCGAGAGCACTCTGCTGCAGCACTGTTTGAAAGCCCGCCCGGAAGAGCGGATGGTCATCGACGATGAGAATTTTCATGACGGTACTCGCGTGACGTCAGCAAACCGTTGCCATCCCGTGCAAGCGGCGACGCTGTCAGTGTTCGCAGCCGTCCCTTCCCCAGCGCCCCGTCCCAGTGGCTTAGGGGCAAGGCTGCGCCTTGATTGCGAGCCGATCGTAGTCCCGGGGGGACAGGGGGGCAATTGCCCTTCAGGACAGGTGGGGCGACGGGTTACAGCCTACGGCACACGGCCAGACACAGAGCCTCTTGTCTTCTGGCCGTTACCCGGGTGCCGTTGTCCGTAGCCGTTCATCCGTGATCCTGCTGCACTGTCGCCGCCGGTGCCGTGGTCCGTGGCCGCCGGCCCAACAGGCTGGCCGGCAATGGGAATGCACTTGTCATCGACACCAGCAGCGCCGCGAAGTACCCGAGCGATTGAATCAACAACACGGCGATCCACACCGACAGATCCGGATTGCGCAACTCCTCGGGCACGAACGTCAGACCCCACGCGCCGGCCACCAGCGCGAGGAACAGGATCGTCTCCTGTTTCGCGTTGGCCAGCGCATGCAGGAACGCATGCGGCTGTGCCCGCTTCGGTGTGCGGAAGAACGGCTCGTTGTTGGTCAGCACGCCTTTGACGACGGCCATCCCGATCGTGTGCGACAGCGCCAGACCGGCAATCGCTGCCGAGATCGTCTGTCGAATGTTCGCGCCGACTCGCGACTGATACAGGTGTACGAGCTTGATCAGCTTGAACGCGAACAGAGACAGCGGCAGCACCGAGAACATCAGCAACGGCGGATCGATCCGATCCGGTGCGATCATCATCGCCACTGACCAGCCCAATGCGGCGATGTTGAACAAAAGATTCACGCCATCCGCCAGCCACGGCAGCCAGCCTGCAATGAAGTGGTAACGTTGGCCGCGCGTGAGGGTGCTGTCGTGCCGCGAGAACAGTTGCTTCGCGTGCGAGCGCAGGATCTGCATGGCGCCGTAGGCCCAACGGAAGCGCTGCTTCTTGAAGTCGATGAACGTGTCGGGCATCAGGCCCTTGCCGTAGCTGCGCGGCAGGTAAGTGGCTTCGTAGCCGCGCTCGAACATGCGCAAGCCCAGCTCGGCATCTTCGGTGATGCACCACTCGGCCCAGCCGCCGACTTCTTCCAGCGCCGCCCGACGCACCATCGTCATCGTGCCGTGCTGAATGATGGCATTGCGTTCGTTGCGGGTGATCATGCCGATCTGGAAGAAGCCGCGATACTCCGCATAGCACATCGCCTTGAACGCATTTTCGTCGTCATCCCGATAGTCCTGCGGCGCCTGCATGATGGCGACCTTCGGATCCTGAAACCCTGGGACGAGGTCTCTGAGCCAGGAAGGATCCACACGATAGTCGCTGTCGATCACGGCGATGACCTGAGCGTCGCTGGCCGTATTACGCAATGCGAGGTTCAGCGCGCCCGCTTTGAAGCCGGCAAGCGGATTCACGTGGAAGAAGCGGAAGCGCTCGCCCAGCTTCTCGCAGTGCTCCTGCACCGGCTTCCACACGGCATCGTCCTTGGTGTTGTTGTCCACGACGATGACTTCGAAATTGGGATAGTCCATGCGCGAGAGCGCGTCGAGCGTCTCGATCATCATGTCGGGCGGCTCGTTGTACGCCGGCACGTGCACCGATACTTTCGGCACGGCATCGAGCTCGAACGGTCGCGGCTTGTAATCACGCCGACGCGTGGTGACCCAATGCGCCTCGGCCCACTCGTGCGCCTCCGCCAGGAGCACGGCGATCAGACCCAGCATCCCCAAGATCAAGATGCTGCCGACGATCAGCGTCGGAATGGTCAGGTATTTCTGCGAGTAGTCGTAAATGATCCACACCGCCACGGTGGCGACGGCATACACCACGATGGCGAGGAACGTATGTCCCTTGGCGCCCAGCGTCCGCGAGTGCAGATAGAAGATCCACAACATGAACGCTGCCACGGCGATCGAAATCGTCGCGAGCGTTTGCCATTCGGGTATGCGCACGATGGGTTCGCTGAAGGCGAACTTCGGATTGCGATCGACGTCGTACACGCCCCAGTACGAGCCGACCGAGCCTTCGCCACTGGCCTTCCACGGCTGGTCGAAGGCTTCCATCAGGTAATAGATGTACCCCTCGGTCCGTGCGGTATCGAGGAAGCGGCGCAGGAACAGCGCTTCGTTGCTGGCCGACGCAACGGCGTACTCACGCGTGCGTCCATCGGAAGGCCAGCCGACTTCGGTCATGATCACGCGCTTGTTGGGAAACTGCGCTTCCAGGCGCTGCATCTTGTCGACGATGAAGGGCACCGCGTCTTTGACGTCGACGCCTTCCCAGAACGGCAACATGTGCACGGCGATGAAATCGACGTGGTCGGCCAGCTCGGGATGATCCAGCCACACGTGCCATTGTTCTGCGGTGCTCACCGGCTCTTTCGAGCGCTCGCGCGTGTAGTCGAGGTACTCGATCATCTGATCGAGCGTCACGTCCTTACGCCAGACCGCTTCGTTGCCGATGAGCACGCGAATGACATTGTCCTGCGTGTTCGCCAGCTCGATCGCGCTGCGGATCTCCTCCATGTTGGTTTTCTTGTCGGTGTTGAGCCATGCGCCCACCGCGACCTTGATCTTGTGCTTGGCCGCGAGCCGCGGCACTTCGCGCAGCGAGTTCAGGCTCGAGTACGTGCGGATGGCCGTGGTCTTGCCGGCGAGGAGTGTCAGATCGCGATCGATCTGTTCGGGCGTAGGAAATTCGCCATCGTCAGGGCTTTGATTGGCTTGATACGGCGAGAACGCGAAACCACGGATGCGTGCCGGCCACTCAGGTTCGACTTTCGGTTGATTGATCGACGCCCACAAACCAAAGGTCATGGCAGCGAACACGGCCGCTACGATGATGCTCGAGTACTTCATGTGCAGGGGGATTCCAAGGATGGGCGAGAATCAAACACCGAAAATGGTAACGTACGATCTACCGTAGTGCGCAGCGCGCTGGTTCTCGATCCGCTGTGGGGCATGTGTTCTACAGTCTCGAACCGGACCAGACGCTGAACGCGCTGAAGTCGATGGGAGATCCCGATGGTGATAGCAGATCAGTCACTCGGCAATGCGGATAGTTGCAACTTCCAGGCTCGCTCGACCCCCGCAGTCGCTGTTTGGAGACGAGCCGCTGTCTTGAGTGTCAGCCTGATTGCTGCATGGGTCTCGACGAGCGCCGCTGCAGCAGAAGAACGGCGTTTCCAGGTCACACCGTTCGGTAGCTATGCGACCGGCGACAAATTCGAAAACTCGGCAGGCGACAAGCGCGATGTGGACGACCATGGCGGCTGGGGTCTGGCCCTGGACTGGGAAGAGGAGGCCGCGCGTTACTACGAGCTCATTTACGCCGGCTTCGGTACCGAATCGGAGGGGGACACGGGGCCGATCGACCTGGATATCCAGTATCTACAGATCGGCGGCACAGTGGCGTGGGCCGAATCGAAGCGGGTGATCCCGTATTTCGGCATGACGATTGGCGCAGCGCGCTTCGATCCCGATCTCAACGGCTTGGACAGTGCAACGAAGTTTGCCTTCACTGTCGGGGCAGGCGTCCGCGTACCCATCAGTGACCGCATCGGAGTGCGCGCCGAGTGGCGGAGCTATCTGACCGTGCTCGGCAGCGACTCGAACTTGTTCTGCGCATCGAGCGGTGGCGCCGCCACGTGTGCGCTGAGGTCCCACGGCGACATCTTCGCGCAGCACAGCGCGCAACTGGGCGTGACGGTCGGCTTCTGACGCTAAATGAGCGCGCGCGGCGCGACGATGACGCCATCCTCGTCCGCATAGAGCCATTCGTCCGGACGGAAGACCACGCCAGCGAATCGCACCGCAATGCCTCGTTGGCCTTCGCCGCGTTTGTCGGTTTTCATCGGGTGCGTGGCGAGCGCCTTCACACCCAATGCCATGCGGCCGATGTCGACCGAGTCGCGAATGCAGCCGTAGACCAGAACACCTGACCAGCCATTGTCGGCAGCTTGCTGTGCGAGCAAGTCGCCCAACACCGCGCGCCGCAAGGAGCCACCCGCATCGATGACGAGCACTCGACCTTCGCCGCGCTCGCTGACGAGCTGGCGCACGAGCGAGTTGTCTTCGAAGCACTTGATGGTTGCGATGCGGCCGGCGAACTGGTTGCGTCCCCCGAGGTCGCGAAAGATGGGGTCGCACACCTCGATCTCAGCGGCGAATTCATCACACAGATCGGCCGTCTTGAAGCCCATGCGGTCATCTCGTCGAGTGCGGAGCAGCCCCGAGTTTGCCTAACCCGGCCAGCACCGCAAAGGGTCATCCACCGCTTACTTCTTGCCGAATATCTTCGAGAACAAGGAGCTGTTCTTGGGCAGCCGACGAATGGCGCTTTCCGAGAGCTCCACTTCGCGCGCTTCGGCGAGCAGCGCTTCCTGCAAGGTCTTGTGCTTGCCGCTCGCTGACGTGGACTTGGTCTTTGTCGGCGCGGTGCGTGCAGCGGCTGCCGATCTGGCAGCCGTCTTGGCGGCAGTCGGCTGCTTGTGAATGCCGCTCGCGCTGGAATTGGGTTTCGGATAACGACCGCTTGCAGAGGGATTGGGTGTCACCTCCATCGTGACCACCGGGACTTCGCGTGCAGGGGTGCGATCGCGCGCGGCGGCGATGTCGATGACCTTGGCCTTCGGCTCGAAACCCGCGGCCTTCGGCGGCGGCTCGGCGAAGCGCGTCTGCTCGGCCACGCTGACGCGGAGGATGGTTGGATTCGCAAAAAAGGTTTTCAGATAACCGCAGACGGCCTCAGCCGACACCTCTTCCTTGAAGAACCCGATACGCATGTGGTGCAGGATCTTGCCGCTGCCCGCTGTCGCTATCGAGTACAGGCGGTACGCGGAGAAGATGTCGAGGTGCGGCATCGTGTCGAGGTTGATGGGCTGATCCGACACGGCAAGCTGTACGGCAAACCACTTGGGCTGGCTCTCATCATCCAGCTCGGCCGCTGTCAGTGCTCGTATGGTCTGCGTGCTGTCGAGGTCGGGCAGCGGCGCATCATCGCCCAGAACGACGGGCGGTTTCGGCAGCGCCGGTGTGGGTGCCGCCTTCGCGGGCGCGACCTTGGCGGCAGGCGTTCTTGCTTTGGCCGCCGCTGGGTTCTTCACCGCCGGTGTCTGCGATCGCGGCGCGGGCTTGGGCGGAGTCGGCTGTGCTGCTGTCGATGGTTGCGTAGCCGGCGTGCTAGCGACCGGTTCGGGCTTCGCAGCCTTGGGTGGTGCTGCGGGTTCGGGTTCCAGGGACAAGGTCGATGCCGGAATGCTGACGCCCTTGCCGACATGGAACGGCTCGTTCGCGGGTGTGCCGGTTGAAGCGGGCGACTGCTTTGCAACCGGCTCGCTCGCGAGCGTGAGGTCGGCGGCTGTGCGTGACGAAGGCGCGATCACCACCTTGGAAATGGGAGCCGGCTTGATCGACGGCGCCTCTGCAACAGCCTCCTTGCGAACTGCAGGGCTGGCATCGGCCTTGACCGCCGGCGCTTCCTTTGGCGCGCTGGGTTCCCATTCGACTTCGATCTCCAGCGGCTTGTCCGCTTTCAGCGCCGGAATGCGCTGCGTATCCGAAGCTGACGCTGCCGGTTTGGCCGCCGCAGTCGGTGCCAGCTTGGGTGCTGCGGCGGCAGTCTTCTGTGGGGGCGTCGCTGGTGTTGGCTTGGCAGCAGCAGCCGATGCCGTCGCGGGTTTCGGCGGCTGCGGTTGCGACGACTTATCAACGGGTGGCATTGCAGCGGGAGCAGTGCTCACCGCGGCCGGCCGCGACTGACCCGCGAAGGTGCGTGTGTGCCGCTGGTCTTCGTCGCACAGGGAGGTGGCGAAGGCGGTTGGATAGTGCTCGCGAATACAGGCAAGGGCCGTCTCGGCTTCCGCTGCGTCGCTGAAGAAGCCCAGACGCAGGCGATAGCGAATGCGACCGTCTTCCTTGCGGGATACCTGATAGACGCGATATTGCTCGAATCCCGCGAGCGGCTTGTCGCTGTTGGCGATCGGTGCCATCGAGGCACACAGGTTGATCACGTACAACGCGGCGCCGTTGCCAGTCGAGACGAGTGCGGCATCACGCGATTCAGCCGCCGCTGTGGGCAGCTTCCGAGTGCTCTGTTCCACGTTGCTCTTCCCCGAACGTCAAAATCACTACACAGCCGTGACGGCGGCGCAGCTTGCGGTGTTCGGGACCTTGGGGCGAGGCGCGTCGCGTTCGCGCCATTGAGTTCACACGATCTGATCCGCTGATGGTTGTTGCCGAGCCAGCTCGGTGCGGATCTAGAGGTCGTCGCTCGCAGCGACTCGTGGCAACCCCGCTGTCCTAGGAATCAAACCCGTAGACCGGAAGCTTTGCGTCCCCGCCTTTCGGCGGGTTTGCCTTGATCACGTCAGGATTCTTCGCTCGCCGTCTGTGAATCGTCAAGCAGCGTTCACCGGTTGGTGACAGGGTGCGACGCACTTCTCACTTTGCAGGTCTAGGCCCATGGGGAATCGAGCGCTCGTTCGCTCGACTAGACGGCAATGCGTTCCCAGGTCTGTCCGCTCGCGCTGATCGGCTCGCCCGCCATGATCCGCGGCGCGAGTTGGGAAACGATGTAGACCTGTGCTTCGTCCGACAGCCCATTCGCACGCAAGGCAGCCTCCAGTCCCTCGATCAGGTGCCGGCGCTCACTGGCACTCGGGCACGAATCGCGGGCGAGCGACGCCAGTTCGTCAGCCACGCTCTGCAGGGTGTCGTGCAGTGAAGGGGCGAACTCGCTCAGATCGCCGCGGAGGCGCGAGGCGAAGCGGAAGGAGTTGTAGGCGCACTCATAAGCCCGACGACGCAGCTTGATGTTTCGCAACAATCCCATCGGTCACTCCCGTGGTCACGAGCTTGAGCTCGCGGTTAACCAGTGTGGGAACGACGGCTCGACGGCCGGTGTGAACCACGTCTCAGAGCGTGGCCGCGTTGGCGGGTCGGCGCAAAAGAAGCCGTGAGATCAAAGACCTGCGGGAACGGTATCGGCTTTACAGAAGCTGGCCAGCCGTCGCTGGACCTGCGCCGGGATCGAGATATGCGCAGGTCAAGGGTCTCCGTGCGAGGACGTTAAGCGCGTCCCACGTTATGGTCCGTGGGGGAATGGTAGTACTCACTTTCGCTGGCGAATTGCTCGACCAGCTTCTTGAGCTCGCTCAGACGCCCCTGGGCCGTGCTGATCGGTGCGCAGTCCTCGCACTGCGGGTCGTTGCAGGGCTGACGCGAGTACAGCCAGTACTGAATCGCCCCGGCCAACAGACCATCGGCGATGTCCCACAGATCGGCCTTATCGTCGGTGTCGGCGATGCGATTGCCCAGATCGACGGCTTTGCCGAAGGCTTCACTGAAGGGGTTGTCCGGTTGCTGCATGGCTGCACAGAGGGGCTGGAAGGGGATGGGTTGGATTGTAGCGCCGCGCCGTGAACCACGAAGAACCCTTTCGTCCCGAAGCTTGGCTGCGCTTGCCATAAGTGCTTGAACGGGGTCCTTTTCGCTGGTGTACTGCCCGCCTTCATTGCTGACGAGGCTGGATCATGAGCGAGCAACGCGAACCGGAAATGGACGCGTCCGGAATGTACCTCGAGGAAATGTTCACGGACCGCAAAGTCGGAGCGCTGCGCCGGCTCACTCCTGTCACTGCCACAGGCGAGAAGGACTCCAAACGGCCCACCCTATTTGTAGGGCAGGCTGAGATCATGAC
>DATELY010000177.1:0-13509 GCA_035276085.1 Steroidobacteraceae bacterium | reverse complement strand
TCGACCTTGCGGTCGAGTCGATTGATCATCCGGAACGGTTCCCGTTGATCAGCAAAGAGCGATCTAACAACGCGTTGAAGGGGCGACGTGCTAAACGCGCCCGACCTTAACGCGAATGCAACAACGCAAACCTGACACCAGTGTGTCCGACCTTAACGCGAATGCAACAACGCAAACCTGACACCAGTGTGTCGTTAAAACGCAGCCGCGATTTCGTCACAAGAGCAAGGCGGGATGGTTCAAATCGATGGGAGGTCTGAAATGAAAACTCTCTTTGCATGTTCACTTCTACTCATGTCTGTCCCGGCAATAGCTGATGTGGTAGCTGCCCCAAAGGCCAATATAACAAGTGTGGCTGGATACGAAGAGTTCGCCGGTGGAGCAGTGTTTGTATTCTTGGACCAAAATCATCCTTCTTGTCCAGACGGCGCGTATATCAATCCGAGCACGCCGGGAGCAAAGTCCCTTATCGCAATCGCACTTTCGGCGCTTATGGGTTCAAAACAAGTCTTGGTCCAAATGTTCACCGACAGAATTCAGGCTGGCCGTTGCGAAGTGCAAGGAATCCAGGTTTATCCGAACTAGATCCACAAACGAGATGCATAACAAGCGAATCAAGCCCGCACGTTTCGCGTGCTCGACTCGCAAACCGCTACGCGCTTTGCTCGCGGCTTGTTCGCGGCGTTGAGTCTGTAGAAAAAAGTCCTTGATTGCTGCTTCAGCGTGAGGTTTGATCGGTGTAGTGAGCGGTGGGGACAGCTCATCAGGGAGGCTCGATGGCAAAGTACAAGCACTACGAATGTCATACCGTGTAGTGGCAGTGGATCAGCTTTTCCAAGTTGTGTCGGTCACTGCGCACGATTATCGGAGGCCATAAATGAGCCAGTTTCGTCCAGCCAAGCGCCGCATCACGGTGAGTGTCGGCGAGTCGGTGCGCATCGTTCGCGAGCTCCAAGAGCTGAGCCAGAATCAGTTGGCCGAACTCACCGGCATTCCTCAGGCAACAATCTCCGCCATTGAGAACGATCGAGTGAGCCTTGGGGTGGAGCGCGCCAAGGTTCTTGCTCGTGCCCTCAAGTGTCACCCCGCAGTGCTGGTTTTTCCCGGTTGGGACGCCGAGCAACAATCTGCGGCATAACAAATTGTTCGAACCGACGTGCGCGGACGCGCGCGGCTCAATGACGGCGTGTGTGCCAAGAGCTCGAGGCTGACGCTCCATGAACGCAAAGACGCACCCAGTGTGGGAAGTTTACGATGCGCTGCGCACGGCACGATATGGCGCTGCCTATTACGTTGCGATGCTCTCACCGGTGCAGCGCCTCAATCGCTGGATCGAAGTAACTTTGGCGATCTTCGTGCCGTCTTCAGCCATCGCAGCTCTTCCCGTCTGGACAACCAACTACGGGTCCATCGCATGGGGTGTTCTCGTCGCTGTGACTGCGGTTATTTGCGTGGCAAAGCCTTTCTTAGGTTGGTCCGAAGCAATGCAACTTTATGAAGCGACTATTACCAGATACCGCACCGTGGAGTCTGAATTGGACGAAATTCGCAGTCTGACCGCGCAAAGGCAAGCTTATGATCAAGATCTTAGGGCGCGATTCGCTGTTGCGCAGAGATGTCTTCTCAGAGCTCGCGAGCTCGAACCCAGGGAAATGCAGCGGAAAAAGTTGCAGGATCAGATTTTCGATCAGATCAACAAGGAACTTCCCAAGGAGTCCTTTTTCATTCCCGTCGAATAGGGGCCTCGTCGTGCTACACCATAGAGAGTATCCCAGGCCAATACCGCGACCCGAGCCTAGTCCAGGACCACCCAGGCCGTGGCCGCGCTAGTTCAGCGCCCAACATCAGACTTTCCTCAAGACCTCGACGACTCTGATCCTTGCAGTTTATTCGCGTTATACATGCCGGAGCACATTGACAGGAGTAACGATGATGCAAATTAAGCAGGCCCCAAGAACCTTCTCGAAGCTGGCGCTAGAAACAGTACAGTGGACTACGCTCACGCACATAGATGATGTGAGCCCTCTTGGGGACAAAGACTATGCGGTACTGGAAGAGCTTCGAGAAGTCATCGCGAAGCACGGTTACGAAAACAGATTTGGAATCTGCCTGCTCCACAAGCACTTCGACTTGAAGGCCGGGGAAATCGCGCTCGAGGAAACCGACGAGCTGGCGCGCGTCTCTACGATCAAAGCGGCGCAGGACGATGGCGGTCAGAATACAATTGAAACGATGTGGCGCTTTGGCCGCAAGAGTGGCCTCGGGCCGCTAGTCACAAAGTGCGTCTTGCGATGTCATTATTTTCTGGGTCACAAGCAGCGGCACAAGATTGAAGGGCACTGATCGGGGCAGCTAAAGGGCAAGTGACGCCCGACAAGGCCATCACGCGACGTGCGAAGGCACACGCGCGTGATGGCTGACGTTTAAGCGCACATCACCCGCGAGCCAACGTCCTCACCGCGCGTGCCGCAGCGGATGCACGGTTCTCCACGCCGAGCTTCTCGAAGATCTGCTCCAGATGTTTGTTCACCGTTCGGGGGCTGATGGTGAGGATCTCGCCGATCTCGCGGTTGGACTTGCCGCGGCTGATCCAGAGCAGCACTTCGGATTCGCGCGTGGTGAGCGCGAGGGAGCTCTGCAGGACCTGCTCGTCGGCTCCACTGCTCAGGTCCGCGAGTCGGAACAGCAGCTCATCGGGTCCGATGGGGCTCAGCATGGAGATCTCCAACCGCCGGCCTGCGCTCTCCAATTGCGAGCGCGGCTGGGTCTTGTGGCCGTCCTGGCGGAGCTGTAAGAGCTGCTCGACCAGCGCCGGCGGCAGGCTGGCGCCTTGTTCGCCATGGGAGGGAAAGAGCTCAGCGAGGAGCTGGCGCGCTTTCGGTGTGCACCAGAGCATCCGTCCTGAGCGATCGGTGGCGAGCAGGAAGCGACCGCTGGCATCCAGCGCGGCATGCGTGCCGGATGCAGTACGCGCGTTCGCCAGATGCACTCGAATGCGGGCCAGGAGCTCATCGACGATGATCGGCTTCGTCACATAGTCGACGCCGCCGGCGGCCAAGCCCTCCACGACGTGCTCGGTTTCGCTCAAGCCCGTCATGAAGATGATTGGCAGATGAGTGAGCATCTTCTCGCGCTTCAATCGCCGGCAGGTTTCGAACCCGTTCATACCCGGCATGACGGCATCGAGCAGCACGAGGTCGGGCGTGATCTGATCGACGAGATCGAGCGCGCTTTCGCCATCGGTGGCGATGAGCACCGTGAAGCCGGCGTGGTCGAGCGTGTCGGTCAGAAAACCCAATGTCTCGGGTGTGTCGTCCACGACCAGGACGGTGTCGCGACGCATGGTTTCGTTACGCATTCTTTCTCATCGCCTCCAGCACGGTCATGTAGCGCTTCAGATCGAAGTTCGCCACCAGGCCGCGCATGTGTACCGCGAACGGTTTGTTCGAGGGATCTTCGGATTCGATTTCGTGCAGTTTTGCCTGGATGCCACGCACGTGGCCAATGCGGCCGAGCTGATAGAGGTCGTCGATGTGGTGCCGCGAGCTGCTCGGCAACACGCCAACGGGTTGCGACACCACGGGTACCGTGGGCTCGTAGATCCACTTCAATCCCAACAGCTCGCCCACGCACTCGAGCAGGAGCTGCACGTCGATCGGTTTCATCACAAAGGCATCGTGCAGCTCTTCTTCGTTGCCGCCCGCCGTGTACTCGTGAGCATTGGCTGAGACCATGATGACCTTCAGTCGCTGCAGTCGCTCGCTTTGGCGCAGCTCTCGCACGACATCCCACCCATTCAGATCCGGCATCGAGATGTCCACCATGGCCAGGTCCGGCACGTGCTCGTTCGCCAGTTGCAGGCCCGCCCGCCCGTTGTTCGCAACCAGCACGTCGAAGTGCAGGCTCTTGAGCAGACTCTGAACGATGTCGATGTGAGCATGGTCGTCGTCGATGAGCAGGATCGTCATCCGGGCTCCCGCATAGTCTCGCGCCCGACGCGGTGTCGCCTCGACATTGCTGTGCGTCACTTCCGACAACATGACGCGCACTGTGAAGGTCGTGCCTTCCCCTGGCGTGCTGCGGGCAAGGATCTCGCCGCCCATGATCTGCGTCAGCAGCTTCGTGATGGTCAATCCCAAGCCTGTGCCGGGCACCGCGAGCACGTTGGCGCCGCGTCCGCGCTCGAACGGTTCGAAGACGCGCTCGAGATCCTCCGGCGGAATGCCCACGCCCGTATCCGAGACTTCGAACTCCGCCACCTGACTGCGATAGCGCATGGTCAAGCTCGCGTGCCCGCGCTCGGTGTACTTGATCGCGTTCGACATCAGGTTGATGAGAATCTGCCGCAGGCGCTTCTCGTCCGTGTGCACGTACAGCGGCAGATGCGGCGGGCGGTGAAACCGGAACTCGATGCCCTTGGCCGCAGCCTGCAGGCGGAACATGTCGACGATCTGATCGAGAAACTCGACGAGCTGCACCTTGTCCCGCATGAGATGCAACATGCCGTTTTCGATCTTGGAGATGTCCAGCAGGCCGTCGACGAGATTGGCCATGTGCTCGGCGCTGCGGCGGATCACGCGGATGGCGTTGTCCGACGGGCCGGCGGCGCCGCGCTCGAGCAACTGTGCATACCCGAAGATCGAGTTCAGCGGCGTGCGGATCTCGTGGCTGATGCCGACGATGTAACGCGTCTTCGCGACGTTGGCCGCTTCAGCCACTTCCTTCGCCTTCTGCAACGCGGCGTCGGTGCGTTGGTGTGCTTCGATCTCATCCATGAGCATCGAGGTTTGTCGCTGCGAGTCCGCCTCCGCGCCGCGCCGGCTTTCGTGTGCCAGCACGATCAACCACGCGGCGACCCCTGAAAGCAGCAGCAGAGCGAGGAACACGATCCACAGCGTCGTGCTGATCGCCGACCGTGTTTCAGGTACCGCGTCCGCGTACTGATGGAAGATGAACGACAGCAACAGCCCCGTCGCCACGTTGAACGTGAGCAGCAAGCCGAAGAACTGCGCGGCACGCGTATGGATGAGTGCTGCGAACCGCGCCGGCAGCAGCCAGGTGAGGAACGTCGTGAGTTGCTGCGTAAAGCGACTATCCGTCTTGCAAAGATCGCGACACCGCGCTTCGAGCGTGCAGCACAGCGAGCAGATGGGACCGGAGTAGGCAGGACACAGCGCCACATCCGCACGTTCGAATGCGTTCTCACAAATCGTGCAACGAATCTCGTGAGCGTCCTGCAGCTCGCTCGGTTGCCGGGCGAGGTAGTAGCGTCCCTTCGTCGCCCACGCGATGAGCGGAGCGGTCAAGAACGCCACGACGAGTGCGATGAAGGGGGAGAGCGACTGTGCGACGTCACCCAGCGCACCGAAGAAGGCGAGACTGGAGAGGATTACCGAGAGTGCGAGCGCGCCGACGCCGACGGGATTGATGTCGTAGAGATGCGCGCGTTTGAACTCGATGTGCGGCGGACTGAAGCCGAGCGGCTTGTTGATGACGAGGTCGGCGGTCAACGCACCGATCCATCCGGCAGCGAAGTTCGCGTAGATCGTGAGGATGCTCTCAATCGCGCCGAAGATACCGCTCTGCATCAGCAGTAGCGCGAGCAGGACATTGAACACGAGCCACACCACGCGACCCGGATGGCTGTGCGTGAGACGCGAGAAGAAGTTCGACCAGGCGATGGAGCCGGCGTAGGCATTGGTCACATTGATCTTGAGCTGGCAGACGATCACGAACACGCCCATGAGGACGAGCGCGAACGTGGGCGACTGCACGGTTTCGCGGAACGTCAGGTAGTACATCTCGGTGGGCTCGTCCGCCATGTCGAGCGGCACGCCGTGGCGAATTGCGACCACGGCCAGGAACGAACCCAGCAGGATCTTGAAGCCGCCCACCACGACCCAGCCCGGGCCGGTTGCCAGCAACGCTGCCCACCAACCCACACGATTGTGCTTCTTGCGTGTGGGCAAGAAGCGCAGGTAGTCCACCTGTTCGCCAATCTGCGGCAGCAGCGAGAGCAGGATCGAGCCCGCCATGCCGAACAACATCCAGTTGATCGTGCCATCCGCATTGCCGTGCTTGCCGGCAAATTCGGTCCAGCCCACGAGATCGGCGGGATTCTTCCAGGCGATGTACACGATCGGGATGAACTGCAGCGCCAGCCACAAGGGCTGAGTCGCCAGCTGCATGCGGCTGATGAAGCTGAAGCCGTAGATGGCGATGGGAATGACGATCAGCGAGCTGAACAGGTGCGCCACCCATAGCGGGATGTCGAACATCATCCGCAACGCCATCGACAGGATCGTCGCTTCGATCGAGAACAGCAGGAACGTGAACGATGCGTAGATGAGCGAGGTGAGCGTCGATCCCATGTAGCCGAAGCCTGCACCGCGAGTGAGCAGGTCGATGTCGACACCGTACTTGGCGGCGTAGTAGCAGATCGGCAGGCCGATCACGAACATCAAGAAACAGAACACCACGATGGCCCACGTGGCATTCGTAAAGCCGTAGCTGAGGGTCAGCGCGCCGCCGATCGCTTCGCACGCAAGAAACGAGATGGGCCCGAGGGCTGTATTGCCCACGCGGAACGAGGAACGGCGGGCGCGTTCGGGTGTGTAGCGCAGTGCGTAGTCTTCGAGCGTCTGCGTGGCAACCCATTGGTTGTACTGCCGCCGCTCGCGAACGATGCGCTGGCGTGGAGTTGAGCTCATGTGGCCGTGCATGCGGCGTTCGTGACGCCGCTGTTTGTTGTTGGTGCGGTGGGTCAAGCAAGGCATGTGCCATGGGCTGTGGGGCGTGGGTTTGCCCCCACCCTGTCCCTCCCCCGCTTCGCTGTCGCTTCGCAAGGGAGGGGACGCTGCGTCTGACATCAGTGCCAGCGTTCTCAACGCTCCTTCGATCGTTGACGAGAGCGTCCCCTCCCTTGCGAAGCGGGGGAGGGACAGGGTGGGGGCTCTTCTTCCCCCAACGTCATATCCAATTCCCCCTGCCGCATTCGAGTGCGTGTTCTCTGCTTCCCGCACCAACATCGCGCGCTCGCATACCCGCTACGTCATTCGCCCCACCCTCGTACGTCAAATGCCCCGTACTGACGACGTAGGCGTTCGCATAGCTTCCTGCGCCAGGGAAGCGCTCCGCCCTTTCACGCAAGGCAGTAGGAGCGACAACAACGAATCCGTTCACCAAACCTAGTTCAGAAGGAAGATCCATGCGTTCCAAATCTCTATCGCTTCGTTGCGGGGTTGCGCTTGCCCTGGGCGTGGCGTCTGCAGCCTGGCCGATCGCTCAAGCGGCGTCCGTCGATCTCCCTCCCGTGTCCGTCGGTGCGGGTCTGCGCACGAGCTTCATCAGCAAGGACTACGACGATCTCGATGCCGACAGCAACGATTTCGAAGTGGAAAGCGCCCGTATCTATCTCAGCGGCAAGGTGACCGACGACATCAGCTTGATGTTCAACACCGAGTACGACGGTACCGATGAGAAGGTGAGGGTCATGGACGCCGCGGCGCAGTTTGCGTTCTCCGACCAATTCAATATCTGGGCCGGCCGTTTCCTGCCGCCCAGCGATCGCGCCAATCTCTACGGTCCGTACTACGCCAGTCACTGGGGCGTGTTTCAGGACGGCGTACAGGATGGTTATCCGTTCGAGACGGCCGGCCGCGCCGACGGCGTGATGTACTGGGGTCAATTCGGCATCGCCAAAGTTTCTGCAGGCGTGTTCGACGTGCCGGGCACGAAGCAGCAACCCGGCGGCAACCCCGATGCCGAAAAGGTTCTGGGTGCGGCACGCGTGCAACTCGATTTCTGGGACCCGGAAGGCGGCTACTACCTGAACGGCACGTACTACGGCGAGAAGGACTTGCTGGCGGTTGGCGTTGCCGGCCAGGTGGTCGACGACGACGAGGCCTACTCCATCGACTTCCTGCTCGAGAAGAAGCTCGCCAGCCTGGGCGTGGTGACGGTCGAAGCCGAGTACGCGATGTATGACGGACTTGGCGGTTACGGCACGCCGATCGGTGGCGGTTACGACAAGGAAGACGGCTGGTACGCACTCGCCGGCTATCTCTTTCCGCAAGAGGTCGGTATCGGCAAGTTCCAGGTGCTCGCGAAGTATGGCGAGGCCACGTACGACTTCGACTTCGTGGATCTCGATCAAGAAACGCTCGAGGTCGATCTGAACTACCTCATCAAGTCGTTCAACGCGCGCGTCAGCCTCTTCTATATCGATCAGAGCTTCGATCCGAACATCGGCGGCGATGTGTCGCAGATCGGCCTCGGTCTTCAAGTCCAGATGTAATTCACACCGAACTCCACAGGACCTAAACACATGTACAAGATCAAACCCAATGCGGGCTTGAAGGCCCTGGCTGCAGCGATTGCCATCGCTGCGTCGAGCCTGGCGCAGGCCGCCGACACCATCAAGGTCGGCGTGCTGCATTCGCTTTCCGGCACGATGGCGATCTCCGAAACGACACTGAAGGACACGGTGTTGATGCTCATCGATGAGCAGAACAAGAAGGGCGGCGTGTTGGGCAAGAAGCTCGAAGCCGTGGTGGTCGATCCTGCCTCCAACTGGCCGCTGTTCGCCGAGAAGGCCGAACAGTTGTTGGTGAAGGACAAGGTCGCCGTCGTGTTCGGCTGCTGGACCTCGGTGTCGCGCAAGTCGGTCTTGCCGGTGTTCGAGAAGAACAACGGCCTGCTCTTCTACCCCGTGCAATACGAAGGTGAAGAGTCGTCGAAGAACGTGTTCTACACGGGTGCCGCTCCGAATCAGCAGGCGATTCCTGCAGTTGACTACTTGATGAAGGACCTCGGCGTGAAGCGCTGGGTGCTTGCGGGCACGGACTACGTCTATCCGCGCACGACCAACAAGATCCTCGAGGCCTACCTCAAGGCGAAGGGCGTGGCACCGGCCGACATCATGATCAACTACACGCCGTTCGGTCATTCGGATTGGCAGAGCATCGTTTCCGACATCAAGAAGTTCGGCTCGGCCGGCAAGAAGACGGCGGTGGTCTCGACCATCAACGGCGATGCCAACGTGCCGTTCTACAAAGAGCTCGGCAACCAGAAGATCTCGGCGGAAGACATTCCGGTCGTGGCCTTCTCGGTCGGTGAGGAAGAGCTCTCCGGCATCGACACGAAGCCGCTCGTCGGTCACCTGGCCGCCTGGAACTACTTCGAGAGCATCGAGAATCCGGCCAACGCCGAGTTCATCAAGAAGTGGAAGGCATTCACCAAGAATCCGAAGCGCGTGACGAACGATCCGATGGAAGCGCACGTGATCGGTTTCAACATGTGGGTGAAAGCGGTGGAGAAGGCCAAGACCACGGATGTGAGCAAGGTGACCGACGCCATGATCGGCATCGAAGCGCCGAATCTCACGGGTGGCACGGCGAAGATGCTGCCGAACCACCACCTGACGAAGCCCGTGTACATCGGTGAAATTCGTGCCGACGGCCAGTTCGACGTGGTGTGGCAGACAAAAGGTCTGGTGGCGGGCGACGCCTGGTCCGACTTCCTGCCGGGCAGCAAGGACGTGGAAGCCGACTGGGTCACGCTCAAGTGCGGCAACTACAACAAAGTCACGAAGAAGTGCTCGGGGCAGAACTACAAGTGATCTGCTCGGGCGCACATCATTCGCGTGGGCCTGCTTCCACCCCAACCCTCGATGTGCATCGATGCACGAATGGCGCTAGCGCAGGGATGCGCAGGAGCGGCCCCCGCGTTGCCCCTCGTCAGGGGTTCCGAAGCGTCGCGGGGGAGGGAGCGGGAACGCGGGGTTCCATTTCCAGCGTCCGAGATGCCGAAGTCCTGCATGACTCCATTCTTACCCTCCCCTGTGCAGCGGGGGAGGGCAGGGTGGGGGCAGT
Organism: Steroidobacteraceae bacterium; assembly: GCA_035276085.1. Taxonomy (GTDB): domain Bacteria; phylum Pseudomonadota; class Gammaproteobacteria; order Steroidobacterales; family Steroidobacteraceae; genus DATELY01. The sequence continues at coordinate 3,637 of DATELY010000177.1, read as the reverse complement.
TCTTCTCTTATTCCTGTTCCTCTCCTTGTATTCCTTGAGCTCCCCCGCCGCAGATTCCTTCGAGTCCCAACTCCAAGCCCTCGCCACCACCAACTTCAAACAAAAAGAACGTGCCGTCGCCGACATCGCACAGTCGCGTCACCCGAGCACGAAGGCCGTCTTCCGAGCCCTGCTCGACAACAACCTCTATTACCGCCGGGAGGGCAAGCGGGTGGTCATCGCGGCGGACGGGGATACATTCACCATCACCGATCCCGTCACCCTGAAGCCGATCGGCCCCGCGAGCCAGGACGACTACGCTCGCATCACTACGAACAATCAGCTACGCAAGTCGCTCAAGGGATTCATCGCAGCGTTCGATCTGAGCGATCCGGACAACGCCGTGCGGTTGAACGCCGTGAAGGAGATGCTGCGCTCTGTCGATGAAGATACTGTGCCACTGCTTCGGCAGCACATCGACAAGGAGAAGGACGATGACGTGCGCGCCGCGATGCGCGAAGGCATCGCGCTGTTCGATCTGAGCAGCGCGGACGCTGCGACTCGTCTCGCCGCGGTCGACTCGTTGCGCGGCAGTCTGAACGCCGACGTCTACAACCGGCTGAAGTCGCTTACCGAACGTGCCGCAGACGGCACCTATGCCGAGCCCGACCTGACCGTACGCGCCAAGGTCATCGATGTGCTCGGCGGCATCGAGAATCGTCGCAGCTTCTATGGTGGCTTGGAAACGCTGTTCTTCGGCCTGAGCCTGGGCTCGGTACTCGTGCTCGCCGCCATTGGCCTCGCCATTACCTTCGGTGTGATGGGTGTGATCAACATGGCGCACGGTGAATTGATCATGTTGGGCGCGTATACGACGTACGTGATGCAACTGCTGATGCCGAATCACATCGGCGCATCCATCCTCGTTGCGATTCCCGTTGCGTTCCTGGTATCCGGCGCCATGGGTGTACTGATCGAGCGCAGCGTCGTGCGGTTTCTCTACGGCCGGCCGTTGGAAACGCTGCTCGCCACGTTCGGTATCAGCCTGCTGCTGCAACAGCTCGTGCGCGACATCTTCACGGCGAACAACCGTCCTGTGGAGACGCCCGCCTGGATGGCGGGTTCGCTGCAGATCAACGATGCCTTTTCGCTCACGTACAACCGCCTGTACGTCGTGCTCTTCATGATGATCGTGTTCGCCCTGCTGCTCGTGCTGTTGAGCAGGACGAGCCTGGGGTTGAAGGTGCGCGCCGTGTCGCAGAACCGTGCCATGGCGAAGTCCATGGGCGTGCGCACCGAGTGGGTGGATGCGATGACGTTCGGCCTGGGCTCTGGCATTGCCGGAGTCGCCGGTGTCGCGCTGAGCCAGCTCACCAACGTGGGGCCGAATCTCGGCCAGTCGTACATCATCGATTCGTTCATGGTCGTGGTGTTCGGCGGCGTCGGCAATCTGTGGGGCACCTTGATCGGCGGCATGTCGCTCGGTGTCGTCAACAAGTTGCTGGAGCCTTACGCCGGTGCGGTTCTCGCGAAGATCTTCGTGCTCGTCGCGCTCATTCTTTTCATCCAGCGGCGTCCCCGCGGCCTGTTCCCGCAGAAGGGCCGGGCGGCGGAGGCGTGATGACGGTGTCCCATTCCCCATTGCTGAATGCGCTGCGCACCGAACGCGGTACGCAGGTGTTCTTTGCGCTGCTGCTGCTGATCGGTGTCGGCGTGCCGGCACTGCATGCGCTCACGCCCGCCGACTCGGCGCTGAACGTGTCGACCTACACGATGACGCTCATCGGCAAGTACATGACGTACGCGCTGCTTGCGATCGCCGTCGACCTCGTATGGGGCTACTGCGGCATCCTGAGCCTGGGTCACGCCGCCTTTTTTGCGCTCGGCGGTTACGGCATGGGCATGTATCTGATGCGTCAGATCGGTCCGCGCGGCGTGTACGGCGATCCGATCCTGCCGGACTTCATGGTGTTCCTGAACTGGAAGGAGCTGCCGTGGTTCTGGTACGGCTTCGACATGTTCTGGTTGGCGATGTTGATGGTCATGCTCGTGCCCGGCGTGCTCGCGTTCGTGTTCGGCTGGCTTGCGTTCCGCTCACGCGTGACGGGCGTGTACCTGTCGATCATCACGCAGGCGCTGACCTTCGCACTCATGCTCGCGTTCTTCCGCAACGACATGGGCTTCGGCGGCAACAACGGCATGACGGACTTCAAGGAGATCCTCGGCTTCAACATCAATGCGTCGAGCACGCGCATCTCGCTGTTCGTAGCCTCCGCGATTGCACTCGGAGTGGGATACCTCGCTTGCAAGTACTTGACGTTGTCGCGTGCGGGCCGAGTCGTGAAAGCCGTACGCGACGCCGAGAGCCGCACGCGCTTCATCGGCTATCGGGTGGAGTCGTACAAGCTATGGGTGTGGGTGTTCTCGGCGGTGCTGGCGGGCATCGCTGGTGCGTTGTACGTGCCGCAGGTCGGCATCATCAACCCGAGCGAGTTCCAGCCGATCAACTCGATTGAGGTCGTCATCTGGGTTGCCGTGGGTGGCCGAGGCACCTTGTATGGCGCGGCCGCCGGCGCAGTGCTCGTGAACTATGCAAAGACTTACTTCACCGCCGCCCTGCCTGAGTACTGGCTCTATGCGCTCGGCATCCTGTTCGTGCTCGTCACGTTGTTCCTGCCGCGCGGGGTCGTAGGCTTGTTCGGGGCGCAGGTTCGCAAGACATCGGGTCGTGGAAGTGCCAGCAAAGCGGCACCTGCGCTCGAGGTACAGCCATGAACGCGAAAGCTCTCGTGCGCAGTGGCTGGGAGAAAATCATCGGCCGCGGGTATCGCAGCGATAAAGAGCCGTCGCCCGACCTATCGCACGGGACGATTCTCTATCTCGAAGACCTGACGGTGAGCTTCGACGGCTTCAAGGCGTTGAACGCGTTGACGCTGTATGTCGATGTGGGCGAGCTCCGCTGCATCATCGGGCCGAACGGGGCCGGCAAGACGACGATGATGGATGTCATCACGGGCAAGACGCGCCCCGACTGCGGTTCCGCCTGGTTCGGGCAGACGATCGACCTGCTGACACTCACCGAACCCGAGATTGCGCAGGCGGGGATTGGCCGCAAGTTTCAAAAGCCCACTGTGTTCGAGAAGCACACCGTGTTCGAAAACCTCGAGCTCGCTGCTGCCGGCGACAAGACGATCTGGCGCACGTTGACCCGGCCGCTGACCGGCGAGCAACGAACGCGTATCGAAGAAGTCATGGCGGCGATCAATCTTTCCGAGTCCCGGCACGCGATGGCAGGCACGCTCTCGCACGGACAGAAGCAGTGGCTCGAGATCGGCATGTTGCTCATGCAGGATCCGCAGCTGCTGCTCGTCGATGAGCCCGTTGCCGGCATGACGCCGCAGGAAGTCGAGCGCACGGCCGAGCTGTTGTTGTCGCTCGCAGGAAAGCATTCGGTCGTCGTCGTCGAGCACGACATGGAATTCGTGCGGTCGATCGCCAAGCGCGTGACGGTGTTGCATGAGGGCAGCGTGTTGGCAGAAGGCACTATCGATGAGGTGCAGGCGAATGCGAAGGTCGTTGAGGTGTACTTGGGTGAGTGAGGTGGTTTTCAGCCTGCCCCCACCCCAGCCCTCCCCCGCTGCGCAGGGGAGGGAGCAGA
>DATELY010000176.1:0-81724 GCA_035276085.1 Steroidobacteraceae bacterium | reverse complement strand
AACGGTCGGTTTGCTGTCGGGTGGGGTGTTGTACTCACTGTATCGCACACGCAATGAGCCGCGGCCGCTCACGGCCGCGGCGCGCTGACGCCGGTCCAACGTCCAAGAATTCTTCACTGGAGTGAACATGAAACGCATCTTTCTCTTCCTGGCCACGAATCTCGCGATCATGGTCGTGCTGTCCGCCGCGGCACGGCTGCTCGGCTTGGATCAATGGCTGACGGCGAACGGCGGCAGCCTGTCGGGGCTGCTCGTGTTCGCGCTGCTGTTCGGTTTCGGCGGTGCCTTCATCTCACTGGCGATCTCGAAATGGATGGCCAAGCGTTCGATGGGGGTGCGTGTGATCGACAAGCCCGGCAATGAAGCGGAACAATGGCTCGTGGCAACCGTGCGCGCTCAGGCACAGGCCGCCGGCATCGGCATGCCGGAGGTCGGGATATTCGAATCGCCCGAACCCAATGCATTTGCCACCGGAGCGCGCCGCGACAACTCGCTGGTTGCGGTCAGCACCGGCCTGCTGCAACGGATGGGGCGCAGCGAAGTCGAGGCCGTGCTTGCGCACGAAGTCAGTCACGTGGCCAACGGCGACATGGTGACGCTCACGTTGATCCAGGGCGTCGTCAACACGTTCGTGATCTTCCTCTCGCGCATCATCGGCAATCTCGTCGATCGCACGGTGTTCCGCAGCGAGGATGGGCGCGGTCCAGCGTATTTCGTCACGGTGCTCGTATCCGAGCTGTTGCTGGGCATCCTCGCGAGCATGATCGTCATGTGGTTCTCGCGGCAGCGCGAGTTTCGCGCCGACGCGGGCGGCGCGAGGCTGGCCGGTACGAGCAACATGATTGCCGCACTGGAACGGCTCAAGGCAGCACACCATCCGTTGCCGTCACAGATGGCAGCGTTTGGCATTGCGGGCGGTGACAAGCCGAGCGGACTGCGGCGCTTGTTCATGAGCCATCCGCCGCTGGAGGAGCGGATCGAAATGCTACGTACGCGTGTGGTGGGGTGAAGCAGCGGGAACCGATGACTTCGTCGAAGGCGTCGCCGCCTTCATTGAGAAGCGCGCCGCGCGACGTTCAATCAAAGACGGTGATTGAAGGAGGCACCATGCCTGACTTCTGCAGGGGAAGTAGCTCGAGGCTCAGGGGGAACGGGCCGAGTCAACACGCGAGCCGCGCAGTTCAAGACGATCCGGCGCGGTGATTTCTTTCATATAGGGCGTGATGATCTGCGTGAGGTTGGCGATGAATGCCTCACGCGACACCTGCGGCGGCGGGTTGCTCAGGTATTGGCGGATGCAGCCGACGATGACGTGCTCCAAGAAGAACGCCTTGGTTTCCAACTCGTCAGGCTGAAGCGGCTTGCCGCGATGCTGCAGGTAGATGAGGATCGAGCCGTGCGTGAGTTGCTCGAACGACAAGGGATTGATGTCGAGCTTGATCTCGGGATGCTCCAGCGGCAGATCGATCAGTACGGCTCGGTGTTCCTCATAGAGACCCACCACTTCCTTCACAGTCAACGCCACGGTCTCTTCGACCGGAAGATCCAGAATGCGCGGCAGGTTCTCGCGCATCCGCTTCACCAGAGCGGAGGAGGCGCTCGCGTAGAGGTCGGTCAGCAACGCCTCCTTATTGCTGTAGTAGTCATAGAACGATCCCACGCCGATACCGGCGCGCTCCGCAATCCGTGCGGCGCTCAATGTTTCGAAGCCGCCCTGGGCAATCAGCTCCAACGCGGCCTGGTGAATACTCTGCATCGTCACGAGAGAGCGCTGCTGCTGCGGTCTTTTGCGCTGCGTCAACGCTGTCTTCTTGGAGTCTTCGGGCAGCTTCTTTCGCGGCACGCCGCTTCTCCAGTCCAATCCGAGCGAATCCGAATGGAACCCGACGGAGTCCGTGTGGACTTCGAGGGGGTCATTACCTACCTTAGCCTAACAAAAAGCCAGGCCAGCCCGGCCCTTGGCTGCGCTTCTTCATATGGATCGGGGGGGTTGAGCATGGCCGTTGGAATGCAGGCAGGCGTACTTCCGGACAAGGACAGGTATTTCCGTTCGTTGTTGCTGGCGCCGAAGGTGGCCTGGCCGACCGTGTTCGTGTTCTTGCTCGCTGCCGGGATCATGGTGACGTCCTGGACCATGGCACTCATGGATCGCTGGCCCCTCTGGGTGGGCATGCTCGCCAACGGCTTTGCCGTGTACCTCCTGTTCTCGGTCGCACACGATGGCGTCCACCGCGCGCTCTCCCGCTATCCGCTCGTCAACGAATCCCTCTCGCGCTTTGCGTTGCTGATGATGTTGCCGATGGCGCCGTTCGAAGGGGTGCGCTGGCTACACATGCAGCATCATCGCTTCACCAACGGAGAGGCGGATCCCGATGGCTATGTTCATTGGGCACCCTGGTACTTGAAGCCGATCCTGTTCGCGAGCGTGGACGTGATCTATTCCATCTACTTCGTGCGGCAGGGTGGGGACCAGCTGAAGAAGCACCTGCGACCGATTTTCATCGCGACGGTCATTTTCGCGGCAGTGCTGGCGGCATTGATCGCTGCGGGGTACGGCTGGCAAGTGCTGTTCCTGTTCTTCCTCGCATCGCGCGTGGGCCTGTTCCTGATTGCCTTCGTGTTCTCATACCTGCCCCATGTCGCCTGCGACACTTCCGCGGAGGAGAACGAGTATCGCGCAACGTCCATCCGTCGCGGTTTCGAATGGTTGCTCACGCCCATCCTCGTGTATCAGAACTATCACCTCATTCACCACTTGTTCCCAACGGTGCCGTTCTATCGGTACTTCAAGGTGTGGTATCTGAAGTACGATGAGCTGGCCGCGAAGGATCCGGCGATTCAGGAGGCGTTCTCCATGACGCTGACTCGCGTCGCGCCAAAGGCTTCCTGATCGTCTGGCCGGCGATGGCCATGGACGGCTGAAGTCGACGCGCCCATCTGCGTGACGTCTTGAATCGATAGATCGTTCGCAGTCAACAACAACGCACCGCTCGCGCGACGAGAGGCACGTACAGGCCTATCCGAGGAGATCGATGTGAGAGAGATGAAGGCAGCGGTGCTGCGGGCGCCGCATGGAAAGTTCGCCGTCGAATCCGCCCGCATCGACGGGCCGCGCGACAACGAAGTCCTGGTCGAACTCGTAGCGACCGGCATCTGCCACACGGACCTGGCTGTCGTGGAACAGGTGTTGCCCCTGCCGCCACCGATCGTGCTGGGTCATGAGGGTGCCGGCATCGTGCGTGAGGTCGGCAAGGCCGTCACCAGCGTTGCACCCGGCGATCCCGTGGTGTTGAGCTTTGCCAGTTGCGGCACGTGCCCACAGTGCGCCGGCGGATTGCCCGCGTACTGCGATCTCTTTCCTGTGTTGAACATGTCGGGCCGGCGTCCGGACGGATCCTCTGCGATCGTGGATGCCAGCAATCAGCCGGTGAATTCGGCCTTCTTTTCGCAGTCGTCCTTCGCGACACACGCAATTGCCACGACGCGCAACGTCGTGAAGGTATCGAAGGATGCACCGCTGAAGTACCTGGGCCCGCTCGGTTGCGGCTTCATCACGGGCGCCGGTACGGTGCTCAACGTGCTCAAGCCGCAGCGCAATTCCACGTTGGCGATCTTGGGCACGGGCGCCGTCGGGTTCGCGAGCCTGTTCGCGGCCAGGCTCGCCGGTTGCGAACGCATCGTGGTGGTGGATCGCGTGAAGTCACGCCTGGACCTCGCTCGCGAGCTGGGCGCCACCGAAGTCATCAATACGACTGAAACCAATCTCGAGGAAGCGCTCGACGCCGTCGGTGGAGTGGACTTCGCGCTCGATACGACGGGTGTGCCAAAACTCATCGAGGCGATGGTGCGTAAGTTGAAGGTCCGTGGCGTGCTGGCGCTCGTTGCCGTCGGTCAGGATCGAAACTTCACCACCGACATCTTCCACATGGTTGCCGGCCGTGTGATTCGCGGCGCTGTCGAAGGCGAAGCCGATCCAATGACCTTCATTCCATTCCTGGTCGATGAGTTCATGAGGGGACGATTTCCGATCGATCGGCTGTCGGCCTTCTATCCGTTGGACCAGATCAACACGGCCGTAAGCGATGGTCTGTCGGGCAAGACCATCAAGCCGATTCTCACGTTTTGAGCTGCGCATGACGGGAGCTGATCCTTGAGCACGACCGCGCATCCGCAATTCACGGCGAAAGACGAAGGACCCCATCCGTTTACCGACAGTCCGATCTGGCAGGAGAGCGTGCTCTTGCATTGGTATGACCAGCGTCAGGGCATCGGCGGGTGGCACCGCATCGGCCACGAACCGAACAATCGCGGCGGTCACGCGGCGCTCTGGAGCTTTCTGTTCGACAAGGCGGGTTGGCAGTACCGCCGCTGCGGCGAGGTGCAGCTCAGTGCGGCCGACACGTTCACCCATGGGTTCGGTGCCGGATCGGCACTGCGATTCGCGTATGAAAATGACGCCGCTGTCTGGACCGTGAACGATGGTCCTGTGAGCGCGCGAGTCGAGTGTCGCAACCTCTTTCCGTTAGTGGATCCATTCCCACCGGGCGATGAAGTCGCGGCCAAACGGTTTCCCAACCACTTCGAAGTCGCTGGCCGCGTGACAGGCGAAGTGAGCTACGAAGGGCGCAAGACGACGGTGGCCGGCTTCGGCTATCGCGATCACAGCTGGGGCCAACGCGACTGGGAGCGGGGCATGCTCAACCATCGCTGGTTCACCGGCACGCTCGGCACCGAGCTTTCCTTTGCTGCGATTACGGCGCAGGCCAATACGGGCAGGCTCGTTCGCACGGGCTACATCCGACGCAATGGCGAGACGATTTTCGCGCAGGAAGTCGATGTCATCGCCTACATGGAGCCCGATGGGTTGACACATCGCGGCGGAGAAATTCGCATGACCCTGCCCGGCGGCGAGCGCATCGAAATCCATTGCACGGCGCGAGCTGGTGTCGCGTTTCAGCGTGGCACGGTCGTGATGGTCGAAATCATGTGCGCGGCCGAAGGGCACGGCTTGCAGGGCTATTGCGATGCGGAAATCTCCACGAATCCGCGCAATGGAACGGGCCCCGTGCTGCTGACGCTGAACGCCAACTTCACGGATGGGGTTACCCCGTTCGAGTTGCTGGATTTCCGGCGCTGACGCTGCAGGCACCGCAGCCTTCGAGGGATCGAAGGAAATGGTGCGCCGGAAGACGGTTGCGGAGAGCGACTCAAGCGGCCTTGGCCATCAACCCGGCCCAATCGATCTCGGGCGCGGTCGTCCTCAACACGAGTTCGGCGAGCGACTTCGAGTCGTAATACCTGCCGAGGTTGCCGGCGAGAAAGGGCGCTTTGCGGCGAAATTCCACCAGGCCGAGCATGAGTGCAAAGCTGGTGAAGGTGATCTCGGTCGCATCGCGATGCTTTGGGATGAAGCACGCGAAGGTATCGATGAGCGTATGGAAGGATTGCTTCCAGCAACGCTCGGTCAGACGTCGGATTCCTTCCTTGTCCTGATCGATCATCTCCCGATGCAGGAGCTTGAAGAAGTTCTCGTCATTGAGCAGATCGTCAGCCAGTTCGACGAAGAAGGTCGAGATGCGCGCTTCATTGCTCTCACCGGAGTGCGTGAAAGCCTCCAGGGCGCGTTCGGCGCGCGGACTGAACGTCGTGAGGCACACCTCGAAATACAGGCTCTCTTTGTCGCCGAAGTAATGGTAGATCGTGGGCAGGGTGACCCGTGCGCGGCTTGCGATGCTGCGCATCGACGTCGCCTCGTAGCCCACGGCTGCGAATCGGCGCGTGGCAATCTTGAGGATGTTTTCTCGCACCGACATGGTCTGATCTCCCTGCGAGCAGTGTTCCGAGCAATTGACTTGCAAGCGTTGCAACGACCGCCACCTGGCAGGTCGATTCAGCTCAGGTTTGCCTGCTGTGACACGGTGTGCTCATGGCATGGCCACCGCAGCCGGCACGGGCCACCGCGCCGCGCCGTCGATTGCAGTGACTATAACGGTCGATATACTATCGCATCCAGCCGCACAAACGTACTGCAGGGGGCTCCATGAGCGCAGCTTCGATCGAGCGGATCGGCGAGCATGGCCTGGTCGACATCGATCCGCAGCGCCGCCGGTTTCGGATCCATCGCGACGCCTATCGCAATCCGGCCGTCTTCGAACGCGAGCAGGAGCTGATCTTCGCGCAGTGCTGGCTGTACGTCGGACATGTGTCCGAGTTGCGCAACAAGGGTGACTACGTCACCCGCACGATCGGCGGCCGCGATCTCATTTTCATGCGCGGGCGCAGCGGCGAGCTGGCTGCCTTCTTCAACTCCTGCACGCACCGCGGCACGCGTGTATGCCGCGAGAAGAGGGGCAACACCAAGTCCTTCGCCTGCCCGTATCACGGCTGGGTCTTCAATACCGAAGGCAGGCTGGTCTCCATGAACGCCGACCACGGCTTCGCCGCGGACATCAATGCGGATGGCTCTCTGGATCTGCGCAAGGTGCCGCGCCTGGAGCACTATCGCGGGTTCTACTTCGTGAACTTCAATCCAAAGGCCATTTCGCTCGAGGAGTACCTCGCGGGTTCCACCGAGTTCCTCGATTCCATGTGCGATCAGACAGAAGGCGAGCTCGTGGTCCTGCCGGGAGAGCACTCGTACTCCATCCACGCCAATTTCAAGTACCTCTGCGAGAACAGCTACGACGGCTATCACTTGCTGCCGGTGCACGTGAGTTATCTCGAGTTCCTCGACGATCGCATGAAGGCCGCAGGCAATGGCGGTGCGGTGAACTTCATTGCCAAGCTGTTCAACAAGCAGGGGCGCGGTCGCGGATTGGGCAATGGCCATGGCGCGCTCGAATCCTGGGTGCCGACAGGCCGTCCGGTGGCGAGCTGGATTCCGCCATGGGGCCCCGAGGTGAAGCAGGAGATCGATGCGAAGCGTGCATGGCTGGAACAGAAGTTCGGCAAGGAACGCGCGGACTTCATTGCCGACGTGCAGAAGAACCTGGTCATCTTCCCGAACCTCGTCATCAACGACAACGTCGGCATGATCATTCGCACCATCGAGCCGACGTCGCCGACGAACATGCGTGTGCAATCCTGGGCGTTGGGCCCGAACGACGAGTCGCCTGCGTTGCGTGCGATTCGTCTCGACAACTTCGTGAGCTTCCTCGGACCCGCCGGTTTCGGCTCGGCCGACGACGTGGAGATGCTGGAGCTGTGTCAGCGCGGCATCGAGCACACGCCGGTCGAATGGAACGAGCTGTCGCGCGGCATGAATGGAGCGACGGACTCCCGCCTCGAGGTGTGCGGCCCCGCCGATGAGGGCCACATGCGCGCGTACTGGGCACAGTGGGATCGCGTCATGCGCGGTCTGGACACCTTCGAAGCTCGCTAGAGACCGCACCATGGCCGCTCAGAAAGTCAGCCGATACGACGTCGAGGAGTTCCTGTACCACGAGGCCGAGCTGCTGGACGACTGGCGCCTGCCCGAGTGGTCCGAGCTGTACACGGACGATGCCCGCTATGACGTCGCATCACTCGATTCGGAGAAGCCCTTGGAGGCACGTTCCGAGGAGTCGCTGTTCGTGCTCGCGGACGACAAGGAGCGACTCACGAGCCGCGCGAAGCGCCTGATGAAAAAGACCGCGCACGCGGAGTATCCGCATTCGAAGGTGCGTCATCTCATCAGCAACGTGCGCGTGCAGCCACTCGAGAACGGCGAGCTCAACGTGCGCGCCAACTTCGTCGTCTATCGCACGAAGGAAGACAGAACGACGCAGTACATGGGGCAAGCGCACTACGTGCTCGTGTCGCAGAACGGACAGTTCAAGATCAAGCGCAAGCGCTGCGTGCTGGATCTGAACAGCCTCGCCGATCAGGGCCGTCTGACGATCATTCTGTAGGTGGGTCTGCGCGCCTCACAACGCGCCGGAGTAGCAGTCATGCCAGTGAATTTCCGCTATCGCAAGGTCGGTTACGTCGCGCTCAACGTGACGGATGTTGCGCGTACGACCGAGTTTGCGACCAAGACATTCGCGTTGGAGAACACCGGCCAAGGGCCGAATGGCGAGCGGTTCCTGAGTTGCGGTCCAGAGCATCACGATGTCGTGCTGTATCCGGCAAAGGATCCGGGCCTGCTGCGCGGTGCTTTCGAGCTGGAGACGCCGGAAGATGTCGAGCGTGCCCATGCACACTTCGAGACACTCGGGTTGAAGCCGACCTGGCTGGCCCAGGAAGAGAAGGAAGTTCTCGGCCTGGGGGTCTGGCCGGTATTCCGTGTGCGTGATCCCGTCGTCGGGATGTGCTTCGAGTACTACTCGAAGATGATGTTCCGCGCACGCGCGCGCGCGCAGGGTCCGACGAACTTCAAGCATCTGGGTCACTTCGGCATCAATGTGCCGAACGTGCGCGAAGCCACCGAGTTCGCGGTCAAGAACATGGGCTTTCTGCCTTCGGACATCCTGGGCCACTACGTGGGCACGTTGATGCGCGCGTTCCCCAATCCGAATCACCACTCGTTTGCGTATCTGCCGGCACGCGATGGCAAGAAGCAGTTCAACCATGTGGCGTTCATGGTGGAATCCATCGACGACATCGGCAAGCTGTTCAACCGCATCGAAGCCCACAACGTGGGCCGCGCGTTCGGCATTGGCCGGCACCCGACCTCGGGCAGCATTCACCTGTACATCTTCGATCCCGATCAGCTCGTGTGGGAGTACACGCTCGGCATGGAGCAATTCCCCGAACACGGCGCGCGTGAGCCGCGCTTCATGTCGGCCGCGCCGGAAGACTACGATGTGTGGGACGCGAAGCCGAAGCCCGGCTTTGGCGGCTCGGGCAACGTCGTGACGCAGGACGAGCCCGCGCGCATGCAGAAGATCGCCTGAGCATCGTCGATGCCGCAATGAAGATCATCGATTTTCATACTCACGTCGTACCGAGTCGGTATCCCGATCGACCTGCGTCGATCGCGGAGCCGAATTGGCCCTCGATGGAGAAGATCGACGATCGGAAGTCGCGGATGGTGATCGCGGGCAAGCAGTTCCGCGTGTTCGAAAGCTTCTACTGGAACGTCGATGAGCGCATCCAGCGTTTGGATGAAGTGGGCGTAGCGCTGCAAGTGGTATCGCCGCTGCCGGAGCTGCTGTCCTATTGGCTCAGCGCAGATGCGGCCGACGTCCTGACGAGCTTCATGAATCAGTTCATCGCCGAACTGGTCAGCCAGGCGCCCAAGCGTTTCGCGGGCATGGGTGCCGTGGCACTGCAGGACCCGCCCCGCGCCGTGCGTCAGTTGGAGCAGCTGAAGTCGCTGGGCCTTCGCGGCGTGCACATCGGCAGTCACGTCAATGGCAAGTCGATTGCGGATCCGATGTTCTATCCGTTCTACGAAGCTGCCGCAGCGCTCGATCTCGCCATCTTCGTTCATGGCACCAAGCCGGGTGGGGCAGAGCTGATGCTCGGTGCGCCATTGATGCCGGCCGTCATCGGTGTGCCTCAGGAGAACGCGGTCGCGATCTGCTCGTTGATGATGACGGACATTCTCGGGCGCTTCCCCCAGCTGAAGCTCGTATTCAGCCATGGTGGCGGCACGCTCGCCGCGGTGATCGATCGCTTCAATGCGGTGTGGGCCGGATTCGATGCGATGCGGACCCAATTGAAGGTTCCACCGGCGGAGTATGCGCGTCGCTTCTACTACGACACGGTCGTATTCGGTCATGACTACCTGGCGTATCTCGTGCGCAAGTTCGGCGCGAGCCAGCTGGTCGCCGGTACGGATGGACCGGTCGATTTTGGACAGCCGCCCATCGACGGCTTCCTGGCGGACGCAGGATTGACCGGAGCCGACCGCGAGCAGGTCGCGCATGGCAACGCCGAGCGACTGCTGAATCTTTGATACGACGCGCTTCGCCTGTTTCAATCGGAGAAAGATACGTGGCCAAGAGTTCTGTCGCGCTCGACGACAAGTACACGCAGGAATCGGGTGATGTGTACATCTCCTCGATCCAGACACTCGTGCGTCTGCCACTCATGCAGAAGCAGCGCGATCGTGCGGCGGGTCTCAACACGGCCGGGTTCATCGCGGGCTATCGTGGCTCGCCGATCGGCACATACGACTTCGCGCTGTGGGCTGCCCGCAAGCATCTCGACAAGAACGACATCAAGTTCGTTCCCGCGGTGAACGAAGAGCTCGCGGCGGCGGCCATCAAAGGCACGCAGTGGCTCGATCGCTATCCCAAAGCGAAGTACGACGGTGTGTTTTCGCTGTGGTACGGCAAGCACCTGGGTGTGGAGCGCGCTGCCGAAGCATTGAAGATCGGCAACTACGACGGCTCCGGCAAACACGGCGGCGTGCTCGTCGTCGGCGCCGATGACATCGGCGGCAAGTCATCGATTACCGCGGCCGAGTCGGATCACATCTGGATTGCCGGCATGCTGCCGATCCTCGCGCCTGCGGATACGCAGGAGTATCTCGACTACGGTCTGTATGGTTGGGCGCTGTCCCGGTTCTCCGGTTTGTGGGTGGCGTACAAGGCAGTGACGGACACGCTCGAGCTCACACGCACGATCGATGTCGATCCGCAGCGCATTCAGATCGTCGTGCCGACCGACGTCGAAATGCCGCCGGGTGGCTTGAATACGCGTCAGGGCGACTTCTATCCGCTGCCGATGGAGCGTCGCCTGGTCGACTACAAACTGCCTGCTGCGAAGGCATTCGTGCGCGCCAACGGCATCGATCGCGTGATCCTCGACAGCCCACGTCGTGGTCTGGGCATCGTGACCACGGGCAAGGCGTATCTCGACGTGCGTGAAGCACTGCGCGAGCTCGGCGTCGACGAGGCGCGCGCACGCGACTTGGGTATTCGACTCTACAAGATCGGTGTCGTATGGCCGCTCGAGCCGGAGAACGCATTGGCATTCGGTCGCGGACATCAAGAGCTGCTGTGCGTCGAGGAGAAGCGCCCGGTCATCGAAGAGCAGCTCACGAACCTGTTCTATCACGAGCCTGCGAGCGCGCGTCCACGCATCACGGGCAAAGCGGACGAGCAGGGCAGACCGCTGAAGCCGGCACATGGTGAGCTTTCGGTGCATCAGGCCATCGACATTCTCGCCAAGCGGATCGAAGCGCTCGGTTTGGGCGATGATCGCTTGAAGGAGCGCATCGCTGCGCTGCGCAGGCAGCGTGGCCGGTTGCTGGAGCTGCCGAAGACACCGCCGAGCAATCTGATCCGCACGGCGTACTTCTGTTCGGGCTGCCCGCACAATACCTCGACGCACACGGTCGAAGGCAGCATGGCCTTTACAGGCGTGGGTTGCTACGGCCTGGTGCCGATGCTCATGCCCGAGCGCAAGACCGAGTGGGCGGCACAGATGGGCGCCGAAGGCTCGCTGTGGGTCGGCCTGCAGAACTTCATCGATGTGCCGCACGCCTTCCAGAACCTCGGCGACGGTACGTACTTCCATTCCGGCATTCTCGCCGTGCGTCAGGCCGTGGCCGTGGAAGCCAACGTGACCTACAAGCTGCTGTACAACGACGCCGTGGCGATGACCGGTGGCCAGCCCATCGACGGTAAGTTGTCCGTCGAAGACGTAGCCAACCAGATGTACTGGGAGGGCGTGCGGCCCGTCGTCGTCGTGACGGATGAGCCGGAGAAATATCCCGCGACCATCCGCTGGCCCGAGGGCACGACGATCCGTCACCGCAAGGAGCTCGAGCTCGTGCAGAAGGAGATGCAGCAGGTCAAAGGCGTCTCCTTGATCATCTACGACCAGACGTGTGCAGCCGAGAAGCGCCGTCGTCGTAAACGCGGCACGTTCCCGAATCCGCAGAAGCGCGTCTTCATCAATCAAGACGTCTGCGAAGGCTGTGGCGACTGCAACAAGAAGTCGAACTGCGTCAGCGTGCAGCCGCTCGAGACGGAGTTCGGCCGCAAGCGCAAGATCGATCAGTCCAATTGCAACAAGGATTACAGCTGTCTCGATGGGTTCTGTCCGTCGTTCGTCACCGTGCATGGCGGCGCGCCGCGCAAGGCCGAGGCAGCGAACACGGCCGATCAGCTCGAGTCCCTCTTCGCGGGACTGCCTGCGCCGCAGCAGGCCGGTATCGACGGCTCGTACAACGTGCTGATCACCGGCATCGGCGGTACGGGCGTGTTGACCGTGGGCGCGCTGCTCGGCATGGCCGCTCACCTGGACCATAAAGCCTGTAGCGTCATGGACATCACCGGCATGGCGCAGAAGGGCGGCTCGGTAGTGACGCATCTGCGCTTCGGCGAGAAGAAGGGCGATCTGTATGCCACCCGCTTGTGGGAAGAGTCGGCAGATCTCCTCATCGGCTGCGATCTCGTCGTAGCCACCGGCCAGGCGATCCTGGATCTGTTGCGTCATGAGCGCGCTCGCATCGTCGTGAACAGCGACGTGGTACCGACGGCTCAGTTCCAATCCAACAACGCCATCGATCTCAACAAGGACACGCTGATCGCGATCCTGAATGCGCGCGTCACGAAGGAGCACGTCACCGCGGTGGATGCGACCACGTCGGCCGTGAAACTGATGGGCGACAGCATCGCGACAAACGTCTTCATGATGGGCTTCGCGTTGCAGAAGGGTTTGTTGCCGGTGTCCCTGGAGAGCCTCGAGCAGGCGATCCGGCTGAACGGTGTGGCGATCGAAGACAATCTCCATGCATTGAACTGGGGTCGGTTGGCTGCGCAGGATGCGGCTCGCTTGGCGCAGATGCTGAAGGCGGCATCGGGCGATGAGGCTCCGTTGGACAAGCCGATTCCCGAGACGGTCGATCGGCTCATCGAGCGGCGCATCGGCCATCTCACCGCCTATCAGAATGCCGACTACGCCAAGAGCTACTCGGACTTCGTGGCCAAGGTACGCGCTGCTGAAAACGCGAATGTACCCGGCAAGACCGATCTCACGCGGACGGTCGCCTGGTCACTGGCGAAGTTGATGGCGTACAAGGACGAGTACGAAGTGGCCCGCTTCTATACGAACGGCGACTTCCAGCGTCGCATCGAGGCGCAGTTCGAAGGCGACTACAAACTGAACTTCCATCTCTCGCCGCCGATCCTCAATCCGAAGGACAAGGCAACGGGCAAACCGCGCAAGATGCAGTTCGGTCCGTGGATGTTCCAGGGCTTCAAGTTGTTGGCCCAGCTGAAGGGCCTGCGCGGCACGCCGTTCGATGTGTTCGGCTACAACCCGGAGCGCAAACGCGAACGCGCGTTGATCGCGGAGTATCGCAACACGGTGGAAAGCGTCCTGCCGGCACTGACACCGGAGAACCACGAGCAGGTCATGAAGATTGCGGGCTTGGCCGACAACATTCGCGGCTATGGTCACGTCAAGGAAAACAATCTGAAGCAGTACGAGCAGGATCTGGCTCAGCTGCTGACGTCGCTCAATGCCGTGAAGAGCACGCCCGCCAAGGCGGCGTAACGCGCGCAAAACACGCCGCGGTCCGGATGAGTGCCGGCCGCGGCTTCATTCCCTGCTTGCGGGGATGACGATTCTGAGTGCCAGTCATCGCTCGGGTGACGAGCCAGTGGGACCGGCGGGGGTCAGTTAGATGACGCAGCCTGGCCGCGAGCTTCGGACTTTTTGCTCTGGTTCGTTGCGGCCGACGTGCCGGGCACGGCATCCATGGCGATGAGTTGCTGTTTCATCTTGTAAAGCACTTCCTCGGCACGCAACACGTCGCGCGCACCGATGCTGCCCATGATCCGCTCGTTGACTTGCTCGGCGACTCTCTGGATCTCGGCCAGCAGCTTCGTGCCCTTGGGTGTCATGACCACGCGCTTGGCGCGACGATCGGCCGGATCGGCTTGACGCGCGACGTAGCCGCTCGCTTCGAGACGATCGATGAGCCCACCCAGCGTCACCTTGCCCACATCCATGAGCTTCGCGAGCTCGGTCTGCATCATGCCCTTGCCGTTGTGGCGCGAGAGATTTGCCAGCACCCACCACTGCGACCGAGTGACGCCCAGGGGCTTGAGCGCCTTGTCGACAACCGTGCGGCGCAATCTGGAAACGTCGTGAATCAAGAAGCCGATGCGAAAGGGCCGCTCTTCTTTGGCCATTGCTACTCCGTATGGACGGGCCGTATTTCCCGCCTCAGATGGCAGAAAGGTTAGCAGCAATATAGTAAGAGATCGAGCCCTTTTGCCGCGATGCGCCGCGGCTTGCGCTCAGTGCGTCTGAGCCGGATGGAACCGTACGCGCAGCTGATTGACGGCGCGGAATACGAGCGCGGGTGTGAACTGCGGTTGTGCCAGGATTTCCACACGCTCGAAACGCTGCGTCAACGCAGTGAAGAACTCGCTGAGTTGAAGCTTGGCCAGCAGGTGGCCAATGCAGTGATGCAGTCCCGGACCGAACGTCAGCGCCATGTCGTTGCGGCGTGAGAAGTCCAGCACGTTCGGTTGCTGATATACCGCCGGATCCCGGTTGCCGCCGGCGATCATCAGCATCACGAGATCGCCCTGGCGGATCTTCCGCCCGCGCCAATCGAAGTCCCGCATGGCAATGCGCGGCAAGGTCGTCGACATGGCGATGTAGCGCATCAACTCGATGGCGAAGTCCACGCTCTTCTCGGGCTGCGCGCGCCACTGTGCCCAGGCCTGTGGATGTTGCGCCATCGCCCGCACACCGAGGGTGAGCGAGTTCGCGGTCGTGTCGTGACCGGCGACGATGATCAGAATGAGGGTGGCCAGCATTTCATCCATCGTGAGGCGGTCGCCGCCTTCGATGGTGTTCAGCATCTGCGTCACGAAGTCCGGCCCGGGATCGATGCGGCGCTGTTCGATTTCTCCACGGAACAGGGTCAGCATGTCGGTGACGACCGCCTCGAGGCCGTCGAGCCACTCGGGCTTCGGATTGAACGAGGTGAGCGCCGTGGTCACACCATCGGTCCAGCCCTTCAGTCGCCCGAGATAGTCCGGTTCCATTCCCAGCAGTCTCAAGATCACGGCACCCGGCAACATGCGCGAGATGCCTTCGTGAAACTCCACATCGCGTTGGTTCGCCGCTTTATCCAGAAGCATGGACACGCGCTCGCGCACGTAGGGGCGCTGGCTTTCGACCAGCTTGCGATTGAATGCCTTCACCAGCAGCTTGCGTATGTGCGTGTGCTCCTCGCCGTCGAGATTGGTGACCATCCTGGGCATGTAGCGCAGCGAATTGGGGATGCGCACGCGCATGACGTCCAGCGGCATCACGCGGTATTGAGCCGCGGGGATGTGCGTACTGGAGAGCGGCAACGTACCGCTGAAGCCTTCGATCACCTCCGCATGGCCCGAAACGATCCAGCAGCTCGACTTGTCGCTCCAGAACAAAGGATCTCGGTCGCGCAGCTGACTGAGCTCGGCAAGCAGCGCATCGCCCGTCGGTGCGAGGGCAGCGAGATCGATGTCCTGTGCTTGGGCTTGCATGCCATGGTCTGCAGGGAGGAAGGCAAGGCGACGCTAGCACACGATGTGTGGGCTTGCTACGCCCGGGCGATCTGCCGCAGCTCGTCGAGATCACCGGCGGTGGCGTGGACTACGCCGTCGACGCGCTTCATCGCAGCGCTGCAGCGAATTGCAGTACCCGCTGCGCCAGCGATTGCTTGTCTGCCAGCGTGTGCATCAACGTTCGTGTCGTGATGGCACGCACCGTCAGTTGAGCCACGCAGCTCGCATCGGCTTCGTCCAGCACGAAGCCATCGATGAGATCGTCGTAGTGACGGGCAATCGCTACCGCCGAGACATCCACGCCGAGCTCGCGCATGATCTTCGCGGTCGGCCCCTTCACGGCGGTGCCGGCAATGATCGGCGAGATCGCGATCACGGGAGCCGGCGAGCGCTGCAGGGCGGAGCGCCACTCTGGAATCGCGAGCAGCGGCTGGATGCTGAGATAAGGATTCGAAGGGCAGATGATCACCGCATCGAAGCTGCCCTCCGCAAGCTGCTGCAACACAGTGCCTGCGCTGTGCGCCTGTTCCGCACCTTCATAAGTAATGTGCTGTACGGTCGGCGCGCAGTGGCGCGCAACGAAGTAATCCTGGAACCCCAGCTTGCCGCTGTCCGTGTGCACGATCGTCCGCACACGGTCATCGCTCATCGGCAGGACGACCGTGCCCGCCAGACCGAACCGGCGACTGAAGTCGCCGATGATCTCGTGCAACCGCTCACCGTTCAGGCGTCGCCGCGTGCGCTCCACGTGAGTGGCGAGATCCTTGTCGCCGAGCTGAAACCAGGTCGGGCCACCGAGACGTTCCACCTCCGCCATGAAGTGCCAGGTCTCTTCGGCTCGGCCCCAGCCGGTTTGCGGATTGGCGATCCCTGCGAGCGTGTAGAGAACGGTGTCCACATCGGGCGAAATGCAAAGCCCGAGATGCTCGAAGTCATCGCCGGTGTTGGCCACCACCGTGAGATGGCCCGATGGCAACAGGGTGTGGAGTCCCAACGCGAGTTTCGCACCGCCGATGCCGCCGCACAGTGCGAGCACGCGCACGCTCACGTGAACAGATCCTCGCGCGCGGGGCGGATCAGACGTTGGCCGTCGCTGGGCGCAGCTTGCCACTGCAAACCGCGAGCGAGCACCGCTGGAGTTCCTTCGGCCCCTTCGCCCATGGCGAGTGCCGCGCCCGCTGCAATCGCATCGGCGAATGCAACCTCCGTCATCTCCAGCACGCGACCGTCGCGGTCGCGTTCACCACGCCGATCGATGACCGCTGGCAAGCCAGCGACGCCCAGAGCGATGTTGACGACGCCGTTGCGCCAGGGCCGACCGAAGCTGTCGCTGATGATGACGGCCAGCTCGGCGTTGAAGCGCGCGCTCAACTCTGCCTGCAAGCGCTGTGCGGAGGCGTCGGGATCGCGCGGCAACAGCAGCACACGCTCATGTCCCGGCAGCGAGCCGATGTTCGAGCGATCGATGCCGGCATTCGCCATGACATAGCCAAGCCGGTGACGCACGATCAAGACGTTGGGCGCCACGCGTACCACGGCAGTCGCTTCGGACAACACCACTTCGATGAAGCGCGGATCCTTGCCGCAACGCCCGGAGAGCTCTCGCGCTTGCTGAGAGGGCGTTACTTCGCCGAGGTCGACGTAACGCCCTTCCGCTTTGGACACGATCTTCTGTGCAACGACCAGAACATCGGTGTCCTGGGGCACCAGCTGCTGTGCTTCGAGGGTGCCCACCAGGAGCAAGCTCAGGTCCGTGCCAACGAGGACCTCGGGAATTCCGGTCAGCGCGGTGAAACTGACGGCATGCACGGCGGCGGCTTCGCTGTCATGACCGATGCGGCGGACACTTGTGTGCCACAACCGCCCGGTGGTGGTGCTTCAAGCAGGGTTGGCAAGAAGGTGAGTGCTCGGCTCAATCTTCCGGTGCGATGGTGACTTTGATGCCATCGGTCGCGTCGGTGAGCTGGATCTGGCAGGACAGACGCGAGCCCTCCTTGCGATGCGACGAGCCGTCGAGCAAATCGTTTTCGTCGCGGCTCATCGCGGGCAGCTTGCTCGCGAAAGCAGGATCGACGTACACGTGGCACGTGGCGCAGGAGCAGCAGCCTCCGCACAACGCCATGAGCTCATCGAAGCCACCATCGCGGATGACCTCCATGAGCGATGAGCCCGCGGCATGCTCCACACTCGACTCAACACCCTCGCGGTTGGTAACCAGAACTTTCGGCATTTGACAGTTTCCCTCGAGCCGCCAGGTGGCCGACGCGCCAGCCTGCAGCGTTGCGTGCAACGGATATCGGAGTAGTAGTGAACCGGCCGAGGGCTGTGCGTCACGCCCCAATGACTCAAATGGTCGAATGCTCGGGCCGGCGAGGGCCGAAATTGTGGCAGTGCGCCGGCTGTTTGAGAACCACCCGGCTCACATTCGGCCAGATTGGCCGATCGTGACCACCACCTTGCCGGTGGCCTGCCGGTTGGCCAGGCGCGCAATGGCGAGGCCGCCCTGCTCGAGGGGATAGCGTTCGGAAATATACGGCCGGAGCAGCCCTTGCCCGTGCAGGCGCGCCAGCTCCTGCCAGCCCGTCTGCAGCTGACGGCCATCGCGCGCGACGGCCGCACCCCAGAATACGCCCACGATCTGGCAGGACTTCAGTAGCGGCAGGTTGAGGGGTACCTGGGGGATCCCTGCAGGAAAACCCACTACCAGGAAACGGCCGCCAAAGGCGATGGCGCGCAAAGCGGGCTCGGAATAGGGCCCGCCGACGGCGTCGTAGATGACATGAGCACCTTCGCCGCCGCACGCTGTCTTGAAGTCATCGGCGAGTTGTTTCGATCGATCCTTGTCGAACGCACCGCTCGGGTACACGACGCCGCCGTCTGCCCCATGCTTGCATGCCAAGGTGACTTTGTCTGCGGAGGAGGCAGCCGCGATGACTCTTGCCCCCGCCGCTTTGCCGATCTCCACCGCTGCCAGGCCGACACCACCGGCCGCGCCCAGGACCAGCAGTGTCTCGCCACGTTGCAGATGCGCGCGGTCGTGCAACGCGTGATAGGACGTGCCGTACGTCGTCAGCATGGCGGCTGCCTCATCGAGAGGAATGCCGTCGGGTACGACCAGGCAGTTCTCTTCTGTAACCACGACGTACTCGGCCATGCCACCGATCCCGCTTGCCGCGAGCACCCGAGTTCCGATCTGCAGGCGTGTGACACCCGGGCCCACGGCGTCGATGACGCCCGCGACATCCATGCCGGGCGCGAACGGCCGCGGTGGCCGCATCTGATAGCGATCCTGGATGACGAGCACATCGGGATAGTTGACGCTGCAGGCCGCAATCGCGATTCGCACCTGGCCAGGTCCGGGGTTGGGTGTCGGCAACTCGCCCAGCGTCAGTGTCTCAGGACCGCCAGCAACGATGCTCAGCAAGGCTTTCACGCGAGGTCACCTGCGAAATGATGAGGGTCGGGCAATGATGCGACGAGTCGGGGCACTTCGGCCAATGCCCGCAGTGCGTCGTTGAGATGCGTGCAGCCCGCAGTCTTGCGCAGCAGCCGGCTCACGCGCGCGCGCAGCTCGACGAGCGGCGTTCCGATCAATGGCTGGATGTTGTTCACGGCGCTCGGGCATTCGGCATAGGGCAGCGTGCGCGGATCGGCCTTCACGGCCACCAATGTCATCGTCTTCGGATCCGCGACGGCCGTGAGGTGGTATTCATGCACGGCCATGCGTCCGCCGTCGGGTGTCGTGGCGCTGTCCTGGAACATCGAATCGATGCGAATGAGATCGTCCAGCCACACGTCGATGCGTCGCGCGCGCCGCATCGCAATGCCATCGACATGGATCAGCGGATGCCACCCGTCAGGATCGTCGGGATGCGGCAGCGGGATGACACGCGAGGCGTTCGCGAGCTGATACGTACCGTCCGGTGCCAGGAGCGCCGATGAACCGGGCCGAAAACCCGTGCAGACGCCCTCGAGCCGTTGGCGCAACGCCGCCCGATGTGCGTACTGTTCGGGATCCTTTCGATCATCGGTCCATTGCGTCCAGACCCAGCCCGCGATCAGCGTCGCGCCTGCAAGGTCGTCCAACAACAGGTACAGCGGCGTGCCCGCATCGCGCTCTTGCGGCAGTCGCGCCTCGAGCGTCGTGCGGAGAAAGCCGCCAGCCTGTTCTCCCACGAGCACGCTCACGTCGGCTCGAGTCGTGTCGGTTTCGATCCAATCGATGGCACGACGCGTCGTACCCGCACGCATCCCATCTTCCGCAAGTACCACCGGCTCGCCTCCGGCGCGTGGTGTGTAGATATCGCGGGCACGGCCGATGAGATGCAACTGACCGCGACGGCCTTGCGGCCAGGTCATGTCGATGGATGCCGTACGCCGTATCGAATGCGGACGACGCAGGGGCGAATGTCCCATCGGGCGCTGTGGCGGCGGTGGCAAGGATTCGGGAGACTGGACGCTCATCATCATCGGTAACGGGACACTGGATCGCGGCCAGCATAACTGAAGCCGCTATCCGGCGTGGTCATCGACTGGGATGCGTTACCGAGCTTCGAGACTTTGCACGCTCGAACAACCGCCGCCCCTGTGCGCCCAGCCGTTCCGCCCAACAGAAGAACACCGGCGTGAACAACGTCGCCAGGAACGTCGCCGCGATCATGCCGCCGATGACACCCGTGCCGATCGAATGGCGCGCATTCGCTCCGGCTCCAGTGCTGATTGCCAGCGGCAACACACCGAGAATGAACGCGA
This sequence comes from Steroidobacteraceae bacterium, assembly GCA_035276085.1. Taxonomy (GTDB): domain Bacteria; phylum Pseudomonadota; class Gammaproteobacteria; order Steroidobacterales; family Steroidobacteraceae; genus DATELY01. The sequence continues at coordinate 61,526 of DATELY010000176.1, read as the reverse complement.
GCGACGTCATGAGAATCGGACGAAAGCGCAGACGTGCCGCTTCCACCGCCGCAGCTGCAGGCTCCAGGCCCTCGCGCACGCGTTGCGCTGCGAACGCCACCATGAGAATCGAGTTCTTGGCCGCCAGCCCCACGAGCGTCACCAATCCAATCTGCAGATACAGATCGTTGTAAAGACCTCGGAGCCAGACGGACACGAAAGCACCGAACACCGCGAACGGAACCGACAGGATCACGGCGAGTGGCAAGGTGAGGCGTTCGTACTGCGCCGCCAGAATCAGGAACACCATCAGCGCACCGAGCAAGTACAAGCCCGCGGTGTTCTGCGTCATCTGCTTCTCGAGGAACGCCTGCGAATTCCACTCGAGCGTGTAGCCCTCGGGCAGATGCTCACGTGCGAGCTCCTCCATGATGGCCAGTGCCTGACCCGAGCTGTACCCCGGCGCAGGAGCTCCCAGAAGGCGCGCGGCCGGAAACGCATTGAAGCGTTCCACGATGTCGGGGCCGGTCACGATCTGCGTATCCGCGAGTGCCTGTATCGGAATGGGTGCGCCGTTCTCGCTGCGCACGTACACATGGCGCAGGTCTTCCGTATAGGCGCGGTAGGCCGCGTCCGATTGCATCTGCACGCGATACACGCGGCCGAGCAGGTTGAAGTCATTGACGTAGTACGCGCCGAACGTGCTCTGCAGCGTATCGAAGATCTCATTGACGTCGACACCGAGCAGCTTCGCCTGCTCGCGATTGACCTCGAGTCGCAACTGCGGAACGTGCGCGGTGAACGAGGTGAACACACCCGACAGCTCGGGACGGGTTGCAGCGGCTGCCACCAGTCTGGCCGTAGCGGCTTCCAGCGCCTGATAGTCGGTGCCGACACGCGACTGCACGAACCCTTCGAAGCCGCCCGTCGCGGACAGACCTTCGATGGGCGGCGGTGGCGCACCGAACACCAACGCGTCCTTGATCTGGTCGTTGAGGGCCATCGTTTCGCCGATGAGGGTGGAGGCGTGCAGTGCCTCACCGTGCCGCTCGTTCCACGGCTTCAACGTGATGAAGGTGTACCCGGTCGTCGGACGCGGCAGGCCGGTGTAGGGATCGAAGCCGATGAACGAGACCGTTTCCCGCACGGCGGGATGATCGGCGAACCTCTTTTCGATCTGCAGCATCACCGCCTTCGTCCGTTGCATCGACGCAGCCGGCGGCAGGAACGGCAGGCCGACGACGTAACCCTGGTCCTCTTCGGGCACGAGCGAAGTCGGCAGCGCTCGCGTCAGTCCCCAAGTGGCCGCGAGCACCGCCACGAGAACGAGCATCGTGAGCACTCCATGACGAATGAAGAACCCGGCGCCCTGCGCATACCGGAGGGTCGCGCGCTCGATCCAATGGTTGTAGCGCGCGAGCAGACCGCGTTGCGAGTGTTTCGATGGCCGCAGCAACAAGGCGCACAGCGACGGCGTGAGGGTGAGCGCGACGAAGCCCGAGATCAGCACGGACACCGAGATCGTGATGGCGAACTGCCGATACATTTCGCCGACGAGCCCGCCCAGAAAGGCCACCGGCAGGAACACCGCCGTCAACACCAGCACGATGGCGATGAGCGGCCCGGTCACTTCCCGCATCGCCCGCTGAGTCGCCTCGTGCGCATCGATGCCTTCGGTGCGCATGTGGCGCTCCGCGTTCTCGAGCACGACGATGGCATCGTCCACGACGATGCCGATGGAGAGCACCATCGCGAACAGCGTGGCGAGATTGATCGTCACGTCCAACGCCAACATGCCGGCGAGTGCGCCGATCAGCGAGACGGGCATTGCAAGACACGGAATCAGCGTGGCGCGCCAGTTGCCGAGGAAGATGAAGACGACGACGAACACGAGCAGCACCGCTTCGGCGAGCGTCTTCAAGACTTCACGAATCGCCACGCGGACGAAATCCGTCGTGTCGAACGGGATCTGCCAGCGCAGCCCTTGAGGGAACTTGTCATCGAGACGGTCCATCGTGGCGCGCACGGCATCGGAAATCTGGACGACATTGGCGCCAGGCTGGGGAAAGATGCCCAGCGCGAGGGCAGGGCGGCCACGCTGTGTCGTCGTCAGGCTGTAATCACGCGATCCCATCTCGACACGAGCCACGTCGCGCAGACGCACGATGCGACCGTCAGGCCCGCTCTTCAGGATGATGCGCTCGAATTCCTCCGGCGATGACAGCCGTCCCTGAGCGGTGATGCTCATCGTGAGATCGACATAGGTCGGCATCGGCTCCTCGCCGATACGTCCCGTGGCGAACTCCGCGTTCTGCTCGCGCACTGCGCGGGCCACATCCATCGGCGTGAGCTCGGCCTCGGCCAGCTGATCGGGATACAACCAGATGCGGATCGAGTGTTCCTTCGCGCCATACGCATCGACCGCCGCGACACCCGGAATGCGGCGCAACTCATCGACGATGTTCACGAGCGCGTAGTTGGAGATGAACGCCTCGTTGTACTGACCTGTCGTCGAATCGATCGTCAGATAGGCCACCGCAGTCCAGTGGAGCTTGCGCACCACCACGCCCTGGCGTCGTACTTCTTCGGGCAGCAGCGGCAATGCCGTCTGCACACGATTCTGTACGTTGATCACGGCTTGATCCGCGTCCGCGCCGACCGCAAACGTGGCGACGATCTGCACCGTGCCGTTCGGCGCCGTGCCGGAGCGCATGTAGATCAGGTCTTCGACGCCGTTGACCTGTTGCTCCAGCGGTGCGGCCACCGTTTCGGCGGCGGTCTGCGGTGTCGCACCCGGATACGAGGTGGACACCTCGACCATCGGCGGCAAGATGTTCGGGTAGAGCGCAACCTTCAGCGCGCTCAACGAAATGAGGCCGGCGATGACGATGAACACCGAGAGCACGCACGCGAGCAGCGGCCGTTCGATGAAAGGGTTGCGCATCACTGTGCCGCCGCGCTCACGACCACCGGACGCGCATCGAGCGGTACCATCGTGGCATCCGCCGGTGCATTGGGTGCGAGCTTGAGAACGCCGTCGACGACGACGCGATCATTGGCGGCCAGGCCTTTCTCGATCTGCAGCAGGTTGCCGTGGCTCACACCGAGCGCGACGGGTTGGATCTGGGCGAGGTTCTTGTCGTCCAATTTCCAGACGAATACCCCTTCCGCACCGTGCATGACGGCGCGCGACGGTACATAGATGCCGGAGGCCAGCGTGAGTCCCTCGACGCGTGCGCGCACGAACTGACCTGGAGAGACAGCACCATCGGTATTGTTCAACGTCGCGCGCACGACGACGGTACCCATGCCCGGATCGACTCTCGTGTCGACAAATTCGATCCGTGCCGGTTCGGGGCGCTCTGCACCTCTGGCCGGTTGCACGCGGATGCTGATGCCACGGTCGTCCTTCGCGAGCGCGTCCCGCAACACGCGAGCCTCCGCTTCCGGCATGGCGAAATCGACGTAGAGGCGATCGATCTGCGTGATGGTCGTGAGCAGGCTCGATTCGGTGTTGGCATCGACGAGGCTGCCTTCCGAGCGGACTTCGGCGCCGGTAAGACCGCCGATCGGAGCGCGCACCTTGGTGTATGAGAGATCGATGCGCGCGCGTTCGAGATCCGCAGCCGCCGCGTCGACAGCGGCTTTCGCCGCTGCGAAGGCCGCGTCCGCCAGATCGCGCTCGCGATCGGCACTCACGCCCTTCTCCGACAAGGTCTTCACGCGCGTGCGCTGCTGCGCGGCTTCCTCGAGACGCGCCTGTTCCACGCCGAGACGTCCCTCGGCACTCCGTACCGCTGCAGCGAATGGCTGCGGGTCGATTTCGAACAGCAGATCACCCGCTTCGACTTCCGCGCCTTCGCGATAGAAGCGCTTCAACAGAATGCCGGAGACGCGCGCTCGCACTTGTACTTCGCGTTCACCCCGGGTGCGCGCCGTGTACTCGAGCCCCAACGGCAGCGATGCGGGTGCAACCTGGATGACATTCACCTTCGGCGCTGCCGGGGCGGACGCTTCGTCGCGTGCGCAGCTCGTCAGGATCAAGGAAAAGACACACAGCGCAAAAATGCCTCGGCGCCATGAGCGGCCGCCGCGACTTGCATGATCGTTCATAAACCCCCGTCATTACCTCCCTCAGATATCACGTGCGACGGGAAGGCATGTCGTGCGTCGATCTTACAGCACGAGTGCACGTGGGAATGCCGCGAGCAGGCTTTTGACACGCCGTGGCGCAACGTTGCATCCGACAGGGAATGTGCAGCCTCGCGATCTGATCGTCGACAAGCATCGGTTCAGCGCGTTCAAACCGAACGCGTCTGCGCCGCAAGAAATGTTGACCGCTCGCGGCATCGCTGCGAGAGCACGACACGCGACGCGGAGATGCTGGGCTACCGCGTATTCTTCATCACGCACGCAACGGCCGCGTTGTCCGATGAGCAGCACACTGCATCGCTCATGAACTCGGCATTCGATATTTGCCGATGTGCGGTCGATGGCAGATTGGGTCGAGCTTCATCGCACCGCGATCACCTCGCGGCGCTGCCTCATGCGGCTCGGCGATGGCGCTGGCTTGCACCCAACGGAACGCATACATTAGCTGGCCTCGAGAGATTCAGTGCCGAGGAATCACGCATGCTGACCACCCATGACGATGTGCCGCATCCGGTCCCGCCAACCGCTTACCTGCGCTACAAGGAAAATTGGTTCTGGATCTTCGTGGACGTGCGCAATCAGATCTTCGGCATGGCGCATTTCAACTACGAGCCGGGCTTCGGCCGCGCACGCGTGTCCTGTAATCTGCTGGTGCGCGGCGAGCTGCACCAGTACGGCAACGAGATTCCCTTTCCCGAAAATTTCGCCTACTCGAAAGAGATCGGTGACGACAAATTGAAGGTCCGCTTCGTCGAGGCGCACACCGAGTTCGGGTTCAGCCTCGCGAACGACGCGCTGAATTTCCAAGTGACTTTGCGCAAACACGCGCCCACGTTCGATTACGAAGCGTACACCGCGGCCAATCCCGAGAAGCCGACCGTGAAGGAAGCCGCAACGCTGGGAACGAACACCTGCTTTCACCATCAGCAGCAGGCCTTGACGATGAAAGGCACGCTCGAGATGAAGACCGGCAAGCTCAAGGGCGAGAAGTTCAACATCGACGCCATGGCCTACCGCGATCACTCACGCGCCATCCGTTGCGACAACATGACGCTGAAACACACGTGGTCGTTCCTGTACTTCCCGAAACGCGTGTTGGGGGTGATGGGGGTCTATAGCGTGTTGCGGCCGTCGATTGCCGCGAACGAGGGCTACGTGTACGACGGCTCCGGGATGCGCTCACTGAAAGACATCGAGATCACGACCGAAGGCAAGAGCGATGAGTTCCTGCCGGCCACCGTGAAATTCAAGATGAACGATATCGAAGGCAACAACTTCACCATCGTTGCCGATATCGAGAACCGCTTCGGCAATGTGCCGCTCGCCGTCGAAAAGCCGGGCGGCGGACTGCCGGCCTACCGCATCCATGAGAACTTCGTGCCGCTGAAGCTCGAGGAAACGGGCGAGGAGGGGTACGCGCTGGTCGAGATCGGCGACAATCCGAGCTACACGGGATCGGGTCGGGCTTGAGCGGCTGAGTTGAGTTCATTCGGGGGAAAACTGGCGTGAGTGCGTTGCACGTTCATTTTCTGGAAACACTGAAACAAGTGCTGTCGAATCCTGGGCTGGACGCAGTGCCCGATGCGGCGCTGCGGACCCAGCTGAAGATTGCGCACCGGATCATCGCGCGGATGCTCGTCAACGAAGCGACGGTGCCGGAACTGACGAGCGAGGCGCTTAAGGAATATCTGGCGGAAGTGGAGGCGGCGCAGGAGTTCTGCAAACGCCATGGCATTGTGACGGACGCAGCGGCGCGGTTACGGGCATTGACGAATGCTGCACCGACACCGGACTTCCGCGAGCTGCTGCCGTGCGTGCGCGATCTGCAGTTGCAGATGAATGAGATTCCGGGCGAAGAGGCGCGGGCCGCGCGCCGCAAGCTCGTCGCTATCGAAGCGAGGTACAGCAACAAGTTGCTGGCCGCGCTCGATCCATGGCTGGGCCCACAAGCAACGGTTACATCGAGTGGTGCGGTCCATACCCGGGACATCGACGATGCGACTTTCAACTCGTTCCTGACGAAGGCGTTTGCGGATGAGCCGGGTCTGCGTCTTGCCGGCTACAGTTTCATCTCGGGTGGCCATTCCAAGTTCACGGCGAAGATCAACTTGACCGGAGGACGCTCGGTACCCGACAGCGTCATCATGCGTGCCGACGCCAGCGGCACGTACGGCGGTGTGTCGGTCGTGGATGAATACCGTGTGCTGCAGGTACTGCATCGCAACGGCGTGAAGGTGCCGAAGCCGCTCGCCGTCGATGAAAGCGGCAAGGCGTTCGGCGCCAGGATGATGCTGGTGGAAGCGATGCCGGGAGAGGGCATCGGGCACATGTTCAACTTGCCGGCACCCAATGTCGCAGTGGCGCGCGACGTCGCCACGCAACTGGCCCGATTGCATCGCATCCCGGTAACGGAATTCGGCGACAAGATCGATGGCGCACAGCTGACGAATCAGCAGATGGCGCTGGCGTGGATCGAGCAGTCGTACACGACCTTCAAGGCGCTGAACCGTGCGTCACCCGTGTACGAAACCGCATTTCACTGGCTGCGGGAGAACGTCGCATTGAACGATCGCGCACGCACACTGGTGCACGGCGACTATGGCCTGAACAACATCCTCATCCATCAAGACCGGGTGAGCACCATTCTCGACTGGGAGTTCGCCCACATCGGCAACCCGATTTACGACCTCGGCTACTTCTATTTTCAGGCAGAGAGTCTGGGTCCCTGGCGCGAGTTCGCCGCTGCATATGAAAAGGCCGGCGGTTTCGTTCCCACTCAGGCGCAACTCGATTACGCCATCCTGTTCGCCGCAACGCGCCTGGGCGTGATGGTGTGTCAGAGCGAGGCAGGGTTCGAGGCAGGTGCTCTCAAGGGAGCCGGCGCCGCGGCGTCCAACACGGGCTATCACGAGACGTCGATTCAGCGCATCGCCGGTGTGCTCGAGCGAGTGTTGTAGCGCAGGGAACAGCGCATTCTGCCTGCATAGGTCATCGTTGTAGTCGAGGCATCGCTACCGCCCTTATTCAATGAGGGAGCGAGCGATCCTCACAGCGATTTGACGAGCTGGTCGAACTCGCGATCCGACAGTGCTCTTCGCTGCGCGATGAGGAATTGAGCATCGTCGCCGACGACATAGCGCGGCTCGGGGTCGGTCGCGGTGAACGCAACGACCACATGCCTTGCAACGTCCGTCCCTGTAGGCAGATGGGTGGCACCACGCAGCTGTTCGCGAAACTTCCGATACAGATACCCATAGCGCTCGGCATTTTCCGGTGCGAGCGCGGCGATGTCTCCATCGATGCTGCGACGCATGGCCCGGCTCATTTCCGTGTCGATCCCACCCGGCTCGACGACCACGACCTTTACGCCAAACTCGGCTGCTTCCAAGCGCATCACGTCGGCAAGTGCCTCGAGTGCGAACTTCGATGCTTGATAGACGCCGTGGAACGGAAAGGAGAGGCGACCGCTGTAGGAGCTGACGAGCACCAAGCGGCCCAGCGCGCGGCGCAATGCCGGCACGCATGCCTGGTAGATCGCAAGGCAGGACGTGGCATTGATGTCCATGATGCGTTTGAAATCCGCCAGCGAGCTCGTTTCGAGGGGGCCGTAGTCGGACACGGCGGCGCAGACGATCACGCCGCTCAATGTCTTGCTGCCGAAGCGGCTCGCGAGAACCTGTCGCGTTCGTTCCGGTTCTGCCATGTCGAATGCCAGCACTTCGGCGATGCCCGGCAGCGTCGCTGTCACGGCGGCGATCTGGTCTTCGCTGCGCACGCTGCCAATGACGGAATGCCCCTGTTGGATCAATTGCTCGGCAACCGCTGCACCGACGCCGCCTCTCACACCGACAACGAGCACGGGATCCATCATCGCCTCCACGGAACGTCAACTCCAGACCCAGCGCCTGCTGCATGCCTGCCTCGCGCAGTGACTCCTGCAAGCGAGCCGGGCTGCAGGCACAATCGGCGCAACCGAGCACGTGAGGACGGCCAAGTCCGTTGTATCGATCGCGAGGATCATAGCCCACGCGTGTCGGCGATTCACGGCGGCTGCGTCAATCCTCACGGCAGCAATCGCATACCAGCCAGCTCGCCAGGAACCCAACGCCAAAGCGCGGCGTTCGCCGATTCGAGGACACATGGACAACCAGGCCCGGGCAACGAGTCAGAGCACGCTAGTTCGTCTGAGAACCGATGCCGCTTTTCGCCGGCGGCTCCTGCGGTTCGCGCTCGGGCTCCCCACACCGCTCGACACGGAAGACCGACGCGTCCTCGAGGAGATCATCTTCAAGGAATATCTGGCCGACCCCGGTGTGCGTTCGATTCTGTTCGTCGGCGTGGACTGGTACACGAAGCACTACGCGAAGTCGTTCTTCAGGGGCAAGAACCTCTGGACGCTGGACATGCTGCCGAGCACGCGCAAGTTCGGCGCGCGGCAGCACGTGATCTGTGCGCTGGCGCAAGCAACGCAACACTTTGCTGCCGGTTCATTCGACCTCATCGTTTGCAATGGTGTCTATGGCCATGGCATGAATGCCAAAGCCGACTGCGAGGGCGGTTTCGAGGCGTGTTTCAAACTGCTGCGTGAAGGAGGTTTCTTCGTGCTCGGCTGGAACGATGTGCCAGAGCATACGTTCGTGCCGCTCGTCGAGCTCGACAGCCTGGCGAAGTTCACTCCTTGCAAGCTGCGCGCGTTGGATACGCACCGCTATCTCACGGCGACACCCTATCGGCACGTGTATCAGTTCTACGAGAAGCGGACCCAGTCCTGATATGAATGCGCGGTAAGCGCCTCTGACCAACCGCTAACCGCTTCTTTCATACAAGCTGCCAACATGCCAAATGCAACAATCGCGGGGCTGTGGAATCTTCGTCGATCGGAAGTTGGGAGCGTCCTTGTTCGCTGAGCTCGGAATGCCGTCGCCGATTCCAGCGGGCTCGTTCTTCGACGCGTTCCCGTTATCGCTGCTCACGACCTCCACCATTGCACACCTGAGCGCTGCGCAGCCTCAGAGTCGATTCGATCAACGCCGATTCCGGATGAACGTCTTTGTTCGCACCGACGCAGCTGGGTTCGTCGAGAACGACTGGGTCGGTCAGGGACTCGTCATCGGTGACGAGGTGCGCATCCAGGTGGGGATGGCCGCCCCTCGCTGCGTCGTGACGACGCTTGCCCAGGCAGGGCTGCCACGAGACCTCGATGTTCTTCGGACGCTGGTTCGCTTGAACCGAATTCCGGTCGCGAACGTGGGCAGGCTTGCGTGCGCGGGGGTCTACGCAGTGGTCACTGAACCCGGGACGGTGCGGGTTGGCGATTGGGTGACGCTCGAATGAGCCGATGCGGTGCGTGCTGCAGGCATGCGGGCGACATGGCATCAACCAGGCCGCGGAGCAAATAACATCCATATGATATTCGACGCGCCTTACCAGGCTGCGGCGCTGTTGTATTGTTCAGGATGTATCGTGCTGAATCCAGAATCAGACTGCGATCCTCACCGGAGACGCTGCGGAACTATCTTTGTTTTCATCATCGCGATGAGAATGTATGAATACGCAATTCAAAGATGACAACAAAGATCTGTCCGATTACATCAGGGATCCCACCAAAGAGGAGATCGAATTCTTTGCCGGGAACGGCTGGGTTTTCGTCCCCGGTTACATCGACGCCAACCTCATGAAAGAGGTGACCCAGCACTATAGAGACTGGACGGGACTGCAGTGGGACGAATGGCCCGAAGACCCTGAAGAGCAGGATAAATTCAACCAGGCGGTGAAGAACCTGATGGCCAATGTCATCAAGTTCAACATCCGACTGGAAGACCCATGGATGTGGAATTTTCTGACGCAGCGCAAGCTGGGCAAAGCGGCAGCGGATCTATTGAAGGTGCCCTCCGTCAAGCTACTGTCGGACACACTGCATGTGAAGTTGCCCGCTGCCACGGGGCGTACCGAGAAGCTGCGGTGGCACCAGGACTTTCCAAGTATCCCGATCGACCGCGCTGAAGCCGTTCAAACCTGGATCGCCTTGGTGCCCATCACGCCAGACATGAGCCCCATGGCACACATGAGCGGCTCGCATCGCGAAAAGCCGAATGGGATCCACGAACTTGCCAACGAAACCATCGAGGAAACCTATCCCGAGCTGTTCGACAAGTACGAGATCAGCGAGCTGCATACGTACGCGCCCGGCGACGCTGTCTTTCATCACTGCCTGACGTATCACACCTCGGAAGCTAACCGGACGAATCGTATCCGTATGGGGATTTCGAGCCTGAGGTTTTCAGCACGTTCGCTGTATACCGGACAAAGCCTGTCCCACACGGATGGTTTGGGCATGCAACCGCTGAAACTGTTCAGCCATGCGAACTTCCCGACTGTATACCCATGAATTGATGAAGGCGTTGGCAGGCTGTTGAAAACAGTCTGCGTTCGGGCCATGGATCGCCCGACGAATTCAGTTGAACGTGACATGCACTTGTCTATGCACTTGATTTCGGCAGCGGTGCATCGGTGTACTGCGATGAGCGAATCTGCTGAGGTGCGCGTAGAGGCTACCGGAGTAAAAAATGTCTCACTTCGAACGGTCCATGGCAATTTCGCCTCAGGCGCACGCAGGGTACGCGCTCGAGCTCATCCGGCCCCCCGCGGCTCTAATGGGGGCGAACGGGATCCGTATCGGCCCGGACGCGCGGCTATGGATCTGTGAGGCCTTCGCTCAACGAGTCGCCGCATGCGACACCAAGACCGGCGAGCTCACTACGGTCATTCCTCGGGACGGCAGCCTGGTAGCGCCTGACGACTTGGCTTTCGACTCCGCCGGGACTCTCTATATCACCGACAGCCATCGTGTTACCTGTCGACGTGCCGATGGTTCGATGTTCACGCTGACCGATCAGCTCATCGGTGCCAATGGCATAACGATCGACAACGAGGATCGGTTATACGTCGACGAGCTACGGCCAGTTGGACGGCTGATGGAAATCGATCGTTCTTCCGGCGCCATTCGCACCATTGTTGAGAATCTCGGATTCCCGAACGCGTGTGCAAAGGGGCGGGATGGGCGGATATATCTGCAGAATGTGGTCGCCGGCATCGTCTTTGCCATCGATGTGCGCTCGGGTGAGGTCGAGCAGATTGCCGCTGGCTTCCAGATCGTTTCCAGTGTCAAGTTCGACTCATCAGGTCGACTCGTGTTGTCCGAGGCCATGAGCGGCGTCGTGACCGCAATTGAGCTCGAGACGGGGAAGCGCGAGCAGATAGCGCGCATGCCGCTCGGAGGCGTCGACAACATCGAGTTCGACCGCGAGGGTGCGCTCTATATATCCAGCTACACAACGGGAAGCATCCTGAAAGTGCCGAAGGGCGACAAGAGTGGAGGCAAGCTGCTCGTGCCTCCCGGTCTGATGCGCGTGTCCGGTATTGCAGCCTGCTCCAACGGCAGCTTCTTGGTTGCGAATCTGGTGAGTGCCGTCGAAGTTCAGGCGGACGGAGCTTTCGCCGATTGGTGCACCTGGACGCCAGCCTTCCCGCAGGACTTCGTGCTGGATATTCGCCCGATCGGTGAGGATGAGGCGCTGCTTCTCACCGAAGGCGGTCAGGTCTACCGTTGCCCCCGCGGGGCTTTGAGCCACACGGTCAAGGCGGCCGCACAGGATGGCACAAGAGGCGGCGATGTCCTGATTGTCGGTGAAGGGGCGAGCGCAATCGGCAGCGCCGATGATGGAATACTCATTGCTTTCGATGGGGGAGAAGTGCGGCGATTCGAGCCCGACGGCGCACTGACGCTTGCTGCCGCCACCGGCCAGAAACACATTGCCGCGATTCACCAACGGGGTCGCATCCTGGCTACGGCGGACCCGGAATCCGGTACGGTAGGTATCGTTCGCGACGGTGTCGTCACTGTTCTCGAAAATTTTGCCCGTCCAACGGGCGTTGCCCTCGACATGAAAGCGGAAGCCGTATTTGTCGCCGAACACCAGGCGCGTCGCGTCGTCCGGTGTCACTTGGCCTCGGGTGCCCGGGAGGTCGTTGCGACGGACCTTCCATTTGGATGGCCACAACCCGAACCGCCGCCGATAGGTCGTGCCAGCCTCCTGATGCAAGAAGACGGCGTTCTAGTCATCGCTTGCGACGGCGACGGTAGTATCAGGCGACTGATACGTCGATAGTGGTGATGCTTTCCATCGTTGCTTTTCTCCTCGCCTCGTTGATCGGGGTGGATGCCCCGAAGTGGGCCGGTCGCGCCGCGCTCAGGTTTCGGCGCTTTGCGGATCGGGCGAGCGCCCTTTAGAGAATTTCGCGAATAAAGAACCCACGAACCCCAGCCCCCCGAAATAGGCAAGGCCAAGCGCAAAGCCCATGAACAGGTCCGCCGGTGCCGCATGGGTTGTAATTTCAGGGATCGACACGACGGTCAGGAATATCATCGTTGCCGCATTGATAACCTGCGAGGCCCGTCCGGCGATGAACAGGAACACCGTGACGAGGACCAGGCTCAGCATGACCGCCATCGCCGGGCCATAGCCCAGATGGGGGGACAGAAGACTGGGAATGAGGGCAGTGGTCATACCGCTCAGAGCCCCAAGCACCGTGCGCGGCAGCTGGGTCACCTTGCCGCCATCGACGACAGTCCATTGGGTAAGAAATAGAAACCCGACCCAGCTGTCCTTTACGCCGAGCCAAAGCGCCAGTCCGCTGTAAAGGGCGATCACCGTTATGACGGCGGCCAATATCGCCAATGCCCGACCCGTGCTCATCATTTCATCTCCCCCGAAATGCGTGCGTGGAAAGTTACGGTGCCATCCATGAGGCGCGATGTCTCACGCGGGCCTGAGGATGGTCGCCAACCAACACCTTCACATATCTGATATCCCCGCTGCGGGATACGCGCTTCGCTTATGCCTGCACTACATTAGTCCGCGTTCAGTCCGCGTTCCGATTATTGCACAGTGTTTCGACCACCGAGCCGTCGATGCGCGTGCTTCGCCGAGGACGCGTGTCGAATCACGAGAGACACAGCATTCATGGCCCACATCCCGGAACAAGCCGATCCTCGGCATGGAAGCGATGGTCCGCGCCCGCTCGCGGGCATTCGCATCCTGGAATTGGGCCGACTGTACGCCGCACCCTTTGCGGTGCAGGTTCTGGCTGACATGGGCGCCGCCGTCATCAAGGTCGAGCGTCCGGGGCATGGCGATGATTTTCGGCACTACGCGCCGCACAGAGTCAGAACCGCGGACGGAGGCGAGTGCATCGAATCGGCCAATTACCGCTCGGTCAATCGCAACAAGCGCTCGATCACGGTGGACATTCGCCAACCCGAGGGACGCGAGATCATCAAGGACCTCGTGAAGAGATCCGACATCGTCGTCGAGAACTTCAAGGTCGGCACGCTCAAGAAGTACGGGCTCGACTACGAAGCACTGAAAGCGGTCAATCCAGACATCATCTACCTGTCCGTCACCGGCTTCGGACAAGACGGCCCCTACGCGAACCGGCCTGGCACCGACGCGATCTTCCAGGCGATGAGTGGACTGATGAGCCTGACGGGTGAGCCCGAGCGGATGCCGCAACGGATTGGCGTTGTGATCTCGGACATGGTGGCCGGGCTGTACGCCGCCAACGCGATGCTGATGGCGCTGCGCGCTCGCGAAGTGCTGGGGGCGGGTGGCCAATTCATCGACGTCTCTTTGCTCGACTGCTCCGTCGCGGCTGTGGCTGCGCAGGCGATCGAGATGTTTTCCAGTGGACAGGTGCCGACACGCCTCGGAACGCGCGCCTACGGCTCGGCGCCATCGGAAATTTTCCGTTGTGCGGACGGCCTGTTGCAGATGCAGGCGACGGCCGATCCGCAATTCCACCGCCTGTGCGATGCGATGGAGCTCCCGGAGCTCAAGACCGATCCGCGCTTCAGCTCGCGCATGGATCGTTATCGCAATGTCGAGGCGCTCGCGGCTCTTCTCAATGCGCGCTTCGCCACGCGTACGGTAACCGACTGGTGCCAGCGGCTCGCCGCTGCCGACGTCATTTGCGCCGCGGTCTACAACCTGGATCAGACCTTCGCAGACCCGCAGGTACTGCATCGTGGCCTGAAGGTCGAACTCGATCGCGCGGGCGTCGACACGGTGAGCGTCATCGCCAATCCGATCCGCTTTGGCGGCAAGGCGGTGAGCGACTATCGCGCGCCGCCCTTTCTCGGTCAGGACACGATCGAGGTACTGCAACACGAGCTGGGCCTGTCGCCTGAGGACATCGAGCGACTGACCAGACAAGGAGTGATCTGATTGGCCGTGGTATTCAAGACGAAGCAAGAGCGTCGCCCGCGCATCGGAGCCGGTTCGGCCTTTGCCGGCGATCGGATTCTCCCTGCAGCCGATCTGGCGAACAGCGGCGAGGTCGACTACATGATGTTCGACCGCCTCGGCGAGCAGACAATGACCCAGGCGACGCTGCGCATGATGAAGAATGCGCAGCGGGGCTACGATCCCGGCACGGGCGATGTACTCGAGGCGATGGGAGGTTTTCTTCAGCGTGGCGGCGTCGTGGTCGGAAGTTTCGGCCAGGCCAATGTGCCGGGTGCGTTGGCTGAAGCCGTGGACACGGCGCGTGCGGTGGGATTGAGTGGCCTGAAGATTGGGGCCATGCACGGCGGCTGCGTGCGCGAGCATCTGCTGAAAAAAAACATCGAGCTTCCCGAGCTGACATGCCGGATTGGCGATCTGGGCGAACGCTTGATCGGCGCGCACGCTTATGTCGGCGCGGAAGGCTTCATCGATCTGCTCGATCAGGGCGCGGGTTTCGTGCTGGGCGGCCGCATCGCCGACCCATCGATGGCCGTGGCGCTCGCTTACGACGCACTGGGCTGGAACGAACTGACGCCGCAGCGCGCCGCGCTCGGCACGCTGGCGGGGCACATGCTCCAGGGCAGCACCGGCATTTCCGGCGGCGGCTTCGCCGATCCGCCGTATCGCATCGTGCCTGGCCTGGAGCCACTCGGCTTCCCCTATGTCACGCTGACCGAAGAGGCAGTGCGCATCACGAAGCTGCCGAGCGCGGGCGGCATGGTTACGAGCGAAACGGTCAAGTGCCGTGTCGGATACGAAATCCACGATCCACGCTCATACCTGACACCCGACGTCGACATGGACATGTCGATGATCGAACTCAGCGTGCCGGCAAAGGATGTGGTCGAACTGCGAGGCATGATCGGCAAGCCGAGGCCGGACATGTTGCGCGCGCTGGTGGGCGTGCGTAACGGTTACAAGGCGATCTCGGAAGGATCGCTGGGCGGGGCAGGCTGCCTCGATCGCGCCAGGCTCGTCGAAGAAATCATTCGCGAGCGTCTCGAGCCGTTCAAGGAGGACATTCTCGACATGAAGTTCCAGATCTACGGGATCTCGAGCCTGTACGGCCATCTCACCAACGCGCCGACCGGCCTCAACGAGCTGCGCTATCGCGTGGCCGCGCACTGTCGGACACGCCATGTGGCAAAGGAATTCTGCAACGAGGTGGGAATGATCTACTTCGACCGCCCTGCCGGCGTCGCGGGTCCACGCTCGCAGATCGTCGAAGCCTACAACGTTATCGGCGTCCCCGTAGAACGTGCCGCCGTCACCATCGAGACGGAGGTCGTCACCGTATGAAGCTGCGTGAGATTGCCTACTCTCGTTCGGGCGACAAGGGCGACACCGCCAACGTCTGCGTGTTTCCGTATGACGACGCGAACTGGGAACTACTGCGCGAGAAGCTCACGGCCGAGAAGGTCAAAGAGTTCTTCGCGCGCACGGTCAAGGGCAGCGTCGAGCGTTACGAGTTTCCCAAGCTGAAAGGTTTGAATTTCGTGTTGCACGGCGCGCTGGGCGGGGCCTACTCCGCCAGCCTCATGGTCGATACGCAAGCAAAGTCCTATCAGTCCTTCATTCTCGATATGGACATCTAGCGAGTCGCTCAGGAGTCAAGATGGAAAGTGCAACACTGACCCCGCCGAGGATGGTGCAGGGTCTCAAAGTCGTCGATGCCGACACACACTACTCGGAGCCGCACGATCTGTGGGCCAGCCGCGTTTCTGGCAAGTGGAAGACCAAGGTTCCGCACGTGAAGATGGGCCCGAAGGGTCGTCCGCACTGGTACATCGACGATGACCGGATTCTGCAGAAGAAGGTGGGCGCCTCGGCGGTGATCCGCAAGGACGGCTCCAAACAGTCGTTCTGGGAGTGGGACATCCGCAGCGGCCTCACGCTCGAGGAGATCACGCCGGGTTGTTACGACGGCAAGGAGCGCGTCAAGTTCATGGACACGCAGGGCATCTGGGCGCAGATCATCTACGGCAACATTCTGGGCTTCGGCGGCCACCAGCTGGCCAGGCTGGATCCGGAGGTTTCGTTGCTGACGGTGAAGGTCTACAACGATGCCATGGCCGAGATGCAGGCCGAGAGCGGCAATCGCCTGTTTCCGCAGTGCGTGGTGCCGTTCTGGGACATCGAGGCTGCGGTCAAGGAAGCCGAGCGCTGCGCGCGCGACCTCAAGCTGCGCGGCATCACGATCTGCCCCGAGCCGCACGAGAACCCAGACTTGCCGCCGTTGCATCACCCGCATTGGGATCCGCTGTGGGAGGCCTGCTCCGAACTCGACATGCCGATCAACTTCCATGTCGGCTCCGGCGCGATGTCGCTGGAAGCCTGGGCCAGGTCGACATGGCCCGGTATGGACAATCACCGCAAGCTGGTGATCGGCAACTCGCAGCTCGAACTCTACAACGCGCGCATTCTCGCCAACCTGCTGACCTGCGATTTGCTGCCACGTTTCCCCAAGACGAAGTGGGTGCTCGTCGAAAGCGGCCTGGGCTGGATCCCATTCATCCTCGAGCGCCTGGAATGGCAGCTGCTCGACACGCCATTCCAGGGCAAGGCGCTGGATCAGCCGTCGCCGCGCGAACTGTTCAAGCGCCAGGTGTACAGCTGCTTCTGGTTCGAGGAATCCGCGCCGAAGCGTCTGCTCGACGTCATCGGCATCGACAACGTGATGTTCGAAACCGACTTCCCGCATGCCACTTGCCTGTATCCCGGTGCAGTCGAGCAGGGCTTGAAGGCGCTCTCGTCGTGGGACGATGAAGTGATCAAGAAGGTGATGGGCGGCAACGCGGCTCGCGTCTACAACCTGCCGCTTTGATGCGCACAGCATGACTTGCATTCAACCGGACGGTGGACGATCGGCCGTTGCCGGTCATGCAAGCGGGTCTCTTCCAATGATTCCAGGGGGTATCGCGATGGGGACGGTGGGTGAAGCCAATGCCAGCGGGCTGTTGCGATTGCGAGTGTGTTGGGTGCTGTTCGTTGTCTTCCTCGCCCTCAGTATCGGGGCGACTGCCTGGCCGAAATCGGCATTGCCATCCCTCGCGGCACTGCCGCTGCCCTTCATCCTGGTCATTCACGGCTCCCTTCTCTATGGATGGCGGGGTATCGGCCTCTATTTCGCCATCGGCTTGCCGGTCGGGTTCGCGTTTGAAGCATCGAGCATCGCCAACGGTTTTCCATTCGGTCATTTCGTTCACAACGTCGATATCTACAAGCCCGCCGGCGTGTCGCCTCTGGCGCTGATCTCTTATGCGTTTCTTGGTTGGATCGCGTGGACGCTGGCCAAGGTCATCGCGCTGGACCGGCCGGATCGCAACCAGCCGCTCAGTCGTATCACTGTGCCGCTCGTCGCGGCGTTCATTCTGCCGGGCATCGATGTGCCGATGGATCCGATCGGCGCCACCGTCGATCGAAACTGGACCTACACCTATCCCAGTGGTCTGTTCGGCGTCCCTCTGACCAACTTTCTGGGCTGGCTACTCACGGGCTGGGTTCTGTTCCAGTTGTTCGCGCTCATCGAGCGGCGTTTTACGGCAACAGCCGCGAGCCGCACGCGCGCGTACTGGCTGCTGCCTTGTCTCATGTGGTTCTCGATGACGATCCAGCTGCCCTTCAATTGGATACGCGCGGCGGCAGGCACCGTTTCAGTCGGCGGCAGGGCGTTCGTGATCGCCGATATCTACGAGGCCGCCGTCATCACCGCGCTCTTCACGATGGTGCCGGTCGTCCTGTTTGCGCTCGTCCGTCTGTTCAGCCGGGCCGGCGGATGGCCCGCGTCGGACAGCTGAGTGTTCCGACAACACGAATGATCAATCGCGGCGAGCACGACCAGACCGAATCGGGCGTCAGCCTTTCGGCATGTTCAAGACGCGCTCGGCGATGATGTTACGCATGATCTCGTTGCTGCCGCCAGCGATGGTGCCGCCCATTGCCGTCAGATAGGTGAACGTCGGGTCGGTCGACAGCTCGTCGAATCCGGCCACGTAGCATTGAGCCTCGGGACCTATGGCGCGGATCATGAAGTCGCCAACATTGCGGCGCAGCTCGGTGTTGATGAGCTTGACGTAGGGAACCGTGGTGGCCGCGGCCGGTGAGCCGGAACTGGATTGCTCGAGCAGCTTGCGCATCAGACGGCGGCAACCCTGGACTTCTGCAAACAAGCGCATGAACTCGCGCCGCAGTTCGTCGTCCTGCAGCCATGCCGCCTGCGCTTTCAGGGCATCGGCATGGAAATCTTCCATCAGGTAGCGCAGTCGCTCGTTGCGCTCGAAGGACAGCACGCCGCGCTCCGAGGCCAGGGTCGTCTGCGCGACGGCCCAGCCTTCGTTTTCCGGCCCGACCCTGTTCTCGGCCGGAATACGCACGTCGGTCAGGAAGATTTCGGCGAACTTCTCCAGGCCGTTCGCCTGACGCAACGGACGCACTTCAACGCCCGGTGTGTTCATGTCCATGATGAAGTACGTGATGCCCTCGTGCTTGGGAGCATTTGCATCGGTGCGTGTCAACAGAATGCAGTGCTTGGCATACATCGAGTGCGACGACCAGATCTTCTGGCCGCTGACCACATAGTGATCGCCGTCGCGAACCGCGCGCGTGCGTAGCGCTGCCAGGTCCGAGCCGGCGCCGGGCTCCGAAAACCCCTGGCACCAGATCACGCCTCGAGAGACACCGGGTAGATACCTGGCCTTCTGCGCTTCCGTTCCCCACTTCATCAGCGTGGCGGGGATGTGGTTCAACGCAACGGTGAACTGGCCGAGCGAAGGCGCACGGGCGCGCGTGATCTCTTCGGCAATGATGATCTGATTGCGCAGTGAAAGGTCTGCGCCGCCATAAGCCTTGGGCCAATGCGGTGTGCCCAGGCCTACCTTGTTGCGCTCGCTCATCCACCAGAGCTGATTCTTGTGAAAGGTCCTGGCATCGCGGGCTGGTTGCGCCGGCTCGGCCTTCATCACCTCGGCCAACCACTCCCGCAGAGCGCGGCGGAAGGCGGCTTCATCGTCGAGCTTGTCGAGGATCACAGCGTCAACTCCGCGGTGGTTTCGCCTGCCCGCGTCGCTGCGGCGAGATAGTCCGCTGCAAGGTCACGAAGAGTTCCTGCGTTGCCTGCGATATCGCGGTTGAGCAGCGCACGCTTGAGGAAGATGTGGCAGTCGAACTCCCATGTGAAACCGACACCGCCGTGGAGCTGAAGACAGTCCTCGGCGACGAACTTGAACGTTTCCCCCGCTGAGGCCTTGGCCAGATAGGCCCACATGTCGGCGCTCGGCGCGGCGTCGGCCATCGCATGTACGGCTTGATCCAGTATCTCCTCGGCTTGAGTCACCGCGGCCATCAGATTGGCGCAGCGGTGCTTGAGTGCCTGAAAGCTGGCCAGCGCGCGGCCGAACTGCACACGCTGCTTGAGATAGTCGACGGTCTGTTCGATCAGTGCCCGCGCGCTGCCCACACAGTCACCGGCTACTGCCAGGCAGAGGCAGCGCCGCAACGCGGCGGCGACAGATCCGTGCGGATCGGCGATCAGCGCCAGCGGCAAGGCCTGGTTCAGCGTCAACCGGCCAACGCAGTGAGTTTTGGCCCAAATGTCAGCAGGCGCGAACCGGGCTTGCGGTGTGTTCAATTCGATGAGCGCAAATGCCGCGACGCCCATCTCCTGCACCCGAACAATCGCGATCGACGGCGTGCGTGCACTCAGCATCAGCGCCGTCGTTCCGGACAGCAGTCCATCCGTCAGCGGCAAGGGGACGTCGCCGAGCGTGAGTGGCAGCGCAACAGTGCAGGCGCCGGCGGTTACTTGCGGAAGCAGCGAGCGTCTGAGCGACTCAGTGCCAACTTCGGACAACCACTGTGCCGCGGCGAGCGTCGGGATGAAGGCGCCGGGTGCGATGCTGCGTCCGAGCTGCCGATAGAGGACATCGAGTCCGTGTGCGCCCAACGCCAGGCCTCCATCGGCCTCCGGCAATCCGATTCCCAACCAGCCCTGATCGGCCGCCAAAGCCCACAGCCGTTCCTCCAGCCCCTGTTGATGATCGAAAAAAGCGTGGACGGCCCGACGTTCGCATTCTGCGCAGAGAACAGCGGCGATGCTCTCCTTCAGAGTTGCCAAGTCCTGCACCATTGAATCGATGCCCATTACTCCTCTTCTCCAACGAGTATGGAGAGCGAACAGTAGTTTACCAACGGGTGCCTGAGCTCAAGCCGCGGTGGAGTGTTCCGGGAGTGGTGTGAGCTTCAGATATCACCTATGTGAGAAATGGCGGCGGACGTCTTGTGCGGGATCCGACCCGGTCACTACAGTCAAAAAATGACCACCGAAAACACCATTCTGCATGTCCCCGCAAGGGACGTTCCAACGCCGAAATTCCTGAGCCCTTTGGCGCAGGCCGTGCTCAATGCCGGCGGCAGCGCGCCACTGCCTTTCCCTGCGATCGACGACAAGGAAGGCTGGCGCGCCCTGGTCAAGGCAATGGATCAGGCCCTGTTGCCAATGATCCAGTCAATGAGCCCGGATGGAGGAGCTCAGGTCGCGGATCGCACGATCGGAGCGGTGCGGGTGTTCGACATCACTCCTGCGCTGATGGAGGCGGACGATCGCACGATCGTGCTCGACCTGCACGGCGGTGGACTGATCTATTGCGGCGGCACGCTATGCCGGATCATGGGCATCGGCATTGCGAACCGACTCCGGCGGCGGGTGTGGTCGGTCGACTACCGAATGCCGCCGGATCATCCTTATCCGGCAGCGCTGGATGACGGCCTGGCAGTCTACCGAGCGTTGCTGACGGAGCGCTCGCCCCGCGAGATCCTCATCAACGGCGCATCGGCGGGCGGCAATCTGGCCGCTGCACTGACACTGCGCATTCGAGACAGCGGCCTGCCCATGCCCGCGGGTGTCTATCTCGACACCCCCGAGATCGACCTGACCGAGTCGGGTGACAGTTTCCACACCAACCTGGGTGTGGATGCAGTGCTGCGCAGCCTGATGCCGGTCAATTTGCTGTACGCAAATGGACACGATCTGGCGCATCCCTATCTTTCGCCGCTGTTCGCCGATTTCACCCAGGGCTTTCCTCCCACGATCCTGACCACCGGCACACGCGATCTCTACTTGTCCAATACAGTCCGCATGCATCGCGCGCTACGCGCTGCCGATATTGCCGCCGAGCTTCACGTCGTCGAAGCCGGTGGACACGGCGGTTTTCCGAGCGGCTCGCCGGAAGGGGATCAGATCGACAAGGAAGTGCGTCGTTTTATCGCTACGGCCCTGTCGGCCAGCGTGGCACGTACACGCCTTCCAGGCTTTCGCATTCCGCCTGCGTCAACGTGATATCGAGTGCCGCCACGGCTTGTTCGAGCTGCTCGATCTGGGTGGCGCCGATGATGGGAGCGCTCAGGCTCGGGCGGCTGGCGATCCAGGCCAATGCCACCTGCATGGGTGGAAGGTCTTTCTGCTGTGCAACCTCGCCGAGGCGCTTCTGCACGGCAAAATCGCTGTCGCGAAAGTAGAGCCGCTGTGCCAGAGCGTCGCCCTTGGCGCGCTGGGTTTCGCCCTTGCCATCCGCCGTCCGGTTGCCTGCGAGAAAACCCCGCGCCAGCGCCGACCACGCGGTGACGCCGATGCCTTGATCCTGGCAGAGCGGGATCATTTCGCGCTCCTCTTCGCGATAGATGAGGTTGTACTGCACCTGCATGGAGGTGAATCGTGTCCAGCCATTCACGGCTTGCAACGCGATCGCCTTGGCCAGTTGCCACGCCTTGAAGTTGGAGGCGCCGATGTGCAACACCTTGCCGGTGCGCACGAGGTCATCGAGTGCACGCAAGGTTTCTTCGATCGGTGTGCTCGCGTCCCAGGAGTGCTGGATGTACAGGTCGAGGTACTCGACACCCAGGCGCTTCAAGCTGGCCTCGACGGAAGCCATGATGTGCTTACGTGAGGCACCGCGTTCATTGGGGCCTGGTCCCATCGGCGCGAAGAACTTGGTGGCGATGACGACATCCTCACGTCGTGCATACTCACGCAGCGCCTTGCCAGTCACGATCTCGCTTGCGCCTTCCGAATAAATGTCGGCGGTGTCGAAGAAGTTGATGCCGAGCTCGATCGCGCGCCGGTAGAAAGGCAGGCTTTCTTCTTCCGTCAGCGTCCAGGCGCTGTGCATGCGACCTTTGCCATAGCTCATGCAGCCGAGACAAAGCTGCGAGACTTTCAGACCTGAATGCCCCAGGTTGACGTATTTCATCAGCTCCTCAACAGGTCGACTTGAACTTTGGCGCCGCTACCTCCGGTGCGCATCGTGTCCAGCCGCGTCGGAAGTTCATCCAGCGAAATCACATCGCTCAACAAGTTCTCGGGACTCACGCGGCCAGCATCGAAGGAGCGGGCGGTCGCAGCGAATTCATCGGCCGTATAACCGATTGGAAACAGCAGGCGCACTTCTCGAAAGCCGAATCGAATCGGCACGATGGGTTCGGCCTGCATGCAAAGGCCCATCGACACGACGGTGCCTCCAGGGCACACGTGGTCCGCTGCGAGATTGAGCATGCCGGCCTTGCCGACGCATTCGGCCACGATGTGCGGGCTGCCGCCCAGCACCTCGATGATGCGGGCTTGATCGTCGGCATCGAACCCCAGCACCGCGTCCGCCCCCATCGCCATGGCCGTATCGCGGCGATGGGACGAGCGCGACAGTACGGCAATCTTCGCCGCGCCCAGCGCGCGCGCCCAGTAGATGGCACCAAGAGCCATTGACCCCGCACCAATCACCAGCACACGTGCACCACGCTCCAGGCCTGCAAGGCGAAATGCATGCAGGCTGCAGGCTATCGGCTCGACCATGGCGCCATCCGCGAAGCTCAGGCTGTCCGGCAGGTGAATGGCAACCTTGGGCGGGATGACGGCCAATTCGCCGAACCCGAACATGGCGCTCGACTGTGCCGAGCAGAGCAGCGGATTTCCGCGCTTGCAGATCTCGCAGGTTCCGCATCCGACACTCGGTATCGCGGCAATGCGGTCGCCGCGCTTGTGCGTGCGCACGTTGCGGCCGACTTCAATCACCTCGCCGGCATACTCGTGGCCGAAGCGACCGGAGGCGTAATTGAACGTGCCATTGCGTGAAGTCATCGACACATCGCTGCCGCACACGCCGCAACGGCAAACGCGGACGAGTAGTTCGTCTGGACCGGGCCGCGGATCGGCGATCGTTTCGATCGATACGCGATGCTGTTCAGCATCGTAGAAGGCTGCTCGCATGTCTCATATCCCGATAAAGAGGTCCGCACGCTGATCGCTGCTGCGACGACCTACAAGGTGGGCGTCCGGCAGATCGGCCGTACTCGCTCGGCGTGCCTTGTAGCGCTCTCCTCACGGACGTCTGCAATCCAGGTTGCAGTTCATCGTGGCAATCGTGCCACTCCTCGATTGGCGTAGGTAGTCGAAGCCGACTTATCAGCCACGTGATAATTGGGCTGAGCAATTGAGTTCCGGGCGTCACTCCATGAGAGTTCCCTAAGGATTCGATTGCGCCGACTGCCGCCCTTGGCGCTTCGGGTGCTTGCGCCGCTGCTGCAAGCGCGTAGCCCTGATTAATGCGGAGTTGGATGATGTCGAACGCTGTTGCGATGGAAGCGGGCGCGCTCGGATTGACTGCCCGACTGGTGTCCGACGTGGGCAAGATTGCCTCGTTGCGACTCAGCGATCGGGTCATGCAGCGAGCGCGCCACGCGGTGCTGGACTGGATCGGCGTCACGATTTCCGGAGCGCAGCAGCCCTCTGCGCGAATTGCGCAGAGCGCATTGCTTGCCGAGGGCGGACGGCCGGTGGCGAATGTCATCGGATCACCGCACAGGATGAACGCGCGGCAGGCGGCGCTCTGCAGTGGGATCGCCAGTCATTCGCAGGATTTCGATGATATGGGGCTGGGCATGCATCCCTCCGTCGTCGTGCTGCCTGCCGTCTTTGCGTTGGCCGATGAACTGAATGCCAACGGTGCGGCGACGCTCAACGCCATGTTACGGGGTTACGAGACGCTCAAGATAGTCGCCGCGACCGTTGGGGAAAGCTCCTATGCGCGCGGCTTTCACTGCACCGGCACCTTCGGTGCATTCGGAGCTACTGCGGCGGCAGGATGTTTGCTCGACCTGGATACGCCTCAGATGCTCAATGCGCTTGGAATTGCCGGCACGCAGGCATCCGGCCTGCGGGCGAGCTTCGGCACGATGTGCAAGCACATGAATGCGGGCAATGCCGCCGCAGTCGGCGTGTTGTCGGCACGGCTCGCGCAAGGTGGCTTCACGGGGCCCGACAACGTGCTGGAAGCACCTCATGGCTTTGCCAATGCTTTCAACAGTTCACCGGCCGACTTCGATGCGAACCGCCCGCGCGGCTTTCTGGAGGATCGGCTCGCCGTCGAGGAAATCATTTTCAAGCTGCATGCCGCATGCGGTGGGACGCACTCGGCGATCGACGGCATCCGTGCGCTGCGCGCGCGCCGCCCATTTTCGATCGGGGATGTGGCGGCGGTGGAGCTGTTCGTGCCCGCCCTGCTGCCGGGTGTCTGCGGCATCATCGGGCCGAAAACGGGTCTGGAGGGCATGTTCAGCATCCACTACACGGTGGGTCTGGCATTGTTGAACCGTGATGTCGGGCCAGCTGCGTTCACCGACGAGCGCGTGCACGATCCAGTGGTGGTCGAAGCGCAGAAGCTCGTGAAGTACACGGTTACGGATCGCATTGCCCATATGGCGAACCCCATCGAGGTCGTGCTCAAGCTCAAGAGCGGGGAGACACTGACGGCGGCGGTCAGCATCTTCGAACCCCGCCAGGATCTCGATGCACAGTGGGCCGATCTGGAGGCGAAGTTCCACGGCCTGGTCGCCCCGGTGCTGGGTGCGGCACGTTCGCATGAACTCGTGCAGATGATCTCGCGCTTCGAAACGCTGGCTTCGATTCGCGAACTGACCGACAAGACGCTGAGCGGCGAGGTCGCGACATGAGCGTACGAGACAAAGCCGAAGCGGCCGAGCAGGACCGTCCGCAAGGCAAGCGCTTGTCGATTGAACTGTGGGAAGGTCCGACCTACCAGGATATTCTGGACATCGACAATGCCTTTCATCCGGTTTCCGACATCGTGCGCGAACACCGGGTCCCGGATCTGGGCACGAAGCCGGTCAGTGCCCGGCGCTACACCGACCCGGAATTCTTCAAGAAAGAGGTCGAGCACGTTTTCCTGAAGACCTGGCAGTACGCCGTTCGCGAAGAAGAAATTCCCAACGAGGGCGACTACTACGTCTTCGATCTGGTCGGCAAGTCGGTGCTCGTTACACGGCAGCAGGACGGCTCGATTCGCGCGTTCGAAAATGTGTGCCGCCATCGCGGACGCAGGCTGGCCACGCAGAGTGGCTGCAAGAAGAAGTTCCGCTGCCCTTATCACGGGTTCACGTGGGAGCTCGACGGCACGTTTCGTCCAGGCCCAGTGATCTGGGACTTCCCCGAGATCGACGGTTCCGACTTTCCGTTGGGAGAGGTGCGCGTAGGGCGATGGGGCGGCTTCGTGTTCGTGAACTTCGATGCGAACTGCCGCCCGCTCGAGGAGGTGATCGACCCGCTGCCGCGCCACTTCGAATACTGGAAGATCAACGAAGTCTACAAGGCAGCGCATGTTGCCAAGATCGTACCGGCCAACTGGAAAGTGTGCGCCGAGGCATTCCTGGAAAATCACCATGTCGGCGTTACGCATCCTCAGGTGTCGCCGTACACGATGGACGCGAACGCGCAGTACGATGTGCTGTCGGATCACGTCACCCGCTCGATTTCTCCGCACGGCTATCCCGGATTGCTCTACGACGGACCCAGGCTGTCGCCCGAAGAGATTCTCGAACTGTCGATACGCAACGGCAACAAGGCCGGCAACGTCACGGCGGAGAAATTGCGCAGCGACATGACCGAGCGGCGCTTTCTCGCAATGACCGGGCGCAAGAATCTATCGGAGCGCACGGGACGTGATCTGTCGGACCGCTGCGATGCCGATTTCATCGATGGGTTCTCTTACGATCTGTTCCCCAATTTCCATCTGTGGGGCAGCCTCGGAACCAAGATTTCGTATCGTTTCCGGCCGTACGCGCTCGAGCACGAACGCACGTGCATGGAAGTGTTCCTGTACAAGCTGGCCCCGATCGATCGACCCGTTCCGCCGCCGGCAAAGATGCAGATGCTGGGGCCCAACGACAAATGGGCGCATGTCCAAGGCGATCTGGCCTATCTGGCCGGTGTCTACGATCAGGACGAATCCAACATTCCTCAGACGCAGGACGGCTTGCGTCAGCTCGGCGATCGGGGCGTGCACTTCGCGCGCTATTCGGAAATACGCTGCCGCAACTTGCATCGCATGATCGACGCATACATCGCGCGCGGCGAGGCGCAGAAGGCGGGTTGATCATCGAGGAGATCGCATTGGCCAAATACCTTCTCGTGGTCCCGAGCAGTGCGTTGCCGGGCCGGGATGCTGAGTACAACGCCTGGTACGATGGCGAACACTTGCGTGACCTTCTCAAAGTGCCCGGGATCGTCTCCGGCAGACGCTTCGATGCTATGCAGGCTTCTCCGCAGCAGCCGCCCGCCAAGCATCTTGGGATTTACGAGATCGAAGCAGATGATCCGCTGGCTGTTCTGGCCGAGATCGGGCGCCGCGTGGAGGCTCGCGAGATGTCGATGACTGCGGACATCGATCCTGCCAGCGTGCAGATGTGGATCTACCAGCCGCGTTGATTGGAACTCATCGGCAATTGAACTGCCACGCGGTCATCGGTGCAACGATCGAAAGATGCGGTTCGATTTGAACAGAAGCGAGGCAGGTGCGATGGACGGGAGCTACGACTACAGTCGCTACAAGAGTTTGAAGCTCCACAAAGATGGCGGCGTGATGACGATCACGCTGTCGAACCCCGGACGCCGCAATGCCACGACGCCGGAGATGAGCATCGAGCTCGCCAATATCTGGGACGACGTCTGGCAGGATGACGAAGTTGCGGTCATCGTCATCCAAGGCGAGGGGCAGGATTTCTGCTCTGGTGCGGATACGGAGCGCCTCAAGTCGCGGGATGACGCCGCCGGTCCGACATTCAATGTCACACGCAGGATGAAGAAGCATGCCTACGGTCTGCTCGACTGCGAGAAGCCAGTGGTCGCGAAGGTTCGCGGAGTTGCCTACGGCGTTGGGCTGACGCTGGCGCTTGCCGCCGATCTCG
This sequence comes from Steroidobacteraceae bacterium, assembly GCA_035276085.1. Taxonomy (GTDB): domain Bacteria; phylum Pseudomonadota; class Gammaproteobacteria; order Steroidobacterales; family Steroidobacteraceae; genus DATELY01. The sequence continues at coordinate 33,807 of DATELY010000176.1, read as the reverse complement.
TCTACGCGGCCGACAGTGCTCGCTTCTGCGATCCGCACGTGAAGCTGGGTCTGGTGGCGGGCGATGGCGGCGTCCTACTGTGGCCGGCGATGGGTGCTTTGCGCCGTGCCAAGGAGGCCTTGCTGTTGGGCGAGGCGCTCACGGCCCAGGAGGCCATGGATATCGGTCTCATCAACCGTGTGCTGCCTGACGATCAACTCGACGCTCACGTCGATGGCGTCGTAGCGCGCCTGCTGGAGATGCCGCCGCACGCGCTGAATTACACCAAGGTTTCGCTCAACCTGGCACTCAAGCAGATGACCGGGGCTGCCTTTGAAGCGTCGATGGCCTACCAGGCGTATGCGCTCAAGACTGAAGACTTCAAGGAAGCGACCCGTTCCTTTGTCGAGAAGCGCAAGGGGAAGTTTCAAGGCAAATGAGACGTTGAAGCCTTGAACGCCGGCAGCCGCACTGAGTGTCGCTGTCGCATGCCGGCAGAACAAACATTTCCGATATCCGAACCACTGATGTCGGCATCGGCACAACATCGAGGAGCTTCGCAATGAATACACCGAATCGCAGAATCGTCCCGCGGCCAGTGACCGATGACGAAGTCCGTCATTTTCAAGCACACGGCTGGGTGACCCTCAAGTCCTTCTTCTCCCTTGAGGACAGCAAGACCCTCTTGCATCGGGTCAAGGAGCTGATGGGCGATGATGCCGCGAAAATCGCACACCCTGCTGGCGAGGCAGCGAAGACAACGTTCTTTCACACGTACGAACCCTTGGCGATCGTGCAGAAGACGGGCGAAGTGGCAGACCCGCTTTTCAACCAGGTGTCCTATTCGAAAGAGTTCGGGACGGCCGGCGCCAAGCTCGTCGGGGAGCCGGTGCGTTATTGGGTGGACGGTGCGTTGGTGAAGATGCCCGCCCAGGGCGCGAAGAGCGTCTCCGGTCCCACACATTGGCATAGCGACGTTGGCGCCTGGGAGACTTCCCCATTCAATCCGCGGACTCGCGGACCATTCCAGTTCTGGGTGGCGCTGGCCGACATCCCGAGTCACCGCGGGACCATGCGCTTCATCGGCAAGCAGAACATGTCCGATGAGGTGATGAACATCATCAAGGCCCACGAAGGCGATCCCGTTTCGACGTACCCGCTGTTGGAAAAGATGGGCGTCATTTCACCCCGCCTGGACCTGAAGGCCGGCGATGCCACGGTGCATGCCTCGACGACGTTCCACTCGGCGTATCCGAACTCATCGGATGAGCCGCGCTGGGTGTACATCAACAGCATGTTCTGCGCCGCCGCGCACTTCACCGGACACATGTTCTGGCCCATCGAGGGAATCAACGGCATGAAGATCGACGCGGAGTTCGTCGACTATCGGTTCCCAGTGCTCAGCTGAGTGACCGACACTGCCGAGGGTCATTCGAACGCACAGCAGGCTGTCAGTTCTCGTCGGCCTGTTTCTTGTTCGCAGCAGCCATCGCCCTGGCATCCATATTGGCGATGGAACTGCCGAGAAGCAGATCGTTCTGCGCATGGGCAAAGTGATGCATGTGGTAAACCGCATCCATCGCGGTCCTCTTGCCGCGCGCGTCTTCGGCATGACTGATGGCCTGCTTGGTCAACCAGACGCCGAGCGCCGGCTGCTGCGCCAGACGGTCCGCGATCTTCTGGCACTCGGCCCGCAGGTTCTCGCGCGACACCACCCGATTGACCATGCCGAACTGATGCGCGCGCTGCGCGGACATCCTCTCGCCCAGCAGCAGGAATTCGGCAGCCACGCGCGGCGGCAACTCGAATGGATGTGCCCAGTATTCGACGCCTGGAATTCCCATCATCAAAACCGGATCCTGGAAGAAGGCATCTTCAGAGGCCACGATGAGATCGCAACACCAGGCCAGCATGAGCCCACCGGCAATGCAGGCACCTTGCACCATCGCGATCGTCGGTTTGGAAATCGCGCGCCAGCGGCGGCACATGCCCAGATACACCTCGTGCTCGCGCGTGTAGAGAAATTCGGCCGCGGGCTTGTCGACATGATCTGGAACCAGGTGCACCCGATCGTGGCTCACGCCGACGTCGCGGCCAGGGGTTCCGATATCGTGCCCGGCGGAGAAGTGCTTGCCTTCGCCTCCCAGCACGATGGCTTTGACTGCGCTGTCGTCGAGCGCGCGCCGAAATGCAGCATCCAGCGCATAGAGCAGCTGGCCGTTCTGCGCATTGTGAAAGCGCGGACGGTTCAACATGATCCACGCAGTCGAGCCCTCGACCGCATACAAGATCGGCTCATCGGTCTCGTAGCTCGGCTCGGAAGCTCTCGCGAAGTCGTTCATCTGCTCCTCATTCACGGTCGAGGGCGCCTGCATCGACTATGACGAACTCAGCGGGGACAGGAAACGCTGCACGGCAACGTCGCACGCCAAATTTCGCGATATCACATACGTGGAAAAGCAATGAACCTCATCGGCATGCGCGCTTCGGAGCGGCTTAATCACAAACCTGAAATGGGAGAAGGAAATTGAGTGCCACGCCGCACGCAGCAGTGAATCCTGGCGTCGATGCCGGCGTCTTGAAGGCAATCTATCGTCAGATGACGCGGATCGAGGCGGTGGACAAGGCGATCCGCGCCGGTCTGTCGAGCGGCAAATTGCGCTTCAACTACTGGCCGATGACCGGCCAGGAGGCGATCCCGGCCACGCTCGCGCAGTTGATCGACCAGCGTGACTACATGGTCACGACGTACCGGGGCATCCACGATCAGGTCGCCAAAGGTGTACCGCTGGAAGGGCTGTTCGCAGAATCGCTCGGCCGCATCGGCGGGCTGAACAAGGGCAAGGGCGGAGCCCCGCACATTTCCGATCCGACCTCCGGCTCGATGCTGACCACGGCGATCGTCGGCTCGGGCGCACCGATCGCCAACGGGCTTGCGCTGGCGGCGCAGATGCGCGGCGAGGAGCGCGTGACGATCGTCAACTTCGGCGACGGTGCCACATCGATCGGCGCGGTGCACGAGGCGATGAATCTGGCCGGGTTGTGGAAGCTGCCCATCATCTTCCTGTGCCAGAACAATCAGATCGCCGAGTACACCAAACAGGCCGGCTTCACTTCGAGCAAGGATTTCGCTGCGCGCGCTGCGGCCTACGGTTTCAGGGGCGTCAAGCTCGACGGCAACGATCCCGTGGGCTTCTACCGGGGCATGAAGCCGATCATCGCGTCGGTGCGTCGTGGCGAAGGTCCGATCTTCGTCGAGGCAGTGACCTTGCGTCTGGGTCGCCATGCAGGCATCGGCGACAACCCGGATCTGACACGCGAAGAACTCAAGGCCGGCAAGGACGCCGCACCGATGATCAGGACGCGTGCGCTGCTCATCGAGGCTGCCATCTGCACGGAAGAGGAACTCAAACAGTTCGAAGCCGAAGCCAAGGCGGAGGTGGAGGCTGCAGTGGAGGCGGCGCTCAAGAGTCCCGCCACGCCGTACGAAGAGACGCTGATCGATGTCTATGCCGATCCGGATGTGGTGCCGCGGTGCGGTCACTATCCGTTTCGCGAAGACGTTCCCGCGCCGGACGGTGAAACCAAGGCCGTGCTGATGGCAGATGCGATCGCGGACGCGCAGCGCATCGCGCTGGCCACCGATCCTTCGGTGTTCCTGCTGGGTGAGGACATTGGCGACCCTCCAGGTGGCGTGTTCAAGACGTCCGTCGGCCTGCAGAAACAGTTTGGCGAGGCACGCGTGCGGCCCACGCCGATCGCCGAACAGGCGATCATCGGCGCGGGGACCGGTGCCGCCCTGGCGGGCCTTCGGCCCATCGCCGAAATCATGTTCTGCGACTTCGCCGCCGTCTGCCTCGACCAGATCGTCAATCACACGGCCAAGCAGCGCTATATGTCGGGCGCGGCCACGCATGTGCCGATGACGATTCGCATGACTGTCGGTGGCGGCATCGGCGGCTTCGGCGCTCAGCACTCGCAGTCGCTGGAAGCGTGGCTGCTGCATGCGCCGGGACTCAAGGTCGTCTATCCGAGCAATCCGCTCGATGCCAAGGGCCTGCTGCTGAGCTGCATCTTCGATGAGGACCCTTGCGTTCACCTCGAATCCATTGCGCTCGTGCGCGCTTTCAAGGGCGAGATGCCGCTCACCGATTACCGTATTCCCTTGGGCGTGGCCAAGATCGTTCGACCGGGTACCGACATCACGCTGATCACCTATGGATGGCAGGTGCATCAGTGCCTCGCCGCGGCCGAGACGCTGGCCAAGGAGGGCATCAGCGCCGAAGTGATCGACCTGCGCTCGCTGTTGCCGCTCGACTATTACCGAGTGCTGGAATCCGTGAAAAAAACGCGCCGCGCCCTGGTCGTCCATGCGGCCACCGAGTTCTGCGGGCTAGGCTCCGAGATCGCAGCCACCATCAACGAGGAACTGTTCTCGACCCTCGAGGCGCCGGCCTCACGCTTCGGAGCGGATTACGCACCGATTGCGTATTCGCAGGAAATCGAGATGAGCCAGATCCCCAACACCCACTCGATCCTCGCGCGCATCCGCAAGGTCCTCGCATTCAAAGGTTGATGACAGATGACGACGATCACGATTCCCCAGCTTGAAATGGCGATGACCGAAGGGACGCTCTCCGAGTGGCTGGTGCAAGACGGGGCCAAGGTCAACGAAGGTGACCTGATCTATCTACTCGAAACCGGCAAGGCAACGCAGGAGATCGCAGCGCCTGCTGCCGGGACGCTCAAGCAAATCGGGCAAACCGGCGTGGCGTATCCGGTTGGCACCGTGATCGGCGAGATCGCCTGAACAACGATTTCGAGAATCTGCCAGATGTTTTTGACGAGGAGTTCTTACTTGATCCGATCACGGAAGTTCGGGATCTGCCGCTTGCCATGCTTGAAGTCTGCCAGCATGGCGTCGATGTCTTCGCGGGTAGGCGGATGGGTTGGACTCAAGCACTGGATGAGGCGCATCGTCAGTTGCAGGTAGAGAATGAACACGGCGTACTCCACGACGCCACGCTCTCCCATGCGCCCCTCCAAGGCATTCCACGTCGGTGCATCCATCTCTCCCCGCACGGTCTTTCTGATGAAGTTGACCAGTCGCGATTCTTCCGGTGTCAATTCGGATTCGCGGCCGGCGCGTAGCGCTTCGATCGCCTCGAGTCGCACGCCGACCGCCAACGCATCCGGCAGGTGTATCGACTGCACGAGTTCCGTATTCAGCTCCAGGGCGAGTACCTGATCAACCCATTCGCGATCCGCGTGAGTGAACGAATCGCCGCGATCTCCGGCCGCGCGTACAACCTTGCCCATCGTGCTCAGGCAGGCACTCAGTATGGGCGAGTGCAATAGCTGCCCGTAGTAAGGCGTGTTGACCTCGGCGTCGGGTACACCCATGGCCGTCGCGCGGGTGACAACGTCTTCATAGGCCTTGAGTTCGGCGAGGTCCGAAAATTCCGAACGCGCGGGCTGACGAATGGGCCAAGGCATGGTTTCTCCTGTCTCCGGAAATAGTGCCGCGATGCGGATGATCGATCAGGTGGGACTGGACACCGTTAGCGAGCCGCCATCGACCAGGATGTCGGTTCCAGTGATGAAGCTCGCTCCGGGCGAGCAGAGGAAGGCAGCAACTCGTGCCACTTCGTCAGGCTGCGCTGCGCGACCGAGCGGCGAGGCTTTGATCATTTCCGCCATGATGGGATGACGTTCCATCTCCACGCGGGCCATCGGCGTATCGATTACGCCTGGCGACAGCGACACGATCCGCGCGCCGAGCCGGCCGAACGCCGCGGCTTCGCGCCGCGCGAGCAATTGCACACCGCGCTTGGATATCGAATAGGACGCCTCGGGTGTTGCATCCGGCGGCAGCAGCTGGCTCACCGATTCGGGTGTGCGAGCGGCATTGATATGCGGGTCCAGTGATGGTCCCAGGAGATACCCGGCGACGGAGGCGTAGAGCACGGCCGCTCCGTCTTTGGCCATGCGTGCGCGCACGATGTCGACCAGGGCAATCGTGGCCTTGAGATTGACGTCAAGGATGCGCCGCGCATCCGCCATGCTCGAAGACAAGCCGGCGCAATGGACCAGCGCAGCGACCGATCGGGTGCCAAGCGCAGAAAGCAATTTCTCGCCGAAGTCCGCAGCGGCGATGTCGGCCGTCAGCAATTCGGTGTTCGCACTCGCCTCGAGCAGTGCTTGGGTTTCATCCAAGCCCTGTTGACGAAGATCGCACAAGAGCAAGGTCCGTCCTTGCTGTCCGTTCGCCATGCGCAGGGCGGCGGCCCGACCCATGCCCGAGCCGGCGCCGGTGATCACGACGATGTTCTGTGTGTCGTTCATGTGCAGGCTTCCTCGCAAGCTGTTCAGGTCAGCGTGCTCAAGGCTTCTTTGCTGAAAGGCAGGAGCTCGTCGAAGCGGCCTTCTTTGATCTTCCGCGCCCACGCGGGATCGGTCAGCAACGCTCGGCCGACAGCAACGATGTCAAATTCGCCGCTTGCGACGCGACGCGCAAGCGGCGCGAGATCGGTGGAAACTTCAGTGGTCTTGCCCAGCTCCGTGACGGACATCGGTCCTGCCAAACCCACGCTGCCGACAGTGATAGCCGGTTTGCCCGTGAGCTTCTTGATCCAGCCTGCTCCATTCATGGGAGAGCCGGGGAACTCCTCGTCCCAATAGCGGCGCTGAGAAACGTGGAACAGGTCGACACCGGCATCCGCAATCGGCTGGAAGATGGCCTCGAGCTCTTCCGGAGTGTTCGCGAGCCGGGCGCTGTAGTCCTGCTGCTTCCACTGCGAGATACGCAAGACAATGGGGAAGTCGGGTCCCACGGCAGCACGGACGCGTTGAATGAGCTCGACGGCGAAGCGCGTTCTTTGCACCGCGTCGCCGCCGTATTCGTCGTCACGCAGATTCAGCGCTTCCCACAAGAACTGATCGATGATGTAGCCGTGAGCACCGTGGATTTCGGCGCCGTCGAATCCGAGCTCGCGCGCATTGACCGCCGCGCGCACGAAGCTGTCCTGGACCGCAATGATCTCGCTCTTGGAGAGCGGCTCGAACACTCCCTTGCCGCCCGGCTTGAACACGCCCGATGGGCTCGCGCTCGGCAGATCCCGGTTCGGATAATCATCGGTGCGCGGGTCGCGCATGATGCCGACGTGCCAGAGCTGCGGAATGATGGCGCTGCCCGCAGCGTGCACTTCTTCCACCACGCGCTTCCAGCCTTCCAGCGCCTTGCCGTGGAACGCCGGTACGCGCACCGAGTAGGACGACACCGGATGATCCACCGTCGTGCCCTCGGTGATGATCAAGCCGACTTCATTCTCCGCGCGACGGCGGTAGTAGGCCGCAACGTCCGGGCCCGGATACTGATTCGGTGATTTCCAGCGGGTCATTGGCGACATCGCGATGCGGTTCTTGAGCCGCAGCTTGCCGTATTCGAGAGGCTGGAACAGTGCGGCGAAAAAAGAGTCGGTCATGGCGGCAGTATCGGCTCTCTCTATCGAAACGTAGGAAGCGGCAGGCGAAACGGCGTTGCGGTGCTCTTGTTGCTTCCGCCTCGCGATACTGATTACTCGAATACGCGAGCGGAACGTTCGACAGGCTTATTGTGTATTGGCGGCAACCAGAAGCTGGGTGTCGAAGTAGTAAGGGTGGATGCGGAAGAGCTTTCCGTCCTTGAACTTCCAGAACTCGAGCACGGTGCTCTCGAAGGACTTCCCGGTTTTGCGGGATCGGCCGGAAATGGCAAAGCGAATGACCAGGCTGTCCGGAGATTCGCCCGCGTACTCGATGAGCTGAAGCCTGAACTGTCCCCAGGTGCCGGCAACCGCGTTGCAGAGTTCAAGCCATCCCTGGATGCCGCGATAGTTGCCGCCATACGGCAGGCCGGCGGCCTCTTCCACTTCGAATTCGAGGTGCAGCATTTCACTCATGGCGGCCTGATCGCCGGACCGCATCGCGGTCAGAAACTGTTCGCTGAATTTCTGGTGGCTCAAGTGGGCGCCTCAGTGAAAGGATGCTTCAGAACGACCGCGGCAGGCCGAGTTGTTCTGCAATCATGTTGCGGGCCATCTCATCGGTGACGGGTCCGATGCGCTGCAGGCGGCTGTCGCGCCAGTAGCGCTGCATGTCGGTATCGGCGGAATAGCCCATGCCGCCGAGGATCTGGATGCCGAGGTCAGCGCAGCGATTGCTGGCTTCGGCCGCGGCCACCTTGAGCATCGTGGACTCGATCATCGACAGCTTGCCGTCTACGGCCTTGCGGGCGCAATCCATGAGCATGCACTCGACCGAGTACTGCGCGATCTTCATGTCGGCGATGTAGTGCTGGATGGCCTGGAACTGGCCGATGATGCGGCCGAAGGCTTTGCGCTGCTGCGCGTAGTCGAGCGCATCTTCGAGCACGCCATCGAGATAGCCCAGGCAGTTGGCACTCATGAGCAGACGCTCGTTGTTGAGCATGGGCAGGATGCGATACCAGCCATCGCCGACCTCGCCGATCACCGCATCGTCCTCGACGAAAACCTCATTGAAGTGCACCAGACAGCTGCCCATCGCGCGCATGCCCAGCTTCTTGAGCGGATTGATGGTGATGCCCTTGGACTTGGCCGGCACCCAGAACAGCGTCAGGCCGTGGTGATTTTTCTGGACGTCCTTCTCGGTACGCGCAAGCACGAGCAGATAGTCGGCGACATGGCTTTGCGAGCTCCAGATCTTCTCGCCGCTGATGAGCCAGCCGCCGTTCGCGCGCGTGCCGAAGGTACGCATGGCCCCGAGCACGTCCGTGCCGCCACCGGGCTCAGTCAGCGAGATGGCCGCGCGCAGACGGCCGGCGGCCAGTTCCGGCAGGAACTTCTTTTTCTGCGCCTCGGTGCCATGCATGGTGATGGACTTGACGCCGGCGAATTGGGTGATGCCCCAGAGCCAGGTCAGACCGGCCAGCGTGCGTGCCAGCGCACGCGCCGCAATGACCTGCATGAACACGTCGCCGCCGGCACCGCCATATTCCTCGGGAATGCCGAGCGCGTGGAAGCCGCCTTCGGTGAGCTTGTCCCAGAGCTCGAAGGGATATTCATCTTCCTTGCGTTCGAGCTCACGCGCCCAGTCCTTGGGCATCTCCTTGGCGACATAGCGCTCGACCATTTCCTTGTAGGCCAAGTGCTCTTCAGACAGCTGCAGGCTCATCGTGATGTGCTCCGTTCGCGGGTTCGATTAGCGGGATGGCTGCGTGCCATCCCGTGATGGAAGTCGATGGCGCAGTGCTGATTGCAGCGGCGCGAGGCATCTCCCGGCCCGCATGCTAATCACCGAACACGCGTGCCGAACCTGACTTTCGACAGGTTGGCTGCGATGGGCGGCAGCTCGGAAAGCCGTAGTGCTCGACGACTACACCTATTGATGTTGTATTGGCCTGCCAGACGGAGGGATCGGGCTCTTTCGCATCTCCACGGCGAAGACGTTGATTACCTCGCTCACGGCCGGGTTCGGGCGGGGGAGGGCGATGTCGGCAGCGTCGTGCACGAAGAGAACGGCGTCAGGCTCTTCCCGTGCCGCGCTCGGTCCATGACAGATGCCTATCGTTACACCCGCATCCGGCGCCAAGGCCGCGATCTCGTCCGCAAGCTGCCGCAGCGATTGTTCGAACTGCTGCTGCGATGCCGTCTCGCGACGCCGCAACAGCAGCGCACGCCGCTGCACGGGTTCCGTCCTGTCATCTGGCAGAGGCGCTCCGCTCGCCTGCAGCGGCGTGACGGGCACAAGAATCGAATAGATATCCGCGAGCCAGGCCGGCGGCGTTCCCTCGAATTCGGAGGCCATGGCCTGAAGAGCAGCGGGACTCTTGAACGCCGCGCGCGCCTTCACCTTGTCCTCTTCACTCTTCCAGTCGAATTCGGTGAGAACCCTGTAGGGCGGAGTCGGGCCTTCTTCCACGTGAGTAATGTAGTTGCGCGCGTAACGCCTCATGTGAGGCCAGGAGAAGCGCGCGTTGGGAGCATGGATATTTTCGTACCACTCGATCAGCTCCGGCAGGCTCTGTCCCGTGTCCCGCATCAACAGCCCCAACACATGCAGATGTCCGGGCGGCAGAAGTTGGTTCAGGCCATCGTCGAGCTGATCGGAGGTGAACGTCGCTGCTGAGGACGAGTCGGGAGTCGATGCCATCGGTATGTCGTGATGTTGCCGGCTCGAATGCGACCGGGCAGATCCAGGCCATGAATACTAGCAAGCAGAATGCGCGTCTCACCCGCCGAAAGACAGGCATGCCATGCGTTCTTGCCGGCAGTTTATTGCCTTTTTTATGTATGTGATATTTCGAAATCCGATGTACCAACGACTCTTTACAAGGTTTTCTGTCCCCGCTGAGTTAGTCATAGTCGCTGCGGGCGACTGCGAACGAGAAGCAGGCCGTCGAGAGCTGACAGCAAGCTATGTGTTGATGCGCGTCGATGACGCGAACAGAACGACGAGGGAGAGATGAGCAATACGGGTCTGGCAGGCAAAGTCGCAGTGATCACTGGCGGTGGAGGCGGCATCGGTTCTGCCACCGCATTGCGTCTGGCGCGCGCGGGCGCCTCGGTCGCCGTGGTCGACCTGTTGAGAGAAGCGGCGCAAGCGACCGTGGATGCGATCCGCAAGGAGGGAGGTACCGCATCTGCCTTCAATGTGGATCTCGAGCAGATCGGGCAGATCTACAAGCTGGTCGAGGACGTCGTGACGACCTTCGGGCGGATCGACATTCTGCACAACAACGCCGTGCTCAATGACCCGGTGATTTATCCGCAGGATCGCAAGCTGGCGGATATCAAGGTCGAGCACTGGGACAAGATCTTCGCCGTCAATGTTCGCGCGCCGATGCTGCTGTCCAAACTCGCGATCCCACACATGATCGCGCAAGGTGGCGGTGTGATCATCAACATGTCTTCGGGCGCCAGCACGAAGGGCTTGCCGGACATGCTCACTGCCTACGGTTCCAGCAAGGGAGCGCTCAACACGCTCACGCTCTATACCGCGGCCCAGTACGGCAATCAGAAGATTCGTTGCAACGCGTTGGTCTGCGGGGCGGTGCTGACGCCCAGCCTGCGAAAGCTTTTCACGAAGGAGCAGGTGGAGCAGATGGCTCGAGCGAGCCTGACCGGAAGACCGAACGTGGCCGAGGACATCGCGAAGTTCATTCACTTCCTGGTCTCGGACGACGCGGAACAGATCACGGGCCAGCTTTACCCGATTTGAATCGACAATCTCTGCAAAGCCGTGGTGGTATGCAAGGGCAGAGGAAATACCCAATGAGTCGATATCGAGACAAAGTTGCTGTTGTAACCGGCTCAGCAGCCGGAATTGGCCGTGCCATCGTGCAGAAGCTGATTGCTGAAGGCGCTTACGTGCTCGCAACCGACATCAATCGCCGCGGTGGAGCCGATGCGTTGGCCGCCGAGATGGGCGAGCGTTGCGTTCCGTTGACCGTGGACGTCAGCAAGGAAGAGCACGTCGCCAACATGGCCGAGGTGATCAGGAGCCGCTTCGGCAAGCTTGACGTGGCGTTCAATGTGGCCGGCTCGGCCAAAGCCGGAACCCTGCTTGGCAGCTCCGTCGAAGATTGGAGATTTGCCCTCGATCTGTGCGTCGTGGGTACCTTCAACTGCATGCAGCACGAGGCCAAATTGATGATTGCCTCGGGCGTCAAGGGGGCGATCGTCAATGTGTCCTCACTCAATGCAGATGTGCCGGCGTGGGGGTTGGGTTCCTACTGCGCAGCCAAGGCTGGCGTCGTGATGCTGGCCAAGAGCGGCAGCATCGAACTCTCTGAATATGGAATTCGGGTCAATACGGTTTCTCCCGGTCTGACCGCCACGCCCGTCAATTCCGCCATGCCCGATGCCATGTTCAAGGCCTACCTGGAGCGCATACCCATGAGGCGTATGGCCCATGCGGACGAGCAGGTCGAAGCCTGTCTGTTTCTGGGTAGCGACGCTGCGTCCTACATCACTGGCGCCAACCTCGTGGTCGACGGGGGCTGGGCCAATAGCGGCTACCCCGATACCAGACTGTGGTTCGGACAAGCCCTCGTCTGATGATCCTCGCGTGTCGCGGGTCAACGCCTGAGCGCGGTCGATTTCACTGCCGAAGAGGTTTCAGAAGCGTGTCCTATCGAGAATCCGAACGACTGTTCTCGTGGAAAGCTGAAGTCGGCGTAGGGCCGGAGCAGGTAGTGCAATGAAATTGACAGACGATCAGAAGGTGACTTTGTTTGAGAACCTGGTCCGTGTCAGAGAGCTGGATGAATGGTTCATCGATGCGCTGATGACGGGCAAGCTGCCGCTCTTTTATCACAGCACACAGGTCCAGGAAGCGGTGGGCGTTGGCGCCTGCACCTTTTTGGAAGACGGCGACTCGGTCTACGCCACGCATCGGGGACATGGGATCAGCAAGCTCATCCCGAGGGGCGTGAGCATGGAGTCCATCATTGCAGAGCATTACGGGAAGCTCACCGGCAACTGTGGGGGCGCATCGGGTTGGCATCCCTGTGCTCCGGAGAAGGGATTTCCGATGTACACCGCGCTCGTCGCGGAGAACCTTGGACTGGCTGCCGGTACGGCATTGGCCGCCAAATTGAACGGAAAGAAACGGGTGGTCGTGTCGTTCGAAGGTGACTCCGCTGCTGCCAAGGCGGAGTTTCACGAAGCGATCAATTTTGCCGCGGTCAACAAACTCCCGATGATCATCGTCGTCGAGAACAACGAGATGGGGCAGCACACGCCGTTGAGCACCTATCTCGTCAACAAGGACATCGCCAACTTTGCGCCGGGGTACGGGATCCCCGGAATCGTTGTGGACGGGCAGGACGTCATCGCGGTTCACGAAGCCGTTCAGGTCGCTGTGGCGCGTGCGAGGGCAGGGGAGGGCCCAAGCTTGCTCGAATGCAAGACGTATCGCCTGCGCGCGCATTCCGAAGGCGGCCCCGATGTTTCGATGGACGAGCCGCGTTCCAAGGAAGAGGCGGCACGTTGGCTCAGGGACAAAGATCCCATCAAGCTGTTCGGCAAGAAGCTCCTTGAAGAGAACGTGATCACTCAGGCGGACATCGATCGAATTCGCGAGGCGGCGCAGGGCGAGATCGCGGAAGCAGCGCGGTTGGCCGCGCAGGCGCCGACGATCCCCAGTTTCGAGCACCTGCAATCGTTGCTCTTTGCCGACTAGCGAACAGGGGATACTGATGCAAATGCAAGAACGCACGATGTTGCAAGTGATGAACGAGACCATCAAGGAAGAGATGGTTCGCGACGCCAAAGTCATTTACATGGGCGAGTGCGTTGTCGGCAGCGCGATGGGAATGACCACCGGACTCTATCAACAGTTTGGGCCAAACCGGGTGATCGAAACGGGACTCATTGAAAACACCATGGTGGCTGCGGGCATAGGGTTGGCGCAGCAAGGCTACCGACCGATCGTCGATCCGATGATGGCGGACTTTCTGACGCCTGCCTATGCCGCAATGACGCTGGCAGGGAAGAACCGCTTCATGCACGGGGGGAAGCTGGATCTTCCCATGGTGATTCTTACGACGATGGGAGGCTATCTCGGTCTCGGGGCAGAGCATTCGGGCTGCCCCGAAGCTCAGGTCATGCATATCCCCGGGCTGAAGCTGGTTATTCCAAGCACCATCGCCGATGCGAGAGGCCTGCTCAAGACAGCGATCCGTGACAACAACCCTGTGGTCTATTACTTCCATAAGCGACTGATGCGCGAAAAAGGGCTCGTGCCCGAAGGAGACATATCCATTCCTTTCGGTGTCGCTGATGTCAAAAGAGAAGGTACTGACATCACCGTCGTGGCAACCGGCTACATGGTCGCTCTCTGTCTGGATGTGGCCAAGAAGCTCGCGGAAAAGAGCATCAGCGTGGAAGTGGTCGATCCAAGGACGCTCGTGCCGCTGGATATAGAGACGATCGTGAAATCGGTGAAGAAAACCTCGCGGGCGTTGGTCGTGGACGAAGACTACGTCACCTGCGGCGTCGCGGGTGAGATCGCGATGCAGATCATGGAACACGCATTCGATTACCTGGATGGTCCGATCAAACGGATAGGTGCGAAGGGCTGGGTTCCCGCAACCTCCATCGACAAATTGGTTCTGCCCACGCCGCAGGAAATCTCCGACGCGATAACCGCTCTTGTCGGCGCAGATCGCGTGCCCATCGGCGACATCAAGCCCGGCAGATTGGTCGAAATCAAACCCGTCAGCCCAGCCTGATCGATTTGCTCGTTGCTCGAGCAAGTCGCTGGCAATGGCATCGAGCCTTATGGCTCTAGATCGTCACACTCTCCCGGTAATCGGAATGAGCGCTCCTGTGATGGCGCTCGCACGCGGGGACAACAAGAACACGATCAGGTCTGCCACCTGCTCCGCCTTCACCCAACGATCGAACTGTGCCGTGGGCATATCGGCGCGATTGACCGGCGTGTCGATGATGCTGGGTAGCACCGCATTGACAGTGATGTCCCGGTCCTTGAGCTCTTCCGCCAGTGCTTCCGTCAATTTCGCCACACCCGCTTTTGAGGCCGCGTACGCACCCATGCCCGCTCCGGCCTTGCTGGCACCTGCAGCTCCGATATTCACGATACGCGCGCCCTTCTTCAGGTTGGGCAGCGCAGCGCGGGTGGCATTCACAGCGGTGCGAACGTTGACGCTGTAGAGCAAGTCCCACGTATCGGTGGTGCCGCCCTCGAGCGTTTCCCAGCGAAAAGTACCGGCAACGTTCACCAGTCCATCCAGGCCGCCGAGTTTCTCGGCAGCTGCGTTCAAAGCGGCAGTCGCCCCGCCAGCCGATGTCAGATCGACGCCTCCCAGCAGGATGCTTTGAGCGAATGCCGACCCATTGCTCGGTGCCGTGGCCGCGTCAATGCACGCGACATCCGCGCCTGCTGCACGCACACCCGCAACGACCGCGGTACCAAGAGTGCCAAATGCGCCCGTGATGACAATCTTCATTCCTTGCAGGTTCATCGTCTTCAGTTGCCTTTTTGAGTGGCGGCGCTCGCTCAGATAGCGGTCTCTTGCATACGACTATAGGCCGAGCAGCTTGCCATAAAACGCGCACGTTTCGTGCTTCACCAACTCAAGTGGTCTTCTTGTTTGCCTGCTACTCACGCCGGTTGATGAGCCTTGCGATCCCAAAGCCATTCGCGAGGGCTCATATTGTTGACGTTCGAGTAGGACCCTCTGAAGGACTCGAGGCCAATCAGCTGTTGAAGCCGCCGCGAGAAGCTGCGCAGCTTCTCGTGAGACAGGCCATAGGCAAAATTGTCGAACTGGCGCAGCCAGCCGAGCACATAGGGCGAGATGATGCTCGGTCTCGGTCGATTGCTTTGATTGGGGCCCGCACCGTGCAAGAGCCTCGTGTCCCACAGGATGAGCGATCCCTTGGGTACTTCGGCGATGATGGGTTTCCAGTCGACGCCATACCCTTTGGGAGAGGAGCCGGGTACGCTCGGCAGCGTCGCATCCTTGAGATCGTAAGCGACTTTCTCCGCGCTCCAGAGATGACTGCCTGGCACCAGGCGCGTGGCTCCGTTTTCTTCGGTGAAATCGGTCAGCGCCAACAGGGTGTTGACGTAAACGGGGAACGGGAAGCGGTGATCATCGTGCCACCACGTGTCCGTGTGGATAGGCTGACCGACCTCGCCAGGGCGGATCTCCGAGCTGTCGATACCCGAGAGCAGACACTCCTTGTCGAGATAGCGCTCGATGAGCGGCAACAACGTGTTATGAACGGGAATCTCCTGGAATAGCTCGTCGTACTGCAGGAGATTCATGATGCGCACGGTCTTGCGACCGGAGAAGTCCTGGTTGAAGGGGACGATGGCGTACTCCCGCTCGATACGGTGCAAGGCACGCAAAGCCTCGTCACAGAAAGGCGTCGAGAACGCGCGCTCGACGATGCAGTAGCCATCGCGCTGCAGCGCTTCCAGCTGTTCATCCAAGCTCGGCATCGGGTGGTTCTCCGATGGTAGCCGTCGTGTCGAGTGGACCGTGGCCATGAAGGCTACGCGAGACGTGTCAGCGAGACGCCGCTTGGAGAGGTCCTCGAGCCGATATCACGTTCATGATTTTGCGCTCGTGCCGCGCAGTGAGAACGCTGGGAATGAGCTGTTGTGAAATCATGACTTTCGATCGCAGATGATCGAGCAGATACGTGGCCGGGTCGATATCCACGCTCCGGCTGTCGCCGTATTCACTCGTGCATGTCTGCGTGGACTGGACATTGGGGGATATCAATGAACGGCATTCATGCGGCAGGCATTTCAATAGATATGCGCGAGGTGACAGACGATGAGGTCGCCTTTTATGAAAAGCATGGCTGGGTAATTCTGCGCAATCTTGTTGCGCCGAAACTCATTGAAATGGCTCTGGCGTCTGCCAAGGAGGCAGTGGGGAAACGTCTCGGGGGCTCTCAACCGCAGACGGGTTGGGGCGGACATGACGGGAAAGAATATGGGATCAAGGACATGCCGCATTGGCGAGACTGGCATTGGATTGCACGCGATGAACGTATCGAACCTCTGCGCTCGCTGATGCTTTCCAAGGAAATTGGCCGCAATGCGCAGCGATTGATTGGGCGCGACGTACCGGTCCGGAGCCACCTCGACATGCTGGCGGTGAAAATGCCGGCTAACAAGCCGGGTTCGGGCGAGTTAGGTTGGCACCAGGACTGGCCGTATTATCCATTCGACCGCGTGGGTGCACTCAACTTCTGGTTTCCCCTCGTTGAAGCGACGCCCGAGATGGGAACCATGCGTTTTCACAGTGGCTCCCACAAGGCCGGCCCCTTGGGCTTCAAGAATCCAGCAGATCCAGCAACGGGAGTGTCTTTCTCTCATCCCGACTATTACCCGGCCTTCAGAGAGAAGTACCCGGTATCGGAGCCACATGCGCTGCGACCTGGCGACGTGTCGATACACAATACGATGACCCTTCACTGCGGGCCGCCAAACCGCACGGACAAAGAGCGCTGGGCATTCATATGCTCATATTTTCCGGCAGACACCTGCTACACCGGCGCGCCCAACCATATCTTTCGCCCCGAACTCGGGTTGGAAATCGGCGAGCCGATAACGAACGATTTTTTCCCACAGGTCTATCCATAGAATCCATCAACAAGAAATGCATTCATGAGCACGATCGAAGAGCGCCTGCAGGCTCTGGAAGATGAGCGTGACATCCTGCATGTGCTCTACACCTATGGCCACGCGATGGACTACGGCATCGAGCTCGAAAAGGAATTCGCCGATATCTGGACTGAAGACGCCGTTCTGCATCACTCCTATGCCACGTTTGTTGGCCGTGACCGGATCATGGCCGCTTTTCATGCCCATACGCACGCACCGGACGCCTACCACAAGCATTGCCTCGTTGAACCCAGGATCAAGATTGTGGGCGACGAGGCAACGTCCGTCGCTTACACGTTTGCGTTGTGGGACTTTGGCGATGCGCCGGCGTTAATGGCGTTCGGGCGCTATAAGGATGTCTTGGTGAGATGCGACGACGGTCGTTGGCGTATTCGAGAGCGTCGTGTCGAGAACGAATGCAACATGTCCCCGGCCGAGATCGAGGCGCGAAATCGAAGCGAGAACCCTGCGAAATCTCATCTGTTTGACTTGCCAGAGGCTATTGCACGGCGTGAGCAGATGAAGATTGAAGGCGGCTCCGCGCATAAGCCGTAACATCGGTAGCCCACTCAGGCATCGCTGGGACCGACCGCTGCCTGACGAAAGACAGGCTTTCCCTGGACCTTGCGGCAGTACCGTATGCGACGGCAGACGCGGGTTTCGCACTATCCATCAAACGAAGAGGGGGTTGTGATGAAGGCCGCATTGTTGTTGGAGGTGGGTGCTCCCCTGTCAGTCGAAGAGGTCGAGCTCCATGGGCCTCGGTCGCAGGAAGTGCGCGTGCGGGTCATGGCGAGCGGCCTCTGTCATAGCGACTATCACGTCATGACCGGCGATCTACCCCTTCCCGGGACGAGCCTTCCCGTGCTGCTTGGACATGAAGCTGCGGGAATCGTGGAGGCGGTGGGAGAGGATGTTGTCGATCTCCGACCTGGCGATCGGGTCGTGACCTCCTACTCGTCTTACTGCGGGGAATGCCCCGATTGTCAGATGGGCTACAACAACCGTTGTGCTGTCAGGCCGCCGGTTCCCTTGCGCGAGTCTGGATCGCGCATCACCTGGAAGGGCAGGCCCGTGCTCCAGGCTGCCGATATCGGGGGGTTTGCGGAAGAAATTCTGATCCATCGCCGGGCGGCGGTAAAAATCCCGGAAGCGGTACCGTTTGCATCCGCGGCCTTGCTCGGCTGTGGTGTTTTGACCGGCGCAGGAGCGGCAATCAACGGTGCGAAGGTCCAGCCGGGGTCCAGCGTCGTGGTGATCGGTTGTGGCGGCGTCGGCTTGAACACGATTCAAGGTGCCCGGATCGCTGGCGCGGAGACGATCATTGCCGTCGACACCAGCTCCACCAAGATTGCGATGGCCCGGGAATTTGGTGCGACGGCGGGTGTGATCGCAGGCCCCGCTGCAGTGAACGAGGTCTTAGAACGATCGAAGGGTGGAGTCGATTACGCCTTCGAGGTGGTGGGCCTGCCGTCCGCGCTCCGCGATGGCTTCTCGATGCTGCGCAAGCACGGCACGCTGGTGGTCGTTGGCATGCCCAAGACCGGAGCGGAGATGTCGTTCCCGGTGTTGGACATGATGTGGAAGAACCTACGTATCATCACCTCGGGAATGGGCGACGCTCCATTCCAACTGTTCGTCCCCAAACTTGCCCGCTTTTATCTCGATGGGAAACTCAAGTTGGACGAACTCGTTTCGAACAAGATCGGCCTCGATGAAATCAACGATGCTTACCAGGTCATGCTGGGTGGCAAGGTTGCACGGAGCGTCGTCTCGTTCGAGTGAGCGGTTTGGCCACATCACGACGCTGTACTTGGCGCCAGCTCGAAGCTCGTCCATCGCGCGGCGCACGACCCCAAAGAGATGAAAGGGTTCCTCTCTGGCCGTAGCCCGTAGCCCGTAGCCTTTCTTACCAGGAGACAGATGAGTCCAGTCAAATCTGCTCAGAGAACGCTCGCCATCCTCGAGATCATGGAAAGACTGAGACGGCCTGCTCGCGTCTCGGAAATTGCAAAGCTGCTCGGTTATCCGCAATCCAGTGCTTCTGTCCTGATCAACAGTTTGCGGGATTTGGGTTACCTGAATTTCAATCGAGAGACGCACGAGTACGCCCCTTCGATTCGCGTCGCCCTGGTCGGAGGCTATCTGCGCTTCGACAAGATGCATGCGTTTCAGGTCCTGGATCTGATCTCTGCCGTGCGGGATAGAACCGGCCTGACGACGATTCTCTCGACCCGTAATGGTGTCCATGTGCAATACATTTACACCCTGGCAGAACCGGGTCGAAGAATGCTCCGTCTCCGGGCTGGCAACATGCGTCCGTTAACTCGTGCATCGCCGGGAATGATGTTGCTCACCGAGTGTACGGACGACGAAGTCAGCAGGATCGCGCGCTATCTCTACAACAACGTGCCCAATGCCGATGATCGCGAGCGTCTCGAGAATGTCCTGGCAACGGTCCACAAGGCGCGAGAGGTCGGCTACGCCTGCGTTCTGCGCCGACTTCTGGCCACGGCAGGTTCGGTTGCCGTTCTCCTTCCTTTCAAGGACAGCTTCGGTAAGCCGCTTGCGTTGAGTGTTTCGGGGCGTGCCGAAACGATTGACGAGGCGAAGCTCGAGCTAGTAGACGCAATGCGCTTGGAAATCGAAAAGCATTGCCGGCCCACGCCTTAGACAGAAGCGGGCAAGCGATATCGACTGTTTCAGCGATAGTAAAGTGACGCCGGCGATTGGGTCGTTGTCAGATGCCTGCGGCCGTGATTGTCGCTCCGCCGTCGACAATGAGGGTTTGCCCCGTGATGAAGCGCGCGGCATCGGACGCCAGGAATATCGCTGCGCCGGCAATGTCCACCGGTTCGCCAATTCGCGCCAAAGGCGTGCCCGCGACCGCTCTCGCCAGATTGCGCTCGTCCTCCCAGAGTGCCCGCGCGAAATCTGTGCGGATCAAGCCAGGCGCGATGCAGTTTACGCGCACGCCGTGTGCTCCATGCTCGACGGCAAGGTTACGCGCGAGCTGGAGATCCGCCGCCTTCGAGACGTTGTAGGCGCCGATAACCTGTGAGCCGCGGAGGCCGCCGACCGACGACACCAGGATGATCGAGCCGCCGCCGCGAGCGATCATGTTCGGCACGACAAGCGAAATCAGCCAATGGCTGGACAGCAGGTTGTTGCGAAGGATCTTCTCGAACTGCTCGTCGGTGATCCCTGCCATCGGCCCGTAGTAGGGATTCGAAGCCGCATTGCAGACCAGGATGTCGATCGTACCCAGCGTATCCTGCGCCCGGGCCGCGAGGGTTTGAATGTCAACCTTGTCGCCAATATTGCAGGCGATCGCGGTGGCGCGTCCGCGACCGCGAGCGTTTATGTCCGCCGCCACCGCTTCGCAGGCCATCTGCTTGCGGGAGGAGATGATCACGTTCGCTCCGTGGGCGGCGAGCCCTTCGGCGATCGCCCGGCCGATGCCCCGTGACGATCCCGTGATGATCGCGCCCTTGCCGCTGAGGTCGAAGCTGGGATTGGTCATGTACCCTCTCACATTGCCGAGATGCCGCCGATCTCGAGCTCGGCTGAGCGGCGCTCAACCAGACACGGCATCAGGGCTCACAAAGATATCGATTTCAAGTTGTGCTTCGAGATCGTAGCGATACTGAGCGAAGTCCTGCACCCCGTCCTCGCGCAACACATCCTCGTCGAGCACGAAGTTGCCCGTATAGCGGCGCGCATCGCGCAAGAAGATTGCATGGGCTGCGTCGGCCATGATTTCCGGCCGGCGCGAGCGCCGCATCAGTGCCTCGCCCCCCAGCGCGAACTCGATCGCAGCAGTCGCAATTGTGGTCTTGGGCCACAGAGAATTGAAAGCGATGCCGTCCGCGCGAAACTCTTCGGCCATGCCGAAGGTGACCATCGACATGCCGTATTTACTGAGCGTGTAGGGCAGGTGCTGGGCGAACCAGTCGGCGCGCATGGTCAGCGGTGGGGACAGCGTCAGAACGTGCGGATTGCGGCTCTTGCGCAGATATGGAAGGCAGGCACGCGAGACTAGAAAAGTACCTCGCATGTTGATCTGCTGGATCAGGTCGAAGCGCTTGACCTCGATATCCTCAGAGCACGCAAGGTTGATGGCCGACGCGTTGTTGAGACAGATATCAATGCCGCCGAACTGTTGCGCGGCTTGGGCGACGGCGCTTTCCACTGCGTCCGCATCGCGCACGTCGAGCAGCAGCGGAAGCGCGTTGCCTCCCGCCGCTATGATCGCCTGCGCCGCCGTATGGATCGTACCGGTCAGCTTGGGATGTGGCTCGGCGGTCTTGGCAGCAATCGCGACGTTTGCCCCGTCACGCGCCGCCCTCAGTGCAATCGCAAGCCCGATTCCGCGGCTCCCGCCTGTGATGAACAGCGTCTTTCCAGCGAGTGTCATCCGTCCTACGCCTCAGCCTTGCGGGTCACCTGAGTGGAGACGAAGCGCCACGTACCCGCTTGCCGCACGGCGACCTGCTGCACGACGACAACCGACTTGTGAGTCTCGAACGTGTTGATTTGCTCGCCCACCAGCACGGCGGCAGCCCCATATTGGCGCACCGTGATGGGCCCGCGCTCGCATCCACGCGGGCGCTGTACGACCGCAGAGATATAGGTGGCAAGGTCGTCGATCCGGCCGTTCGCGTGCACGTGCAGATAATCGTCCGTGAGAATCTCGCGGAGAGCAGCCGCATCGGTCGCACCGATCGCCGCACAGCGACGCCGTTCGAGAGCAAGGATTGCGTCGGTTTCCGTGGTCGTCATGTGCAGTACCTCCAGTTGAAGTTGTGGAACTCACCCAGCATCAGCTGCAGGCGGTAGGTGCCTGATCAGAGAACCGGGACATCGCCTCGATTGCGGCCTGATCCAGCAACCGCGCATGGCGCAGCCGTGTGCTGTTCGACTGCTGCGCCCAGCCATACTCCTTTTCATTTGAGAATACATGATTGTCGGACAGCCACGGAAGCGCCGCTCGCGCGAGGACGCCGCAAGTCGCTGCCCTGATCGAGTCCCCGGCCAAGACCGGCAGGGCCTTTTGCCTGTGCTCACAACGCAACACTGGATGGTTGATGGTTGGTCAAGCGCAAGAAATTAAATGAATTCAGCCAAGGCCGGGTTTCGAGCGAAAAGGATTCTTCCGCGTATGTCATACGACGTTCCTGTCAGACATTTATCTTGAATTGCTTTTCGACTATCGGGCATGATGTCGATGGAAAAAATGCTATGCCCGTTGGGCGCCAGATCGATCGCAAAGTCGACGGCCAGATGTTTGCTCGCTGAAGCAACTAATGGGGGATGAAATATGAAGAACTCGGTCTGCACTCTCATGTTTGCAGGAGCCGTCGCTGCCGCGTTGAATCCGGGGATGGGGCATGCCCAGTCGCCTGCCGCGGGCGCGTCAGCCAAGGTTGAAGAAATCATTGTCACGGCCCAACGACGCAGCGAGAGGCTGCAGGATGTTCCCGTCGCAGTCACCGCCGTCAAGGCGGATCAATTGTCGGCACTGGGTGTCGAGAGCGCTCTCGATCTAAACGTTGCCGCGCCTTCGCTCAACACCACGACCTCGAACGGAATCTTCACAGCCAGCATCCGCGGCGTGGGCTCGTTCAATTTCGCACCGGGTGTCGAGTCGCCGGTCGCGCTGTATGTCGACGGCGTCTACCTGGCTGCCCCGCTGGCCAGTGAACTCACGCTCAACAACGTCGAATCGGTTGAGGTGCTCAAGGGGCCGCAGGGAACCCTGTTTGGCCGCAATGCGACGGGCGGACTGATCCAGATCGCGACATCCACGCCAACCGCTGAGCCGGAGGGCAAGTTCGTCGCTGGGTACGGCAACTACGATACTTTTACCGGCAATGCCTATGTTTCTGGCGGGATAACAGACAGCCTCGCGGCTGATCTGGCGGTCGCTGGAAAAACCCAAGGAAAGGGATTCGGACGAGATATCGTCACCGGGACGAAAACGGGCCGCGTCAAGCACGACGTCGCCGTCCGATCGAAGGTGGTATGGACGCCCGGTTCTGACACTACGGTCACACTGATCGGCAACTATTGGGACGGTAAGGACAGCCAGGGGACTGTTGTTGCGTTTCCCGATAAGTTCTCAGGCTTTGTTCCAGGGCGACTAAACCCCGATCTGGGGTATGACTCCGATTCCGATCTCGACTTCAGGAAATCTGCCTGGACGGCGGGGGGTGCACTGAAGATCGATCACGATTTCAGCGCTGTCAGGTTCTCGAGCATATCGGCCTACCGCAAAGGTGTTTATACCCTCGTGGAAGACTTGGATTTCACGCCCTTCGATGTCGCCAAACTCTATGACAAGCAGCGAGATCAGCAGTTTAGCCAGGAATTCCAGCTCAGTTCGATTGGCGATTCGCCTCTGAAATGGACCACCGGCCTGTTCTACTTCCATTTGAAGAGCGGCTTTGTGCCGATCGTCGTCGACCTGATCAATTTTCCGTTTGCGGGAGCCGCCATCGACCTCACCACGGATCAGAGTGCGAACTCCGGTGCCGTCTATGGGCAGGGGAGTTATGAAATTTTCGAGAATACGAACTTGACGCTCGGCGCGCGTTACACGAAAGAGCGTCGCCGGGAAATCAGCCCTGCGCAGATCACCACCATTCCTTTCCTGGGTTTGACGGTGCCGGAAGACTTCGAGTCGCGTAACGACACCAACAGCAAGATCACTTATCGCGTGAGCTTGGATCATCGCTTCTCCGATGAAGTGATGGGCTATGTATCGTGGAATACTGGCTTCAAGAGCGGCGGCTTCAACGCGAACTCCCCGGGTACGGCGCCGTACAAGCCCGAGACATTGCAAGCCTATGAAACAGGCCTCAAGACCGATCTTTTCGATGGGCGCCTTCGCCTCAACACTGCCGGCTTCTACTATGACTACAAAAATATCCAGGTGCAGCGAATCGACAGGTTCGCCCTGGCCATACAAAACGGTCCGTCCGCGCGTATCTATGGCTTTGACGCTGATTTCACGGCTGTCTTGGGAGACGCATTCAGTTTCACAGGTGGCGTCAATTGGATCAGTCCGAAATTCAAGGGCTTTCCCGACTGCCCGGTGTCTTCGCCTGCGGGCGGGGTTCCTCTAGGCATCTCCACTTGTAACGACAATCAGATACCGTTCGCTGCAAAGTTCACTGCGAGCATCGCAGCCAACTACTCGACAGTCCTGCGGGGAGGCAAGCTGCGGGCATCTGTGAATGCCTACTACAACGACGGTTATTTCTTCGAGTCGGACAATGTATTGCGGCAGCCGAGCTATACGAAGCTGGGGACGACCGCCACATGGACATCTGACCGGGGCTTCTCCTTCGGTCTCTTCGGAAAGAATCTGACGGATAAGCAAACGAGGGCATTCGCCGCAACTCAGGCCAGTGGGAACGCCGTGGTCAGTTATGACGATCCTCGTACCTACGGCGTCACACTGGGATATGAGTTCTGATGACCGGTGCGGATTACCCGAGGCAGCCATGATCCGTCGAGTCGTTACCGGCCACCGCGGCAACGAGGCCAGTGATCGAAGAGACATCGTCTGACAATAAAAACCTACAAAAAAGTTACGTTGCCGCAGAGGTTCTTGTCGTGCAAACGATTGACGTCAATGTTCTCGTTGTCGGCGCCGGCCCTTCCGGTTTGACGGCTGCGTTGGCGCTCGCCGCGCATGGAGTGTCCGCACTTTCAATATCGAAACACTCCGGTACCGCTCATACGCCCCGTGCGCACATCACCAACCAACGGACGATGGAGGTCTTCAGAGATCTCGGAATCGAGGAGCGGATGCGGGAGATCGGTTGGCCGCTGTCCTCGCTCAACAACAATGTGATGGCGACGTCACTCGCGGGTCTGGAGATCGCGCGATACAAAAGTTACGGCACTGCCGCGAACCGCCTCTCCGACTATGCAGCGGCAAGTCCGTGTCCGCCAATCAATGCGCCGCAGCATGCCATGGAACCCGTCCTGCTCGAGGCGGCGCGGGAAAAAGGCGCCGACATCCGCTTCTCAAACGAACTTGTACAAATCGAACAGACCGCCCACGCGGTGCTGGCGCGGATACGCCAGCGCGATACGGGGGTCGAATATACGGTCCGTGCGCGCTATGTGATCGGCGCGGATGGCGCACGTTCGCAGGTCGCAGAGCAGCTTGGCTTCGTTTTCGTAGGGGAGGCTGGCCTTCGTGGCATGGCCAACAGTTGGCTCGAGGTCGATCTGTCGAAATATACCGCCCATCGGCCGGGCGTCATCTATTGGATCGCGCAGCCCGGACACGAGCAATGGTTTGGCACTGCAAGCTGGATCAATGTGTGCCCCTGGAACGAGTGGAGCCTGCTGCATCCGTGGGACACGGCGAAGGGACTTCCTTCAGAAGAGGAGGTCGTCGCACGTGCGCGGCTGACCATCGGCGATCCCGACCTGCCGATCCGGGTCAAGGCCATCACGACATGGCAGGTGAACAATGTTGTCGCGACGGAGTATCGAAAGGGCAGGGTGTTTCTGGTCGGGGATGCGGCGCACCGTCATCCACCCTCTGGAGGACTTGGCACGAACACCTCCGTGCAGGACTCGTACAATCTCGCCTGGAAACTCGCAGCGGTGCTGTCCGGCCACGCCGGGGAAGGCTTGCTCGACAGCTACAACGAAGAGCGACAGCCGGTGGGCGCACAGGTCGTCGAGCGCGCAATCTCGAGTTTCAACAACATGGCGATACTCGTAGACGCGCTCGGTTTCAAGAAGGAACAGTCCCTTGAAGATGGGTGGGCGGCTCTTCATGAGCTTTATTCGGACTCGCCGCGTGCATCCGAGCGCCGCAACAAGCTGGCAGCTGCCGTCGACCTACAGAATTACCGCTCCAACGCGATCGGCATTGAATTGGGCCAGCGCTACAAATCGCGGGCGATCGTCGATGACGGAACCCCGTTCCCAGCGTCGACCCGTGATCCCCAGCTTTATTACGAGCCCACGACCCATCCCGGCGCATACCTGCCGCACGCGTGGATCGAACATGAACGCAAGCCGATGTCCACGCTCGACCTCGTGCGGCCCCATCAGTTCAGCCTCATCGTGGGGATCGGCGGCGCGGCTTGGGCACGCGCCGCGACTGAAGTGAGCGCCGGGCTAGGAATCAATCTGTCGGTCTATGCCGTTGGCCTGCGCTGCCCGTATGACGACGTCACCGGCGATTGGGCAGCCATCCGCGAAGTGGGTGATAGAGGAGCTATTTTGGTGAGACCGGACAAGTTCATTGCCTGGCGGTCAATGGACGGATCGGAGGCACCGGTGGACGAACTTTGCGCAGCGTTACGGCAGGTGCTCGATTGCAAATAGCAAGTCGCACGCGACCGTCCGACGGACGCAGCCCGAATACACAGCGTGATAGCTGAAGATGTCGAGAAGACGGAGAGAAGCGACTATGGCCGCTGACCACGATCCTCTGGCTCGGACCGACGCAGGTCGATCTGTCGATACCGTGCAAAACCCTGCGATCTCGGCGTTGCCCCGCATGATGCGTGCGGCGCGGTATCACGCAGTGGGTTCGCCCTTTTCGATCGATGAGATCGAAGTTCCGATACCGCGGTCGACGGATGTCCTGGTGCGGGTCAAGGCCTGCGGTTTCGTTCCGAACATCATCAATGTCGTCCACCACATCGCCAACCATCCCGGTCTGCATTCGCCGCCGCGCCCAGCGATCTATGGACTGGATGCCGCGGGCATCATCGTGGACACGGGCGCGCAGGTACGTGGCGTGAAGGTCGGCGACAGGGTGTATGTGAACCCGCTGCGCTACTGCGGCAGCTGCCGAGCGTGCCGAATGGGCAACGTCAAAGCTTGCGACCATGTCGTCCTGAATGGGTATTTCGGACTGGGAGCCCACTCGCAGCAGATGTTCGAGGACTATCCCTACGGTGGCTTCGCCGAGTACATGACGGCGCCGCCATACAGCTTGGTGAAACTTCCCGATACGCTGTCGTTCGAGGCTGCGGCGCGCTGGGGATATCTGGGTACGAGCTACAGCGCGCTGCGCCGCGCGCACGTGAATATGAGCACCAGCGTGCTCATCAACGGTGTGTCGGGAACATTGGGGTTGGGTGCCTTGCTGTTCGCGCTTGCGCTCGGAGCACCGAAGATTTTGGGCGTGGCACGCAATGGGGCGCTGCTCCAAAAGGTCAAAGCCCTGGCCCCCGAACGGATCGAGGTGCTGTCGGTCGAGGAGGGCTCATCCATCGAGGCTTGGGCTCGTTCGCTCACGGACGGACATGGCGTTGATGTCGTCATCGATGCCCTTCCCACCGGATCACCGCCGGCATCCTTCAACGCCGCCCTGGCAGCCCTGGCGAAGTGTGGCCGCCACGTCAACATAGGTGGCGTCTATGCCGAGGTTCCGACCCGTTTCCTGGACGTGATGAACAAGAATCAGACCCTCATCGGATCGTTCTGGTTCTCGACTGCAGAAGGGCAGGAGATGGCCGACCTTGCGGCCAGCAACCGCGTGAACCTGCGCGTTCTCGAGCACA
Source organism: Steroidobacteraceae bacterium (assembly GCA_035276085.1). Lineage (GTDB taxonomy): Bacteria > Pseudomonadota > Gammaproteobacteria > Steroidobacterales > Steroidobacteraceae > DATELY01. The sequence goes on along the minus strand of DATELY010000176.1, from coordinate 6,112 downwards.
AGGTCTTCCCTCTTGAAGACATCAACATGGCTCTATCTACGATCAGCGACCGGAACGGCGGTTTCTCAAACTATGTCATCGCGCCCGGCGCGGAGATGACTGGCAGGGTTGATTGAACATGCGACGTTGCGCCGCCAGCCACGTCACAAGGTCCGGTCACCAGGCCGCAGCAGCCGATCCGCTCAGACCACGCCGTTGCGGTGCAGCTCGGCGATCTCATCTGGCCCGAAGCCAAATTCCGCCAACACCTCATCGGTATGCTCGCCCAGCTCCGGAGGTGCTCGCCGGAACTGTGCGGGGGTGCGGCTCAGGCCGATCGGCTGGCCCAGGATCTCGACTCGTCCGAGCTTGGGATGATCGAGCGACTGAACGATGGCCGTCTCCTTGACCTGCGGATCGGCAAACATCTCGTCCATCTTGTAGATCGGACCTGCCGGCACTCCGGCAGCATTGAGGAGCTCAACCCATTCAGCCGACGTCTTCTTGACCGTCGCCGCGTTGATCGCCGCGTTCATCACATCGCGATTCTGCTCTCGCAGCTTGGCATCGAGGAAACGCGGATCAGTGCCGAGTTCGGGTGCGCCGATCGCCTTGCATAGGCGCCGGTAGCTGTCATTGCCCACGGTCGACAGCGTGAAATAGCCGTCGCTGGAGCGATACACGCCGGTCGGAACGATCTGCGGGTGATCGTTGCCGCGTTGCTGTGGAATGCGCTTATCCATCAGCCATGCCACGGCTTGATAGTCGAGTAGCATGATCTGCGAGGAGAGCAGGTTGGTTTGCACCCACTGTCCTTTGCCGGATCGCTCGCGCTCCAGCAGCGCGATCATGGTGCCCATTGCCGCAAAGATGCCCGCAGCAAGGTCAGCTGGCGAGATGCCAACGCGTAGCGGACCCTGACCGGCATGTCCGTTGAGCCACATCAGCCCGCCCATTCCCTGAGCGATGAGATCGAAGCCAGGACGATTGCAATACGGTCCGCTCTCGCCAAAGGCGGAGATCGATGTGTAGATCAGGCGCGGATTGATCGCGGACATGCTCTCGTAATCGATCCCGAGCCGATGCTTCACGTCGGGACGAAAGTTCTCGACGACGACATCGGCGGTCTCAATCAGCCGCTTGAGCACCGCGACTCCCTGGGGCCGCTTCAGATCCAGCGTGATACCGCGCTTGTTGCGCTGGGCATTCACATAGTCCGAAGAATAGCGGTCATCGCCCATCGGGTCGCCTTCGCCGTCGGTGCGCTCCACCTTGATCACGTTGGCGCCGAAGTCACCGAGAAATTTGACGCAGGTCGGCCCGGCCCGAACACGCGAGAGGTCGATGACACGGATGTGAGAGAGAGGTAGATCGGACATAGGCATCTCAACGACCCGAGAATTGCGGTTCGCGCTTTTCCATGAAGGCGTTGACCCCTTCGAGATAATCCTGGCTGGCGAAGCAGGCGGCAGCGAGCCCGCGGCACAGGTCCAAGTCGGCGGCTGGATTGGTACGCGCAAGCTCCTTGATCGTGCGTTTGGCGGCGCGCACGGTGAGCGGCGCGTTGCGTGCCACAGCCGCGGCGTAGTCTTCGACCTCGTGTGCCAGTGCGCCCTGCGGATAGACGCGGTTGACCAGCCCCATGGCAAGCGCCTCGGCAGCCGAGTAGCGACGGGCGCTCACCATGATGTCGGTGGCCACCGGCACGCTGACCACGTCCAGCAACTGCTTGAGGCCCGTTGGGCTGTAACCCAAGCCTAGTCGGGCGGCCGGTACCGCGAACTGACTACTGTCGTCTGCGAGCCGGATGTCACAGCACAGCGAGAGCGCCACGCCGCCGCCGATGCAATAGCCCGAGATCATTGCAACCGTGGGCTGCGGCATGGTGTGCAGCCTCGCCATCGCGGCGTCCGCGGCCTCGTCGTACTGCGCAACGTTCTCGGGGGAGCGGCGCTGCTCGATGAACTCGGAAATGTCGGCGCCTGCGACGAACGCCTTGTCGCCAGCGCCGCGAACCACGATGCAACGGGTGTCCTCGCCGACGTCGCACAGGAGCGCGTCCAGCTGGCGCCACATCGCCAGCGAGACGGCGTTGCGCTTCGCGGGATTGTCGATGGTGATCCACGCGACCGGACCTTTGTGCTCCAGCCCGATGCGGCCGTTACCCATGTCTCGTGCTTCCTGATTTGCTGGCAAAAAATTGCAGGATAAGTCGTGGACGAGCGGATTCATCCCGTCCTCACGCTGCCGCCACGCCCGAAAACGATCAGGTGCGCAGACGGCGCCACGGTCGCAGTCGCGATCGTCCTCAGGCGTTCGCGACGACACGTCCCTTGAGCGATCCAAATCCAGGCGAGGTCACTTCCACGAGGTCGCCGGCCTTGAGAAACAGCTCGAACGGCAGCAGCCCATCGGCACCGGGAACCGATTGGTCGACCGCCGTCCCCGCGCCCGTGCCGCTGCTCAACACGTCGCCGGGATAGAGCGTCAGGTCCTCCGCTATCTGCTCCAGCATCTCGCCGAAGGAATAAATCATGTCGCGGGTGTTGAAGCGTTGCCGCACCTCGCCGTTCACGCGAGTCTCGACATCGCAGCAGGTCGGATCGACTTCATCGACAGCGATCCACGGCCCGATCGACTTGGAACAGTCGAACACTTTGTGCGCGTAGAACGGCCGCTGATTGGAGAGGCTGTGATTGCGAACACTCCAATCGATCAGCAACGTCGTACCCCATATACGATCGGCCCAGCGATCCGCCGCGATTCTCTTGCCGCCCTTGGCGAGGACAATGGCGATCTCGCCTTCGTAATCGAATAGGCCCTGGGCGCTGCGGGGCACTGGAATGTCCGCGTCCGTACCCACGGGGCGGGAGACGGCCCAAAAGCCGCCGGCCTTACCTTGAAGACGGGTCTTTGCATGCACTTCGGCCGCGGTGGTCGGCTTGCCGAAGTTCGTGTACGCGTTGGCGACGTGCGCGGCGAAATTGCTTCCGGCCATCGCCAGCCGTTGACCAGGAAATGGGGCGTGAAGCTGAACCGCCGCAAGCTCCACGTATAGGCCCGCCTGATCCGATCCGCTGAGCCCCTCAGCCAGCTGACGCGCAAGGTCCAGACCGCGGTCGCCGGACTCGATCAGGGCGAGCAGGGAGGCGAAGATGTGCTCGTGGCCGCGGGCGTTCGCGTTCGAGACAGCGGCAGCCTGGGCGAGATCGAGGATGCGATGGTCCGCCACGAGTCCGAGGCGAGCCTCTGGGCCGAAAACCACGAACTTCATATGCATCTCCTCCTAGGCATGTTCTCGGTGATCACCAATTCGCCCTGTGCACCCGAAGCGGGCGAATGCGTGGCCGGTCGCAGAGGCGAGGGCGGTGTTGACCGCAGCCGCGATCGATGATGGCCATGGCCATGGTAGGTGGCGGCATGCGCGCGCTCGAACATCGTGCGGGTCAGCCTTGTCGAGGCATGAAGGAATCGACTTCAGGCAAGTCATGAAAGATGAAGCCGCCGGCTGCCGACAGTTCGTGGATCTGTTTCTTCGTCGCACCCGTGCGACCCAGTTTACGGACAGCAGCCATTGCCCGTTCGTGCCCAGCGGGCGAATTCAACGTCAAGAAACATGTGTCATCCACTGTGCTCGGGTTGCCGAAACCGTGCGTGCAGTTGCGGGGGCAGAACGCAAAACCGCCCGCTTCCAGTACCGTGTGCTCAGTTGCGCAGGTCATTTGCAGCGCGCCATCCAGGATGAAGAAGAATTCCTCTTCGGTGGGCTGGTAGTGCGGTGGCGCATTGAAGCCGGGTGGACCGGAGAGCAGGTTGATCATGCCATCTCCTGCGGTGTCATCACCGCTGATGACTTCCTTGCGGAAGGTCGTGCCGGGTGCTTTGGCGCTGATTTCCTCGGATGTAGTGCGCACGAGTCGAGGCAGCGCCGCGCGGCGGCGGAACTCCGATCGCAGCAGCTCGAGGTCGCCGGGGCTTTTGAGCTCGAACTCCAGCGGCGCGCGCGCAACGTTGGTGAGATCGTCCTTCTCCAACAGTTCAGCATCAAACCGCATGCCGCATCGGGCGAGGATGGCCAGATAGCTGTCTTCGCGCCGGTCGCCCGTCGCCATCCAATGATCATGTGCGGCTCCGAACGCGCGCTCAGTGCCCGCAGGTGAATAGACGACGGCCAGCGCGACAGGCGCACTCGACATGTTACGAAAGCTCTGGCGCGCGCGAGGAGGGATATAGCCCAGGGTGTATTTGCCGAGCTGATCGGCGAGCTTGCCAACGCCGAGTTCGAGCTCTCCTTCGGTCACCACGATATAGGTATGTGTGTCTTCGTGGTAATGAGCCGGCAAGCCTGCACCTGGCGAAAGTACGATGCTATGGACAGCGAAGCGCCCCGCGCTCTGCTCGCCGCGTAGCAGGGTACGAACGTTCATGCCCGACCAGCTGTTGTCGATTCCCTCATCGCGTCCGTTTAGCAGGACAGGCATCGCCTCGAACTGCGACCACCGCCGCCGCAGCGCGACGAGATCATCGAGCCCGTTGATGATCGCCGCCAGTGCCGGACGGGATTGCCCCATGAGAGCATTGACGCGCCGGTTATTAACCTCATCTGTTTTCGCGGGCATACCGTAACTCACTGTCCGACAATTTTGCAGGATACGTTGGTCCGACGGTCATGGCAATTGGCCTGAATACCGGAAGCTGGGGAAAAAGAATGAGGCGTGACCGTCCGAATCACGACCCGCTTCGCGCGGGACCCGGAGGCTCGACATGACGTCGGTCAATAGGTACGTTTTGAGTGCCTGCCAGGTCGGCGCCTGCCAAGTCAGTGGCGCTGTTTCTTTCCGAGGTTTGATGGGCTCGGTGCTACGCCCTCACGACTGATCGACGAATAGAAAAAGGAGAATGTTTTTGGGTGAACATCGACGACCAAAGCGTCGGAAGGCTCCGGCTCGGGTGACCTCCCCGACATCTCGGGTTCGAGCGGCGAAGCAAGCCACGAAGACCAAGAGTCCTGCCAATGAGAGCGAGAACAGGACCGGCTCTGTCGACCATATCGTCAACGAGATTCTGCGCGGGCTCCATGAAGGGCGCTACGTCCCCGGCCAGAAGCTGATTGAAAGCGATCTCACCCGCCGGTTCGGTGTCGGACGCGGGTCAGTACGCGAAGCGCTGCGCCGGCTCGAGGCCGAAGGCCTTGCCACCGCCAGCCTGCATCGCGGCGCGAGCATCCGTAGCTTTACCCGCGACGGCATACGGGACCTTCTGGAAGTGACTGAGGCCATAGCGGCATTGGCTGCCCGGCTGGCGGCGGAGCGGGCGGTACGCGCGGAGGACCTCGGCTCGCTGCGCGATGCGGTCAGCCACATGTCGGAACAGATTGAAGCGGGCAACACCTTTGCGATTGCCCAGTGTCGATACCGGTTTCTGCACGAGCTCGTGGCGTTGACGCACAATCAGGAGCTGGCACGGCTGTGGCCGCGATTCGATGCGGCCGTGATGCGGGCGCAGTTCCGAACGGCTTTCGATCTACGCATAGCCCGCGAGGAGCTCGGGCATTTTCAACGCATCATCGATTGCCTCCTGGCGCGAGACGGGCCCGCCGCGGAGCGCGCCATGCGGCAGTTCATTCGCCGCGGCGCGCTCGCCATTCAACAGTTGCCGGACGACCATTTCCACCATTGATGACGCTCAATGGTCGGCGGAGCAACGGAACTCCAATGCCCATCTCATTCGAGTGGGTTCGATGAAGCCCGATCACGGGATCTTCATGCATGCATGCCTGCAGGTTGGCAGCGTGTATCACGTCATTACTGAGACGCGGCACCTGACGGCCGTCCGACGAAACCGCCTACCCCATGACTTCACATAATATTGATTATGCGCATCTACAAAGGAGCCGCCCGTCAACCTAAAGCTCCCCGCCAGTTCAACGACTTGGACTCCCTACTACCAGCCGTTTCCAGCCCGGTGGACTGCAGCGTAACGTCGCCGCTCGAGCGTCTCGACTCAACGTGACCGCGCGACCTCTTGCACCTAACTGGCGGTGTGCAACTCAACAGCACTTCGCACGCCCGAGTTGCTCGTCTTCTGCAAGCGCTGAACCGAATGGGCACAAGTTCTCAAGCGCAATGCCTCG
>DATELY010000175.1:0-9613 GCA_035276085.1 Steroidobacteraceae bacterium | reverse complement strand
AGAAAATCAGTCGACCTATATCCCGCTCGGCGTGCGTCATCGCATCGAAAACCCCGGGAAGATTCCACTGCATATCATCGAAGTGCAGTCGGGTTCTTATTTGGGAGAAGATGACATCGTAAGATTCGAGGATCGGTATGGGAGGTAGGTGAAGGGCGTGTAATGTGTGGACGTGTAAGCAACGAAGCAAGCGCAGCTGGAGGTTTCGACATGGAACGTCAGATTCGGTACCACACCGACCTCGATGTCTGGCAACTGAGCAGAGCGATTGCCAATAAAGCGTACCGGACAACTGCGGGCTTTCCTGCTGAAGAAAAGTTTGCGCTCGTTGATCAGATCAGGCGTGCGGCAGTATCCATTGCTGCCAACATTGCAGAGGGATGTGGACGCGGCACAACTCGCGAGATGATCCGGTCCCTGCGGATCGCCCGAGGCTCCTTGTCAGAGCTGCACTCGCATTGGACCCTGGCTCGCGATTTGGGGTTTGTGAGTGCTGACGCGGAGATGTTCGAGCGTATCGCGCGGGTCCACGCGATGATCAACAGCTTGATCGGATCTCTCCAGCGACGCGCTCAAGACGCCAACTGAATCGAGAGCGCTTCCAATTGCTTCCGGGTTAACTACACTCACGCCCACACGCCCACACGCCCACACGCCCACACGCCCACACGCCCACACGCCCACACGCCCACACGCCATGTCCGCCATCGCCGGTTTCAAAGCCTATGACTACCGTGCTCGCATCCCGAGCGAGCTCAATCCTGCGGTCGCGTACCGCATTGGTCGTGCCTACGCGGAATGGCTGAAACCCAAGCGAGTGATCGTTGGCCGCGACATTCGGTTGTCGAGCAACGAGCTCTGTGCCGCCTTGACGAACGGTCTACTGGATTCCGGCGTCGATGTTTACGACATCGGTCTCTGCGGAACGGAAGTCGTCTACTTCGCGACGTTCTCCGAGAACATGGATGGCGGCATCATGGTTACGGCGAGTCACAATCCGCCGGACTACAACGGCATGAAGTTCGTGCGCGAGCAATCGCGTCCGATCAGTGGCGATACGGGATTGAAAGACATTCAGCGGATTGCCGAAGCGGATCAGTACAGCACGCCGTCGAAGAAGGGCACTCGCCACGAGCTCCACATCGGCGACAAGTACATCGAGCATCTCCTGTCCTATCTCGATCGCAGCAAGCTGAAGAAGCTCAAAGTGATCGTGAACGCCGGCAACGGCGGCGCTGGCCTCGTGATCGACAAGCTCGAAAAGCATCTGCCGTTCGAATTCATCAAGCTCAACCACGCACCCGATGGCACTTTTCCGAACGGCGTGCCGAACCCGATGCTCGAAGAGAATCGCACGTCCACCATCGAAGCCATCCAGCGTCACAAGGCGGATCTCGGCATCGCCTGGGATGGCGACTACGACCGCTGCTTCTTCTTCGATGAGCATGGCAACTTTATCGAGGGCTATTACATCGTCGGCCTGCTTGCCTCCGCGTTCTTGAAGAAAGAGCAGGGTGCGCGGATCGTTCACGACCCACGGCTGACGTGGGCGACGTTGGAGATGGTGCAGTCGTTGGGTGGCAAAGCGGTCATGTCAAAGTCTGGGCATGCGTTCATGAAGGACGTGATGCGCCACGCTGACGCCGCCTATGGCGGCGAAATGAGCGCTCACCACTATTTTCGCGCTTTCGGCTATTGCGACAGCGGACAGGTGCCCTGGCTGCTTGTGACTCAGCTGCTGTGTGAGAGCGGCAAGTCCATCTCATCGCTGGTGGGCGACCGGATCGCCAGGTTTCCCGCAAGCGGAGAGATCAACCGCAAGGTGCCGGACGTCAAGGCCACGATCGCGAAGATCGAGGGGCAGTACGCATCGAAGGCGCAGAGCGTCGATTACACAGATGGCGTGTCCGTTGAGTTCGACACCTGGCGATTCAACCTACGGGCATCCAACACGGAACCCCTCATCCGCCTCAATGTGGAGAGCAGGGGGGACGTGTGGCTCATGCAGCAGAAGACGCAAGAGCTGTTGAACGCGATTGGCGGCGAGGAAGCGCATTGAGAGGGGAATGCGGGATGGCGAAATGCGAGATGGCGCAATGCCATTCCCCCATTCCGCCTTCAACCCCATTCCCCTTTACCCCATCCCCTCCCATCCCTACACTACCGCTCCCTTCGAAACGGCATTGGGCGGTTAGCTCAGCGGTAGAGCACTGCTTTCACACGGCAGGGGTCACAGGTTCAATCCCTGTACCGCCCACCAAATCAAGGCAATGTGGTTAGCGGTTGGCGGTTCGCGGTTGGTTAGAAGCCTTCCGTAGCTTCTTTCAACTAACCGCCAACCGCCAACCGCTAACCGCCAACCGCTTCCTTCTGATGATCCGAACCCGCTTCGCCCCCAGCCCCACTGGCATGCTCCATATCGGTGGCGTGCGCACGGCGCTTTTCTGCTGGCTCTATGCCCGTCGTCACAACGGTACGTTCGTGCTGCGTGTCGAGGACACGGACCGCGAGCGTTCCACGGATGAGGCCACGCAGGTCATTTTGGATGGCATGGAGTGGCTCGGGCTCAAAGCAGATGAAGGCCCGTTCTATCAAACGCGTCGGATGGATCGATATGCGGCCGTCATCCAGGACATGTTGGCTGCCGATACAGCCTACCGGTGCTATTGCACGAAGGAAGAACTGGAGTCGATGCGGGCTCGACAAACGGCGGCCAAACAGAAGCCGCGCTACGACGGGACGTGCCGAAATCGCAAGGACGCGCCCGCAGGTGCGTCATTCGTCGTGCGATTCAAGAACCCCCAGGATGGCGTCACGGTCGTCGATGACGCGATCCACGGCCGCGTGGCGTTCGACAATGTCGAGCTGGACGATCTGATCATCGCGCGTTCTGACGGGACACCGACTTACAATTTCTGCGTGGTGGTCGACGATCTCGACATGAAGATCACGCACGTGATCCGCGGCGATGATCATCTGAACAACACGCCGCGACAGATGAACATGATCAAGGCGCTGGGCGGTGAAGTCCCCGTTTACGCTCATGTCCCAATGATCCTCGGGGCAGACGGTGCGAAGCTCTCCAAGCGTCACGGTGCCGTCAGTGTGCTGCAGTATCGCGAGGAGGGATTCCTGCCCGAGGGGTTGTTGAACTACCTTGTGCGACTGGGCTGGTCTCACGGAGATCAGGAGATCTTCTCGCTCGATGAGCTGTGCCGGTTGTTCGATATCAACGACGTGAACAAGTCAGCCTCGGCATTCAATCCCGACAAGCTATTGTGGATCAATCAGCAGCACATCATGCGCGCGTCACCCGAGCGATTGGCGCAGTATCTGCGGCCACAGCTTGAGGCATTGCAGGTTGATGCCACGGATGCGGCGAAGCTGGCCGCGGTGGCGAAAGCTCAGCAGGAACGAGCAAAGACGTTGAAGGAAATGGCGCAGAACAGCGTTTTCTTCTTCCGTGACTTCGATGCGTACGATGAGAAAGCGGCGAAGAAGAACCTGACGCCGGAAGCAGCGCCGATACTCCAAGAGCTGCATGCGACACTTGGCCTGCTCAGCCAATGGACTGCGACAGAGATTCATTCCGCGATCGAGCGCATTTCAGCAGCGCGCGGCGTCGGACTCGGCAAAGTTGCGCAGCCATTGCGCGTCGCAGTGAGCGGCACGACCGTCTCGCCCCCGATCGATGTAACGCTCGAGATTCTTGGTCGCGCAACGACGCTGGAACGCGTGCAGCGGGCAATCCACTACGCTTCGAACAACACAAAGTCGCCTTGACACTCCTCACCTCGTTCCCTACATTGCGCGCCTCTCGCGTGGGGCTATAGCTCAGCTGGGAGAGCGCTTGCATGGCATGCAAGAGGTCGGCGGTTCGATCCCGCCTAGCTCCACCAGACCTCCCGCAGTTCGTTTACGTCCCCATCGTCTAGAGGCCTAGGACATCGCCCTTTCACGGCGGTAACGGGGGTTCGAATCCCCCTGGGGACGCCAATCGCCGACGCGAGCTCATCATGGTTCGAATTAGCTCTGGGGGCTGTCATTAGCCCCAGTCCTTGTTGTCTCCAGCACGGTCTGCTTGTCGCAATTATGTCTAGCGGTGTGTCATCTTGGGCCAAGCTGTCTGCGGTCGGCGACCCACCCAAAACCCCTCGAATTTCATCCGCTTACATCAGTGTAGTGAGTCGATGGACACGCGCGTGTACCTCATCCGCGACATACCTGAGCGTCATCTGCCTGTTTGCCGCAGGTGCGAAATTACGTATGTTCCTGACGCTACGAATAAAAAATCCATCTGGCACGGCACTTGATACGTCGTAGAAAGCACTACAGCCGGGAGAACGTTTTGCCAGTAACCACATCCACACGGTGGGTCGCATTAGTCGGATCGGTGTTGATCGCACTCGCTGGTTGCGGCGGAGGTGGGGGTGGTTCAGCCAAGGCGACACAAGGGAACGGCTCGCCGTCGTCGAATGCGGCTCCAAGCATCGGCGGACAGCCCGGCGCGGATGCGCAAGCGGGCCAAGCATATTCGTTCCAACCCAGTGCTCAGGATCCAGAAGGCGCAGCCCTTCAGTTCAGCGTGACGAACTTGCCGTCGTGGGCGACTTTCGATGCGTCGACCGGGCGCATCTCTGGCTCACCGCCTTCCTCTGCCGTGGGGAGTTATTCGGGCGTCGTAATTTCTGTAAGTGATGGAGTGAATACCGCACGGCTCGGACCGTTCTCAATCAATGTCGTCGCGCTCAGCACCGGCGTGGCCACCATCTCGTGGACGCCGCCCAACTCAAACACCGATGGTTCTGCGTTGACCGACCTGACAGGCTACGTGGTGCTCTATGGGCGGAGTGCGGACAACCTCTCCCAGAGCATTGAGATCGACAATGCTTCCATGAGCACCTACGTTGTCGAAAGCTTGGCAACCGGCACGTGGTACTTCGCAGTCGTGTCCGTGAACGCCGAAGGTATTCGAAGTGCACTGTCCAACGTGACCTCGAAGACCGTTTAGGTTTCCGGCGGTTTCATCTGGCTCTGGCTGTAGTTCTCCAGACCCACTCTGTCGATCAGGCTGAGCTGGGTCTCGAGCCAGTCGATGTGTTCTTCTTCTGATTCCAATATGCTCTCGAAGAGTTCGCGCGAAACGTAGTCGCCGGCACTCTCGCTTTCTGCAATTGCGGTGCGCAGCGGCGGATGGGCCTGCATCTCCAGCTTCAAATCGCATTCGAGAACTTCGCGGACGTTCTCCCCGATGAGCAGCTTGCCGATGTCCTGTAGGTTGGGGAGTCCATCCAAGAACAGGATGCGCTCGATCAGGCGATCGGCATGCTTCATTTCATCGATCGATTCTTTGTACTCGTAATCGCCAAGGCGCTTCAGGCCCCAATGGTGGAACATGCGCGAATGCAAAAAGTATTGATTGATCGCCGTCAGCTCGTTTTTGAGAACGAGGTTCAAGTGACGAATGATGTTGGGGTTGCCTTGCATCGCGACTGCCTCCGAGAGTGGAGGCGGGATGATGGGGTGTGCCCCGCGTTGTAGGCAACAGCGCTTGCGGTGCCGAAGGTTAAGCAGCCGCAGGTCGAGCTTTGCTGCGCACCTCGGATTGAACCAGTTCGCGGGCGGTTTCTTCGCAGCAGCCGCAGCAGCTCGCTACGGGCAGCAGCTGCTTCACTTCCTCCAGCGAAGAAGCGCCACGGTGAACGCTCTCTCGAATTTGGCGCTCGCTGATGGCTCGGCAGACACAGACGTACATGGCTGACCTCGAAACAACTGGGCACAGCGTAGATGTAAATGCGAATAGTTGTCAATTAGATCCACATCGTCCAATGGGTCTGGGGCTGTGACTGCCTTCACGGGGCCGCAGTATGGCTACGCCTACACTTACGACCGTTGCAGCAGGTCCTCCGCTTGCGGCTCCATACGTCCAATCAACTCGAATCGCTGCGGCCGTTAGAGCGGTCGACGCACTGCAATAAATGGCCATCCGAATCTTTCAGCACTACTGGCAGCTGCCGCTTGCTCTGCTGGCGCTTATCGAAACCTTCGGGTTTTACCTGGCGCCATTCGGTGCGGCGTATGCGCTGCGACGCTTTTTCGATACGCCGCTGTCTGACATCGGGCCAATCGAGCCGCGAGGCTTGCTGTGCGCGGCCGTGATGTTCATCGCGATGGCGGCAATGGGGCTCTATAACGCCCGTCAGCGCTCCCGTCTGCTGGGCATGCTCACGCGCGTCGCGGCCAGCATCCTGGGCGGCGCAATCGGTCTGGCCATCGTCTTCTATCTGATTCCAGAACTGCACCTCGGACGCGGCGCCTTGCTGCTGATTGCGACCCTTTCGTTCTTGCAAGCGGCGGCGTTGCGCATCCTGTTAGAGAGGCTCGTAAACGAAGAGATCTTCAAACGTCGTGTGCTCGTCTACGGCACAGGCCGGCGGGCTGCCAGTATCGCCAAGCTCCGGCGTCGCTCCGATCGGCGGGGGTTCACGGTGGTTGGGTACGTGACCGCTGAGGGAGACGAAGCAGCGGTCGGTGTGCCCGAATCGAAGCAGATCAAAGGCACCACCGACTTGTTGGCCATCTGCCGCAAGGAGGAGGTGGATGAGATTGTCGTGGCCATGGACGACCGCCGCCGGAGTTTCCCAATGATGCACCTGCTCGAGTGCCGTCTCGAGGGCCTTGAGATCACCGAGCTGGTGAGCTTCCTCGAGCGCGAAACCGGGAAAGTGAGATTGGATGTCTTGAACCCGAGTTGGATGATTTTCTCCGAAGGGTTCCGTCAAGGCCGCATCAACACCGTCCTTGAGCGCATGTTCGATATCGTCGCGAGCTTCTTGCTGGTTCTCATCACCCTTCCAGTCATGTTGCTTACAGCTATTGCGATCAAGCTCGAGGACGGCCCGCGCTCTGCAATCTTTTATCGACAAACGCGAGTAGGACAGTACGGACGGCCATTTCGACTGATGAAGTTCCGCAGTATGCGTGAGGACGCCGAGCGCGACGGCGCGCCCCAGTGGGCGCAAAAGAACGACTCGCGCGTCACCAAAGTGGGTTCCTTCATCCGCATGACACGCATCGATGAGCTGCCCCAGATCCTCTCCGTCCTGCGCGGGGAAATGAGCTTCGTGGGCCCGCGTCCGGAACGCCCTGAGTTCGTCGCTCATCTCAACGAGCGCATCCCGTACTACCGTGAACGGCACTCCATCAAGCCCGGCATCACGGGCTGGGCCCAGCTGTGTTATCCCTACGGCTCATCGGAGCAGGATGCAGCCGAGAAGCTGCAGTACGATCTGTTCTACGTGAAGAACCATAGCTTGCTGTTCTATCTTGCGATCCTGGTTCAAACCGTGGAGGTGATCGTGTGGGGCAAGGGGGCACGCTGACCGCTCGGCATTGCACGGATCGGCGTGCCTGTCGCGTGCGCTCCATCGCTGACCAGCGCCCGCGGTTAGCGTAATGGGGGCGGGAACTCTGGGCTATGGACTGGCTGCCATCGCCTTCGGGGTGCTGACAGTATTACTTGGCGTCGCATGGCGAGGGCGACGCGAGGGTATTCGCGTAATCCTTGCGTGCGGTTTCACCGTTGTTTGGGCTGCAATGCTTGCGTCCCACGCTCAATGGGGTGTGCTGACGTGGCCTTGGGCAGGCGCAATCGAAATCCTCCGCGACGGCATGTGGCTATTCCTGTTGGCCGGTCTGGCCTCGCCGCTGCTGCGAAGAACGTGGCTGCGCGCGGCCTACGGTATCTGGGGCTTGTGCTTTCTGTTCGCCGTTGCGTCACCTTTGCTCGCGAAGTTCAATGCCCTGAACTGGTCTCCAGCGCTGGTCTTATCGCGCGCAGGGCTTGTCATTAGCGTGATCAACCTGCTGCTGCTCGAGCAGATCTACCGCAACACCACACCAATCGGACGCGCGGCGCTGCGCTCCCTTGTGGTTGGTGTCGGAGCACTGATGCTGTATGACCTCTTTCTGTATTCGCAGGCGGAGTTACTCCGAGGCGTAGCAGCGGACCTTTGGAACGCCCGTGGTTTTCTCAATGCTGCTGCTGTGCCCCTGCTTGCGCTCGCGGCGCGCACCCAGCCCGCCTGGTCCATGGATTTGTTCATCTCGCGCCAGTTCGTGTTGTACTCGGCCACGACGGCTGCCATCTGTGGGTATCTCGCCGCCATGGGTTTCGGTGGCTACTGGGTGCGCACGCACAGCGGTAGCTGGGGTGGGGTGGCGCAAATTCTCTTCCTTGGAGCGGCTGTTGCGTTACTGGTGGCGCTCGTTTCCTCGCAGAGCCTGCGGCGGCATGCGAAGGTCTTCATCAGCAAGCACTTCTACCGTAACAAGTACGACTATCGCCTGGAATGGCTGCGATTTATCGAGACTCTGTCAGCGAGCGACGAGCCGGATGTGCGTCGCGTCTGCGTACAAGCCATTGCGCAGATATTCTCCAGTCCCAGTGGGGTGTTGTACGTGTATCACGCTGACGTCTCACGTTACGTGCCCGTTGCGCGATGGCCGCACCGTTTCGATTCCGATTTCGAATTTCCAGAGATCGACGAGAGCATCGCGCTCGTCCAGCTGCTTCGGACGCGGCGCTGGATAGTCGACCTCGAGGAGGGTGGTCATAGTGGAGATCTGCGAGGCACGTTGGAACTGCCAGTCGCCCTCAGTGCGAACAAGGCGGCCCGCATCATCGCTCCGATCCTGCAGTTGGATCGGCTCATCGGCTTCGTTGTTCTGGCTTCTCCGCCCGATCCTTTCGAGCTTACCTATGAGGATAGGGACTTGCTTCGCACTGTCGGGCGTCATATCGCTACGCACCTTGCTCAGCAGGAAGCCGATCGAGCGCTTGCGGAAGGGCGTCAATTCGACGCCTACAACAAGCTCAGCGCATTCATGATGCACGACCTCAAGAACTCGGTCGCTCAATTGCAACTGATCGTGACCAACGCGCGACGGCACAAACACAATCCTGAATTTGTGGAGGATGTGATCGACACGGCTGCAAATACGGTCGATCGCATCACGCGCCTAATGGAGCAACTCGTTGGCAAGGGCGTCACGCGGATCGCGAAGCCCGTGCCGCTGCCTGAAGTGGTCGCAGCCGCTGTTCGTCGTTGCGAGAATCGCAAGCCGATGCCGGTGTTGAGCGAACTGTCCGAAGCAACGGTTGTTGCCGATGCAGATCAACTCGCCAGCGCGATAGAACACGTGATTCGCAACGCCCAGGATGCATGTGACGAGAACGGCGCTATCACCATTACGTCGGAGCTGCGCGATACAGGCGTTGTATTGACCGTCGATGACAGTGGATCAGGGATGTCACCCGAGTTCATTCGTGAAAGATTGTTCCGCCCTTTCGACAGTACCAAGGGCGCACGCGGAATGGGTGTCGGTGCTTACCAGGTCAGGGAGTATGTCCGTAGCATCGGTGGACAGGTGAACATACAAAGTCGCGAAGGTTTCGGTACTCAGTTCTCCATCATGTTGCCGGTCGCCTCGCATTCCGAAGCATCAACTGCAGACCTTTCAACCTCGGTCCTTCGCTGGAATCGATCAACCCATGGCAAAATCTGAAAAACCTTGTCTCCTGATCGTCGAAGACGATCCTGGAATGCAAAAG
>DATELY010000174.1:0-3893 GCA_035276085.1 Steroidobacteraceae bacterium | reverse complement strand
GTGTCAGTCCGTTCAGTGAGTGCGTGCGGACCGCTGGCCAGGTGTGGAAGGCGCCTTCGACGGCTGCGCGATCTGCACGATTGCCTGATCCAGATCGTCGCGCGTGAACTCGCGCGGTTTCTTCGTGCCGGGCAGCCGGTCTGCGTATTCCACGCAAATCGAGCAGCCGTACCGCGGCAAACCGAGCAGGCATTCCACGCGAAGCCGAGCGGAGATTCCACAGCAAAGCGAGCGCTGCGGACGTGGCGACGCGGGGTGAGTTCTTTTACTCCTTCTCGTCTTCGGTGGTCAATCCATTTCGGCGCTTGCGCATCGACTCGCCCGATAGTGTGAGCCGATGCGCGTTGTGAACCAGCCGGTCGAGAATCGCGTCGGCGAGCGTTGGATCGCCGATGGCGGCATGCCAGCTGTCGACCGGAATCTGGCTGGTCACGATCACCGAGCGCCGGCCGTGTCGGTCGTCGAGCACCTCGAGCAGATCGCGACGCGCCGGATCCGACAGCGGAGCCATGGCGAGGTCGTCCATGACGAGGATGTCGGTCTTGGCCCATTGCGAGAGCAGCTTCGCGTAGCCGCCGCTACCGTGCGCGATGGCCATCTCCTCGTTGAACTTCGGCATGCGCAGATAGCAGGCCGAGAAGCCGTGACGGCACGCCTGGTTGACCAGCGCACATGCAAGCCAGCTTTTGCCAAGCCCGGTTGGCGCGACCAGAATTACGTTCTGGCGCGCCCGTATCCATTCACCGGTAAGTAGCCGGGCGAGTAATGCGCGGTCAAGTCCGCGGGGCTCGCGGTAGTTGATGTCTTCCGGTACCGCGTCAGGGAAGCGCAGCTTCGCGCGGCGCAGCCGCGCCGTGAGAAGGCGTGACTGGCGTTCGCTTGCTTCGCGTTCGACGAGCAGCCCGAGGCGCTCCTCGAAGCCGAGCTGATCGATGCTGTTCTGGGATTGCTGGTCGGCCAGCGCCGCGGCCATGCCAAACAGGCGCAACTCGTGCAGCCGCTCAACGGTGGGGTGATGCAGCATGTCGATGATCTCCTTTCAGTGGTAGTAGGACGGCCCGCGCACGTTGGCGTGCACGAGCGGCAGTTCGGTCTGGCCGACGGGAGCATCGGCCTTGCTCTCCAGACCATTCTTCAACGTTGAGGCGATGAACCGGTAGCTCGGCGCTTTCAGATCAATGGCACGCTGGCAGGCGGCTTCCAGCCGCGTACGGCCGTAGTCCTTGCCCATGCGCAGCACGCCCAGGCAGGCGCGGTAAGCCTGCTGCGGATGCTGGCGACCGCCGAGCAGGTATTCGATGACCGCAGCGGTGTGCGGACCGATGTCGGTGGCCCAGTCGATCAGCCGTTGCGGATTCCACTCCGTGGTGGCAGCCCGATGATTCGGAGGCATGTGCGCAGCGATCGTGGTGTGATGGCCGCGGCGCTCGCTCTTCGCATGCGCGGCAATACGCTGACCGCGCAGGAAGATCTCGACAGTTGTCTTCGTATGGCGCACGTCGACCTGCTCCCGGGCATGGCAGTACGAGACCGAGTAATAGTGTTCGTCGAGTTCGACGTGGTAATCGATGCCGACGCGGGCAACCTTCCACTGCGCGTACTGGTAAGGCCTTTCTGGCAACGGGCGAAGTGCCGGGCGATCAAGTTCCTCGAAGGCGCTGCGGCGGCAGCCGGGCAGCTTCTTGAACGGCCTGTTGTTCAGTTCGACGAGCAGCGCTGCGATTGCCCGATTGGCTTCGTCGAGGCTGAACAGCCGCTGGTTGCGCAGCCGGGCCAGAATCCAGCGCTGTGCCAGGAGCACCGACTGCTCTACCTTCGCCTTATCGCGGGGCCGACGTTTGCGTGCCGGGATGATCGCCATCGAGTAATGGGCAGCCATCTCGCCGTATGTCCGGTTCAGAACCGGATCGTAGAAGTCGGCCTTATGTACGCCGGACTTCAGGTTGTCGGGCACCAGGATCTCGACACAACCGCCGATGAAGTTCAACGCGCGCACATGCGAGCCGATCCAGTCCTCAAGCTGCTGGGTCCAGGTAACCTCGGCATATGTGTAGTTCGATGCGCCGAGCGTCGCGACGAACAGCTCCGCCTCGCGGATCTCGCCGGTGTGCGGATCAACGATGCCCAGCCTGTTACCCGAGTAGTCGATGAACAGCTTCTCGCCCGGCGTGTGCGTCTGACGCAGCGTGACCGGCAGGGCCGCCGCCCAGCGCTCGTAGTGCTTGCAGAACCAGCTATAGCCGAAACCTTCGGGCTCCTGGGCCTTGTACTCGTTCCAGAGCAGGTCAAGCGTTACGCCTCGCCTGCCAAGCTCACGATGCACGAGCGGCCAGTTGGGCAGCGGGCGTGTCCGGCTCAACGACGGTGGCGGCGGAAACAGCAGCGCTTCGAGCGCCGCGTCGTCCATCGCCAAGGCCTTCTCAATGTCCAGTTGCGCACGCCGAGCACGATCCAGGTAGTCCCAGACCGTCGCGCTTGACGCGCCGATCGTCATCGCGATCTCGCGCTGGCTGCGCTCACACACGAAGCGCAGGCGCAGCACTTCCCTGATTTGACGCATGGATAACCTTTTATTCGACATTCGGCCGCCCGACAAAATCGTCGAGCGTGCCATGGTTATCCGCGTCGCCGTCCCTTCACCTTACTGCTCGGTTACGCGTGGAATTCGCGCTCGGGCAGTCGTGGAATCCCTGCTCGGTTTGCCGTGGAATCGGCGCTCGCTTTGCTGTGGAATCCGTGCTCGGTTTGCTCTGGAATCAGCGTTCGATTTGGCGTGGAATACGCACTTTGAGCGAAGGCAGGGAATTGTGAGTGCTCTAGTGAATGCCTTTGAGACTGTATATGTTTGATCGGCAGCGAAGGTACTGGCGCGACGGCATAAAAGTCGAGCCAATCGCCACCCGACGTCCGAGCCGGTGTAGATCGCAGTGCCTTGTCACGCAAAGGGACAGACGGTCAAAAAATTTAAGTGTCTGCATGTCAAGGCGACACGACATGGTTGGACATGGAGCGGACGGGTCCGAAATCGGCGTGCTCGAGCCGTAGAAAACGACACGAATTGGTTGTCAAACCGCGACATTAATTGGTGAACTCTACATCCTTCCTTCCTCTTCAAGAGTCGCGACCTGGCTACGGAGCGCGACTACAATCGACGGCCTTCGTACGACTTAAGGGACGCTGGATAACGCCTCTCCGTTCGTTCAGCGAATGTTTGCAGTCTGCGAATCTCGTCTGCTCGCACACGGTATAGTCGAACCCCGGCCACTCAAGTCATAACTCCCTCAAACCGCCCCTTTCTTTGTCATTTCGGCGTCTTCATCTTTGCCCTTTTCATTTGCCTTGTACTCGCTCAGCCGGTTGTAAATCGTCTTGAGGCTGATGCCTAACACCTCCGCTGCACGTGTTCGATTTCCGCCGCAATGCTCCAGCGTGGCAAGTATCAGTTGACGATCCACATCTTCGAGCGCCGTGCCGAACGGAATCGTGACCGTCGAGCGCACGGCAAAAGGATCCAGCGATATCTGTACAGGAACAATGGCTGTTTCGTGGGTATCGGGGCGCGACATGATGTATGCGCGCTGCACATAATTTTTCAATTCCCTCACATTGCCGGGCCAACGATAAGAGAGCAGCGTATCCTTGATTGCTGTCGGAAAGTGCTTTTTCGTACCGTGCTGGTCGTTCAGTTCATCGAGGAACGACTGTGCGAGCAACTCAATATCATTGCCACGCTCGCGCAAGGGCGGCAGGCTGATGGGGACAACGTTGAGACGGTGATACAGGTCGAGCCGCAGCTTGCCCTCGGCGACGGCCTTCTCCGGATCGCGATTGGTCGCGGCGATCAGACGCACGTCGGTGCTGATTTCTGCGGTCGTTCCAACGCGCATGAACAT
>DATELY010000173.1:0-66763 GCA_035276085.1 Steroidobacteraceae bacterium | reverse complement strand
GCTCGCGCCGTCTCGTCGATGGCACCTACGATGATCAGGGGATCGCAGATCGCGCGCCATCGATAGCCCGTGACGATGCGATCCACTGCGCGCGCGGTGCCGGTGCCGTCGTTACCCGCGCTGATGAACAGGGCGTAGGGCAGACCTTCGGTTCGGTCTTGCGCCGGATAGAACGTGCGATCGAAGAAATCCTTAACCGCACCCGACATGTAACCGAAGTGCTCGGGCGTACCGATCAATAAACCTTGACACCACAACAGATCATCGAGCCCCGCTTGCAGTGCCGGCAGCACGCGCAGCTCGAGCGGATCTTCGTATGACTCGACACCCGCGCGGACTGCGTCCACCAGTTCGAAGGTCCGGCCGCCCACGTGCCCGCCGTGAATCATCAACAGGTGGGGCATCGTGGTCATTGAGCGAGCACGGTCGGCCACCATGCCGCGGCAGCCGCGAACGTGTACGGCGCGAACGAGGCAGATGAGTCGGACATGAAACCCTGTCCCTTGCCGGTGAATTGAACGCGGATGCTGCCACGCTCTCCCGACACCGTGTAGCGTCTTGCAGCCCACGCGGAGGAGCGACATCGTGAAGCGTTCGATATCGATCGGCCTGTGTGCGGTGGTCCTGAGCATCGCAGTGTCGGGCTGCAAGCGCGCCGAAACGCCATCCAGTGCAGATAGCGCAGCGTCTCGACCTGCGAGCGCGATCCCGCCTGCCGCAATCACCGCCAGCAAGCAGGTGACGGCAGACTATCTGCGCGATCAGATCACCAAGCTGTCCGCCGACGCGTTCGAGGGACGTGCGCCTGCGACGCCCGCCGATGAGCGTGTGCGTGCTTATCTGGTGGCGCAGATGAAAGCGATAGGCCTGGATCCCGGCGGTCCGGATGGAACCTGGCAGCAATCGTTCGATGTCGTCGGCGTCACCGCCAGGATGCCGCCGCAGTGGAGCTTCAAGCGCGGCGGCAAGACGCTGAGCCTCAAATGGTGGGATCAGTACATCGCCGGCAGCGGCGTGCAAGCCGAGCGCGGCAATCTCGAGAACGCCGAAGTCGTGTTCGTCGGCTATGGCATCGAAGCGCCCGAATGCCAGTGGAACGACTTCAAGGGCCAGGACCTCAAGGGGAAAGTCCTGCTCATGCTGAACAATGATCCCGATTGGGATCCGAAACTCTTCGGCGGCAACGCCCGGCTCTACTATGGTCGCTGGGTCTACAAGTACGAGAGCGCCGCGCGTCAGGGCGCAGCCGGCGCGATCATCATTCACACGACGCCCTCTGCGGGCTATCCCTTCCACGTCGTGCAAACATCGTGGAGTGGCGAGCGTGTCGAGCTGCCCGCGGAGAACGAGCCGCGCATTCAGGTGAAGGGCTGGGTGTCCGAAGAGGCCGCGCGTCAGCTGGTCCAGCTTGCGGGCCAGGACTTGAACAGGCTGATGGAGTCGGCGCGCAGTCGTGACTTCAAGCCGGTGCCGCTCGGCATCACGACTTCTCTCACGTTCACGAACACGCTCAAGCGCAGTCAGACCGCCAACGTCTATGGCGTACTTCGCGGCAGTGACGCTCAACTGCGCGATGAGTACGTCATCTACACCGCGCATCACGATCATCTCGGTGTCGGCGAACCCGATGCAACGGGCGACAGGATCTACAACGGCGCGCGCGACAACGCGGCCGGTGTCGCGCAGGTGCTGGCCATCGCAAAGGAGTTCAACGCGCTACCACAGGCACCGCGTCGCTCCACGATGTTCCTGCTCGTGGCAGCCGAAGAGCAGGGCTTGCTCGGTTCGGAGTACTTCGCGCGCCACCCGACGATGCCAGCAGGCAGGATCGCCGCGAACATCAACTACGACGGTGGCAACAACTTAGGTCGCGCCAGGGATGTGATCTTCATCGGCAAGGGCAAGTCATCGCTCGACGGCGTCGTCGAGACCCTGGCGCGAGAGCAAGGACGCGTCGTGCACGGCGATCAGCTTCCGGATCGCGGTTTCTTCTACCGTTCCGATCAATTCAACTTTGCGAAGATCGGCGTCCCGGCGTTCTATCAGGACGAGAGCATCGAGATTATCGGTAAGCCCGCAGACTGGGGCGCGCAACAGCAACAAGACTACGAAGCCAAGCGCTATCACCAGCCGAGCGACGAAATCGACGCCAGCTGGAATTTCGACGGGATGATCGAGGATGCGCAACTCGGCTTCTATGTCGGGCTGGCCGTTGCGAATGCGGATGACATGCCGACCTGGAATGCGGGTGATGAATTCGAAGCCGCGCGCAAGGAGGCGTTGGGCAAGCGCTGATGTGCGTCTGTGCGCGTTCCTGCTCCGCGAACGGGGATTTTCAGTCCGTCACGGTCGACGGCGCGCGCCACCACCCGCGCACGTACCCTTCGCGACCTGCCAGCAATACGAGCGCAAGCAACAGAGGCACGAACTCGAAGATGAAGCGGTAAGCCAGCATCGCCCCGATCAGCTTGCCCGGCGGAATCGCCGGTAGCAGCACGAGCATCGATGCTTCCAATACACCAAGACCCGCGGGCACGTGACTCATCTGTGCCAGCAACAACGCCAGCATGTACGCGCCGATGAACTGCAGCCAGTAGAGCTCCAGCTCCTCCGGCATGCACAGGAACAGGACGGTGGCCACCAACATCGTCTCGGCGGCACCGAACAGGATTTGCAACAGCGTCAGGCGCACCCCCGGCAGAGGGAACTGCAACGCGGCCAGGCGGACGGGCTCCGTGCGGTAATGATTCAGCAATACATAGCCCAGGAGTGCGAGCGTGATGAGAACCCCAACGCTTCTCGCCAGCACCGTCGGCACATGTAGCAACTGCGCGACGACCTTGGATTCGAATAGCAGGACGGTCGTGATCGAAGCCGCAATACCGAGGACATAGGGCAGCGTCGTGAGCAGTACCGTGCCGGCAATCTGCCGCCGCGACAGGCCGATGCCCGAGTAGAGGCGATACCGCAGTGCACCGCCGCTCACGGCCGCGAGCCCCACCATGTGCGCGATGGGATTTGCGATCCAGGCCGTGAGGAAGCTGTACGCATGCACGTGACGGCCTGAGGCACGGTGCACGGCGAGCCCTTCATAGATGCCGACGAACACGTAAGACAGCAGGCAGCTCAACGCTGCGAGCGTGATCGCTCGCGGCGTGAGACTTTGCACTTGCAGCCACACCTGGTCGCCATCGATGTGTTCGAGGCGCGACCAGATGATGTACGCCGCAGCGCCCGCCACGGCGGACCACAGGAACGGACTCAGGCTGCGCAGCCAGGGCGCAGGACGTGCAGCCGTCATGACACCGTCATCCGGCCACAACGTGCGAACTTCATCCAGCTGTCACATCTTTTGCTCACGAGCATCGTTATAGCTGAGACCGCATTGCAGGTTCATGAAGCAATTCGTCAGCCGGCCGGCAAGTTCACACGATCGCAACGTGAGGTGACGATGCACATTGTCGATGCAACGATGTTTTTCTGTGCCCGCAGCGGGGGCGTCAAGCGCTACCTGCTTGCGAAACGCGCGTGGCTGAAGCGCCACGCCCCGACGATCCAGCACACGTTGTTGGTGCCTGCACCACAAGGCCGTCTGCACGATGCATGTACTGCATCGAGCCTGGCGCTGCAGCTGCGAGACGGCTACCGCTTCCCGATTGCACGCGGCGCCTGGCGTCGTCAGCTGCTCGCACTGGCTCCGGATCTGATCGAAGCCGCCGATCCGTACGTGCCGGCGTGGGCCGTTCGTCAGGCCGCCGACCACCTGCGTGTGCCGTCGATTGCGTTCTTTCACTCCGACATGGCGCGGATGGTCGCGGCGCGCGTAGGGCGCTGGATCGAGCCTGTTGCCCGCGCATACCTGCGTCGGTTGTACGACGGCTTCGCGCTCGTGCTCGCGCCCAGTCGGCGCATGCATCAGCAACTGCTCGATATCGGTATCCAGCACGTGCGCCTGCAGCCACTCGGTGTGGACACGGAAACATTCACGCCAACACGCGCCGATGGGCGGTTGCGAACCGCGTTGGGCCTGGATGCAACGACGAAGCTGCTGGTCTATGCGGGCCGCTTTGCAGCCGAGAAGAACATTCCGATGCTGCAATCGGTCGCCGCGCAACTGGGACGCGGCTATCACCTCGTGCTCATCGGCGGCCATGCGCGCCAGCGCATCGACAGCAACGTGACGGTGCTGCCCTACCAGCGCAGTGCCGAGCGGCTCGCGCGTTGGCTTGCCAGTTGCGATGTGTTCGTCCACGCAGGCGACAGCGAAACGTACGGCCTGGTCGTCGTTGAGGCCATGGCGTGCGGCTTGCCAATCGTAGCGGCGCCGTGTGCCGCGTTGCCCGAGTTGGTCGATCGCGAGGTGGGCTTGCTCGCAGAGCGTGCGAGCGCCGATGCGCTGGCTGAGGCAGTCGTCGCAGTGTGTGCCCAGGATCGCGCGGCCATCGGCATGCGAGCGCGTGAGCGGGCCGCCAACCGCCACGCGTGGGATGCCGTGTTTCCGCGCCTGCTCACGCACTATTCGAGCGTGTGCGCGCGCGCCCCGATCGTGCAGCCATGTCCGATCGGCAGCGAGGCCGAAGGCTGATGACGGGCACGGTGTTGATCGCGATTCATGATGTCGCGCCGGCGACGCTCGCGGACTGTCGCCTGCTCGTTCAATGGGTGCGTGCGCTCGATGCCAGCGCACCTGTCACGCTGTTATGCGTGCCGCGCTTTCACGACGGCCTGTCGCTCGAACGATCCATGGAATGCCGCCGCTGGATCGATTCCTGTGTCGCACGGGGCGACGAAGTGGTGTTGCATGGGTACGTGCATCGCGATGCAGGTCGTGCGCCGAGGACTGCACGAGAGTGGTGTCAGAGACGGCTGCTGACGGCGCGAGAAGGCGAGTTTGCGACTCTGGACGCCGTGCAGGCGCGCGCCCGTGTCGAGCGCGGTGTGGCGATGTTTTCACGGTGTGGCTGGAATGCGGTGGGCTTCGTGCCGCCGGCGTGGCTCATGAATGCAGCGGCGACGCCTGCGCTGCGTGCCTCTGCGTTCCGCTACTGCACAGATACGACTGGCTTTCAATTGCTACACGAAGGCCAGCGCATGGACGTGCCGGTGATCGGTACCAGCGCGCGCAGCCATTGGCGACGGCTTGCATCCCGCGCCTGGTTGGCCACTGCCGTGAGCCGCATGACATCCAGCGATTGCGTGCGCGTAGCACTTCACCCTGAAGATGCGCGCCATCCTGAAATGCGCGCAGCCTGGCAGCGCGCACTGGAGCGGTTGTTGCTGTCCCGCCAGCCGCTCACCAAGTGGCAATGGCTGACTCAATCGAAATCCGTCGGCAATGTCCGCTCGACATGATGCTCGAGCATGCGTCGGATCTGCGTCGCCGTGCTGCGCCCGGTCGATAGCTCCGGCAGCGCATCCACTGCGAAAAAATCCACACCGTCCGTTTCGTTGCTCTCGCGTGCCGAGCCGCCCGTGATCTCGCAGATGAAGAACACCTTCCACGCGTGAAAGAGATAGTGCGGATGACCGTGCTTGTTGCGGTCATAGAGCGCAGCCAGCTTCACAGCACGCGCCGTGAAACCGGATTCTTGCTCGATCTCCTTCTCGACTGCCCAGGAAGGGCCGTCGTTCACATCGGCCCAACCGCCCGGCAGCGTCCATTTGCCATCGAGCCGCTCTCGTACCAATAACACTCGGCCATCCGCGCGAAAGCAGGCGCCGCGTACGTCGATCTTGGGTGTGACGTAGCCGTCGTCCGCTTGCCAGCGCGACAACAGGTCGGTCGCGCTCACGTCGGATTCGCGCGCCAGCAGGCCGGTCGCAATCTCCGCCACTTCGCGATAGCGCTCGCGATCGTATTCCTCCTTGCAGAAGTGCAGTCCTGTTTGCGCCAGCGCCAGCAGGCGGCGGGCTGAATCGAGTGATGAGGTCATGTGAGATGCACTACGTGATGGAGGCGCCAAGCTTCATCCCTGCGCGATTCTAAGTCCGATCACCGTCTCGAAGGGTGAATGCTTATACTCAACGTGGGCTCTTCCCATCGAGTTCATCCCGAGCGCACCGTGTCCACAGAACCTGCCCTGCGCCTGAACGATGTCCGCTTGCGTTATGGCCGCGTCCAGGCATTGGACGGTCTGTCTTTGGACGCGCGCGCAGGAGAGATCTACGGCTTCCTGGGTCGCAACGGTGCCGGCAAGACGACGACGTTGCGTGTCTTGATGGGCATCGTGGGTGCGGACAGCGGCGCGATCGACGTGTTGGGTCAGCGTGTCAAACGCATTCCCGTCGCCTTGAAACGCCGCATCGGCTACGTCTCGCAAGAGCAGACGTTCTATCCCTGGATGACCGCCAGACAACTCGGTCGGTTCGTCGCGGCGTTCTACCCCACGTGGGATGGCCAGGAGTTCACACGCTTGCTGAACCTCCTGGATGTGCCTGCCGAGCGGCGTAACGCCGTGCTGAGCGGCGGAACGCGCGCCAAGCTCGGGCTGGCGCTCGCCCTTGCTCCACGACCTGATCTGCTGCTGCTCGATGAGCCAACGACCGGCCTCGATCCCGTGGCGCGACGCGAGTTCAACGATCTCGTGGTGGCGATGGTGGCCGAGCGGGGCACGACGACGCTGTTCTCCTCGCATCTGGTCGATGAAGTGGAGAGCGTTGCCAAGCGCGTGGGCATCATCCAGGCAGGCCGCATGCGCATCGAAGGCGAGGTCAGCGAGCTGCTGCGTCGCGTACGCCGCATCGTTGGCGTCCCGGTGGAACAGTGGCCAGCGGGATTGACGCCGGTGCGTGGCGATGTCGCGCAAGGCGATGAAGCTGCGTGGTCGCAGGCCATCTGGCCCGACGGCGCGCAGGTCGAAGCACTCTCGCTCGAGGAAGTGTTCCTCGCCTATGCACGCACGGATCGGTTGCTGACGGCTGCCGCATGAGTCTGGCGCTCGTTCGCAAGGAGTTGCGCGAGCACGGCGTGATCATCGCGGCCGCGCTCGTGTTCTTCGGGCTGGGGTTGGCTGCGTTGCTCGACCAATCGCAGCGCTGGGGCGGACGCTTCACCGCGCTCGTGCAACATGCGCTGTTCTTCGGCGGCCTGCTGGTCATGATCGTGTCGAATCGACTGCTGGCGCGCGAGTACGGCGGACGCACGCAACTGTTCCTCGAGACGCTGCCGGTCAGTCGTGGGCGCGTGTTCGCAACCAAGTGGCTGCTGGGTGCCGCGATCATCGCCGTGGCGACGATTGCGAGCTGGTATGCATCGCTGCGCTGGATTCAGCGTGGCGAGATTCTTCCGCTTGGCGCCGCGCTGACCACGTTGGTCAGTGCGCTCCTGCTGACGATGGCACTGTGGTCGTTCGCCGCGATGAGCGCGCTCTTGGGCCGCTATCGATATCTCGCGTGGGCGGTGGCGGTGATCGGTCTGTTCATGGCGAGCAGTGTGGGCGGTCTCGCATCGGGCGATCTGCCCCTGTTGAGTCTCGTCGGCCAGAGGGCCGCGATGGCCCAGGGTCTGCCGTCGCATACCGCGTTCTGGCAGGCGATGGTCGTGATCGGTGTCTGCTCGCTGGCTGCAAGCCTGCTGGCGTTGTGGGGCTCCGGTGCGATGGCGAGCACGCTGGCGCAACGCATGACGCCGCGTGAGCGGGCATTCATCATCGTGGCCGTCATGCTGCTCGTCGGTATCGGCACGACGATGCAGCCAAAGCCCACACCGCCGCCGTTCGAGCTTCAGAACGTCACGCCCATCGTCGGCAAGCACACCCGCGCGAGTGTGTTGCCCACGCTCGATCTCGATCAGTCGGTGGCCAATGCACTGGCGCACACGATCGTGCGCGACGTCGATTCGCTCATCGACACGCTGGGATTGCCGATTCGTCCTGTCGTGTTCATCCAGCCGCAGCAAGGACTCGATCCCATGGCGATGCGCCGAGCGTGGCTCGACGGCGCGGATGGCATCGTTCTGAAGGTGGCTCCCAATGCTCCGCAAGATCTCCTGCGCGAGCTGGTGCTGCATTCCGTGCTCACGGATGTCACGTTGGGTCGCATGGAAAAAGAAGATCGACATGTGTTGCTCGATGGCCTGTCGGCGTACTGGGCAACGCGCGATGATCCTGCCGAGCAGGCGCAATGGTGGATTCGTGCAGCGTCGATCGATGCGCCGATCACCGCCGCAACACTGCAGCAGTGGTCGACGACGAGCGAGCACGTGAGCGAGTGCGTGTCGCAGGGCCTTGCCTTTGCAGCGATGCACGCGCTGCTGCAGCAACTGGGTCGTGAACGGGTGTTCGCGCTCATGCGCTCGATCTTCAGCGCGCCCCATGATGACGTTCGCGTCGTGTTCGAGAGGACGCCGGACGAGTCGCTCTCGCGGGCAGGGGTGCAGTGGTCCGAATGGGCCGATCGAACTCAGGTTGCCATCACGGCAGCGCGCAAGCGCTACGCAGAGGAGTTGCGCAAGCGCCCGCAGGTTCAGGCTCGAATCGAGCAGCGAAGCAGTGCGACGCGTGGCACCACGATCGAAGCCGAGGTCAGTGGGGTGACGGCGTACTGGATTCTGTATCAGGAGCTCGGTCCATGGACTGCGGACGCGGTCGAGACCTCCCGCTTCGACGCGCGGACATCGCCGGTTGTGTTGCCGATCTCGCCCGCAAGCGGCACGTCGTTGTTCGCGGCCATCGAAGCCGACGATCCGGTGCTCGGCTGTCCCGTGCGCGTGTCCGCACGACGACTGGCGGTGCAATGATCCGAGCGCTGCTGCGAAAAGAGCTGCGCGAGCTGCGGCCGTGGGGCATCTTGAGCCTGGCCGCGGGCTTGCTGGCGATCGTCCCGCAGCTGCTCACGATCGTGGACATGCAGCCGCTCGCGCGCACCTTCAGCGCGTTGAGCGATGAGAACGTGGTGCTGTTCTGGCTCATGGGCTTTGCCATCGGCACGGGCCTCACGACGCGCGAACATGTCGATGGCACCCTCAACTTTCTGGATGGCCTGCCTGTCACGCGTACGCAGGTGTTCCTGACGAAGAGCGTGGTGATTCTTGCGCTCGTCCTGCTGGCGCCGACCGTGCGCTTCGTCAGCGTCATCGTGCTGCATGTGCTGTCGCGCGGCTCGCTCGATCACGCGCTGCACTGGCCGTTGTTGCTGCAGGCGTTCGGTGTGCAGACACTGTTGCTCGCGAATGCCGTGTTCGTCGGGGCGGCGATTGGACGTTTGCAGCATCTCACATGGCTTGCCGTGGGCGCGGTCGCCACGGGATTGATGTTGCTCATGCAGCGCTACCCGCGCACGACGGCGTTGAATCCCTTGAGTCTGCGCGATGGCGAGTTGACGCCTGCGGGCCTCGTGATCGACCGCGAGACGATGTGGGTGCAGATCGGGCTCACGGCATTCGCCTTCGTGGTCGCGTGGTTCGCATTCACGCGCATTGGCCGTGCGCGTCGACGCTCGCTGCCCACTCGCAGGCCGATCGTCGGCGCAGTGGTGACGATCGCAACGGTAGCCATGTCGGCCGTCGCGCTGCTGCTGTGGTGGCGATCGCAGGATGCGGACTCATTCGACGACGCAAGTGCGTACGCCGAACAAGAGCCGTACTTCGCGCCGAGCCCGCCTGCGCAGACTCAGACGCGGCACTATCGGATCTCGTATCCCGCCGACGAGTCGGAGGCTGCACTGCGCCTGGCCGCGCAAGCGGATGCAATCTTCGAGCGCGTCCATGAGCTGTTGCACACGCCGCCCGGTGCGCCGATCGATGTGGATGCATCGGGCTCCACGGTGAATACCGACGGCACGGCCTACCTGGGACGCATCCGTCTGCGCCTGGACAGCGACATGCGCATCGTCCTGGCCCATGAGACGACGCACGTGGTCTCGCAGCGGCTTGCCGGCGGTGATCGCGATTGGTTGTGGGAGAACGCCTCGGTGCTCAGCGAAGGACTCGCCACCTGGGTCCACTATCACTTCGCCGAACAAGCGCGCGAACGTGAGCAGGGATTGTTGGTGCTGGCCGCGCTGCAGTCGCGCCGCGAGCTGCATGTGGAAGAGCTGGCCGACCCCGAACGTCTCGTCGAGCTGCGCGATGAGAATCTGAAATACCCTGCCGGCGAAGCGCTGATCGATGCGATCGTGCGTGTGTACGGAGCCGAAATGCTGCCGAAGCTCCTGCGCGCGTTCGCGGATCCGGGCCTGCCGGCCGACCTGTCGGGCATGGAACTGTGGCGTGCCACGTTCCAGTTGGCCGGGATGAACCTGGGCGCGGTGGAAGACGAGTTCTATCGCGAAATTTCCCAGTACGCTGCGCAACACGCAGCGCGTATCGCAGCGCTGCCACGACCGCGCGTGCGGCTCGTCCGCGAGCGTGGCCGCATCGGTGTGCAGGCGCTGGTCGATGGCGAGCTGCACGAGGCGGGACCGGTCGTGCAGTTGCGCTTCATACCCGCCGCCGATAGCAGCATCGAGGATCTCGAAACCGAGAACACGTTGTTCGAACAGCCCGTGTGGCGTGATTCCGAACAGATCGCAGGCGGGCGCATCTGCGTGCAGGCGGGCGTGACGGGTTTTGCCAAGCAAGTGTTGTACGAGCCCTGGACCTGCCTGCCCGTGAGCGGTGCGAGCCCATGGCGATCCGCGAGTGAGCCCGACAAACGATGATTGAAGCGCTGCTGGTTTCGACGGGAGTCGTCGCGCTCGCCGAGATCGGCGACAAGACGCAGTTGCTGGCACTCGTGCTGGCTGCGCGTTTTCGCGCGCCGGTGCCGATCATCTGGGGCATCCTGGTCGCGACACTGCTGAATCACGCGGCGGCAGGTGCGTTGGGAGCATGGCTCGCGCACACGGTCACGCCGCAGAACATGCGATGGATTCTGGCCGTGTCCTTCATCGGCATGGCGCTGTGGATGTTGATTCCGGACAAACTGGATCAAGGGCCACGCACGGAGACGCGCTTCGGCGTCTTCGGTACGACACTGATTGCATTCTTTCTCCTGGAGATCGGCGACAAGACGCAGATTGCGACGGTGGCGCTGGCAGCAAAGTACGCTTCCTTGACCGTCGTCGTGATCGGCACGACGCTCGGCATGCTGATCGCGAATGTGCCGGCGGTGCTGCTCGGGGAGGTGGCCGCGCGCAGGCTGAACATGAAGCTCGTGCATGCGATCGCGGCCGTGATGTTCCTTGCGCTCGGGCTGGTGGTGCTGTGGCGAGCACCGCTGTAGTCCCCTCCCCTGCGACAGCGGGGGAGGGTTAGGGTGGGGGAGCTTGGAATAGCGATGCGCTCGATGAGCAGCCCCGCTTCGCAGGGGAAGGGACGCATGAACGACTATCGAAGCAATCGTCACATGTTCACTAGACCTCCCGCCACATCACGCCGTCGCCGCTCGCGCGAGCGGCGCGGGTTGAGGGGCACGCTTCTGCGATGACTCCAGACGCTGCGGAGACGCCCTGGTCATTGACGTACTGCGAGCCTCTCCAGCGTGCGCTTTCGTTGCGACCTGTGCGGATGCGTTGGACCGACCCTGCCCAGGGTTGATCTTGAAGAACGCGGCGTAGCGGATGAGCTCTTCCGCCTGCAGCTCCAGGTCCTTGCTCGCTGCGGAAGACTCTTCGACCAGCGCGGCATTCTGCTGCGTGGCTGTGTCCATCTGCGTGACGGCATCGTTGACTTGATCGATGCCCGCTGCCTGTTCCTGGCTGGCGGCCGAAATCTCCTCCACGATCTCGGTGACTTTCTTGATGCTGTCGACGATCTGGACCAGCGCCTTGCCGGACTGATCGACGTACTCCGATCCGGTCTTCACTTTCTCCACCGAGTCGCCGATCAGATCCTTGATCTCCTTGGCTGCCACGGCGCTGCGCTGGGCGAGCGTACGCACTTCGGTGGCCACCACCGCGAAGCCTCGACCCTGTTCTCCCGCGCGCGCGGCTTCGACCGCCGCATTCAACGCCAGCAAGTTGGTCTGAAACGCGATCTCGTCGATCACGCCGATGATGTCGGCGATCTTGCGGCTGGCAACGTTGATCTCGCCCATCGCCCGCACGGCTCGTCCGGCGATGTCGCCGCCGGCGTCTGCCTGTCCGCGCGCGGACACGGCAAGCTGACTTGCCTGCTTCGCGTTGTCGGCATTCTGTTTCACGGTGGTCGTCATCTCCTCCATGCTCGATGCCGTTTCTTCCAGCGCGGCGGCTTGTTCCTGCGTGCGACTCGACAGATCTTCGTTGCCGTTGGCCAGTTGACGTGCGGCCGAACTGACGCGGTCGGCGCTCCCGCGCACCTGCGCGACGATGTCGACGAGCTTGGTATCCATCGTTTGCAACGCGCGCAGGAGCTGACCGAACTCATCGCTGCGCTCCACCTTGATGTGGTGTCCCAATTCGCCGGCGGCAATGCGGCCGGCAACGGCCATGGCTTGATTCAG
The DNA here is from genome assembly GCA_035276085.1 of Steroidobacteraceae bacterium. Classification (GTDB taxonomy): domain Bacteria; phylum Pseudomonadota; class Gammaproteobacteria; order Steroidobacterales; family Steroidobacteraceae; genus DATELY01. The sequence goes on along the minus strand of DATELY010000173.1, from coordinate 54,362 downwards.
GGCGGTCAGAATCGACCGCGCGAGTAGCCAGCCCAGCACAAACGCGGTCGCAACCCCAAGCACGATCATCACTTCCATGATCCTTTTATTGCGCTCGAACATCGCATCGGATTGCTCTTTCAGCGCGTCGGCCTGCTTGCCCTGATAAGCAAGTAGCGTGTCACCTGTGTCCATGGCTCGAGCCGTCGCCGTATGAGATTCGTCATGAATGATCTGAGCAGCCAGATCGAAGTTGCCCGCGCCGAGCGTAGTGAGGACGCGGTTGTTGACAGACAAAAGCTGCTCTCGGGCCTGCGCGAACGCGGCGGCCAGCGTTTCCTCCTCGGGCGTGACGATGGTGGGCTCGTACTGCTTCCACAGCTCGACGATCCGGTTGCGGCTCTCGGTCACCCTCGCTTGCGCCGCCTGGACGGCTTGTGGGGTGCGGAAGAGTGCCGCACTCACGATTTCTTCGTTTATCTCACCTTGGGTGAACATGATTTCGCCCAGGAAGGCTTCCGCGGTGAAATAGTTGTCGTAGTTGAACGCGAGCGCATCGTTCAGTTTGTTTGCGCTGCGATAACCGATCATGGCCACGACGAGCAGGACGCTGGCCAGGAGAGAAATGGTGCCGAAGATGCGATGCTTGGTTTTTAGCGAGTTCATGAGTGGGCCCTTGCCACGGCAACGTGTTGTGGTGTTGAGCCTGCAGATGCATGCAGACTCCAGCCGCGTCGCAAGAACAGCGCTCGAGTCCTGTATCGGCTCCGCGCGCCTGGGATTTAGGCGCAACCCTCACGAGTGAACCCATGCAGATTCGATTTGCAGGATTGGTCTTCCGATCCGCGCAGGTGATTGTCCACCGCTTCATTGCGTGAAAGTCTTAGGCGCGCGTTTGCGCCCGCCGGCACTCGTCACCAGAGCGCAGCTGTCCATGCGCCGCCCACGACGAGCAGCGCGATGGCACCGCCGATCAGCTGAATCCTGGCCCGCGCAAACCGACGCGTGGTCATGCGGGCATAGAGGAGCCCCACCGCCAGACCCGAAGCAAAACCCGTGAGGTGCGCAAGTACATCGGTGTTGTCGCCACCACTGCCCAGCATGGCGAGCACCGCCGCCGCGGCCAGCAGTGGCGCCGTGCGTTGCGCCCAGCGCATCCGTGGATTGGCGCGCTGTCGCCACGTGTACGCGGCAACCAGCCCCAACGTCGCAAACACCGCACCGGATGCGCCGATCGTAGCGTGGGATACGGGCATCAAAACACCCTCGACGATTCCTCCCAACGCGCCCGCGCACAGAATGCTGAGCCAGGCGACACCGGGGCCGAACAACTGGCCGGCGAAGTAGCCCAACACACCTCCAATCAGGAGGTTGCCGAATAAATGTCCAAGGTCCGCATGCAGCGTGAGTGACGTCACGACGCGCCACCACTCGTGCGTCTCCGTCATGGTTCCCGTGAGCGCACCCACGCGCGTCCAATCGATGCCGAACATATCCTCGCCGGCGAGATAACCGACGAGCAGCAGCACGACGACGTAGCCCACGGTTCCAATCCAGGCATGCGGATGGAGAAAGAGCGGCGCCGGTGGCAACTCGATGACGCGATTCTCGGCCTCATAACGCTGTAGCTGCGCCCGTGCATCGGCCGCACGGTCGGCCGCGACGAGCAGCACGTACCGGTCTTCCGCCGGCACGATCTGGGACTCGATCCCGACTGCATCCAAGACGAGCGCGCGTTGCTCGCATGGGTGCGACCGGGAGGAACTGAAGATGGGAGTCAGGGGCATGACCCAGATTGAGCCTGGGTGCATTCGCGCTGACAAGGAGCGCTCTGGCCTGCCTCCGGGCCCAACATTCGGCGCTATGGGGCGTGATGACCTTTCAAACCCGCGCCATTCGCGTTCAAATTGCGCCGCCTAAATGACGGAGGAGCCATCCATGCTGAAGGGCAGCTGCCTGTGCCGAGGCATCAAATTCGAGTTCGAAGATCTGCCGGGCAAGGTCTTCACGTGTCATTGCTCGCTGTGCCGCAAATCTCACGGGACGGCCTTCGCCACGCAGGCATTCGGCCGGCGCAGCACGCTCAAGTTCGTTCAGGGCAAGGACTTGCTCAAGGAATATCACACGCCGGGCGGCGTCCGCGCGTTCTGCTCGAATTGCGGCTCGCGGCTGATGAATTACGCACGCGGTGCCAGCGACTACTTGAGCGTCGCGCTGTCGGCGATCGATGGGGACTACCAGGGCCGACCGGTCGCGCATGCCTTCGTCGGTTCGAAGGCCAAGTGGCACGAACCGTCGCAGGATATTCCGAGCTTCGAGGAGCTGCCGGTGGATTTCATGTGAAGACGCTTGGGGCGAAGACCGATATGGCGGCCAAAGACCCGCAGCGGATGTGAAGTCTATTTTTTCTCCTTCAGCTCGACGAACCCGATCGGCCGCCTGTTGGGTTCCTTTGGGTTCATGAGCTCGCGGATCGCTTTGAGAACGCCAGTGATCGCTTGATCGTGTGACGAGACTTTGTGCTCCAGCTCCACGAGCTTCTGGGCAAGCTCTTTGTTGGATACGAGGAGCTCTCGCATGCGAACGAAGGCGCGCATGATCTCGATGTTGGTGGCGATCGCGCGTGGGCTCTTGAGAATGCTGGAGAGCATGGCAACACCCTGTTCAGTGAAGGCATAGGGCGCATATCGGCGTCCTCCCCGGCCGTCGTTTGAGGTCACAAACTGTGACCTCAAAGCGGCCCACTCTGCAGCGGTGAGACGGAGCATGAAATCCCGTGGGAAACGCTCCAGATTGCGTTTCACTGCCTGCAACAGCACTTTGGTAGCAACACCATATAGCGCGGCAAGGTCGGCATCGAGCAGCACTTTGTGGCCGCGCACGATGAAGATGGATTGAGCAATGCGCTCAACGGGTACGGCCGCAGCAGCTCGTGTCCTACTCATCGACATCCCTGTGGGTTGTGTCCTTCAGCTTCCGCGGATCGACGGTAGCAGACCCCGTGTCCGCTGAAGCCGCGTCGTGGCATTTCTGCGCGAACACACCGGTTGTTGAAAAGGCGCTGTTGACACTCTCTGCATATTTATGCACCATCGCGCAACTTTATGCATGGGCCCTGATGAATAGCTGACCGCGATGGCTGCCGAACACCAACCCGTTTCGCGACGAGCGGCGATTCTGCGCATCCTGCGCGATGCGCCCGTGCACAACCAGGATGAGCTCGTGAGGGTGCTGAAGCGGCAGGGATTCGAGGCCACGCAGTCCAGCGTCAGCCGTGATTTGCGGGAGCTGGGCGTGGCGAAGGCGGGCGATCGGTACATCGTGCCGGTCGTCGACGATCCGCTCGCGGGGAATCACTTTGCTGCTGTGGCGAGCTTCGTCACGGAGATCAAGACCGCGGGTTCGTCGCTGACAGTCGTGAAGACCACGACCGGGACGGCCCAGAGCGTGACAGTGGCCATCGACCGGGCGCGATGGCCGGAAGTCGTCGGCACGATCTCGGGCGACGACACCATTTTCATTGCGACCGACGACGCGCGCGAGCAGCGCAAATTGGGCGAGCGTCTGCGCGAGGTCTTCAACGTCTGACGACCGGAGCTGCCACCAGCTCTCGTCGCAGAGAGCTGGCTGAAATTCTTTTGTTTTCTGCAACGGGTTGCGATCCATGACCGACACACTGCCTGCGGGCTCCGAACCGATTCTTCTCGCCTTTTCCGGCGGCCTGGACACCTCGTTCCTCGTGCCATGGTTGGGCGCGACCTACAGCCGCCCGGTGATCACCGTCACCGTCGATACCGGCGGTATCGATGCGGACGCTGCGAAGGTGCTCGACCGGCGCGCGCGTGAGCTCGGGGCACAGGATCACATCCTCGTCGAAGCGACGCAGGGCTACTTCGACCAGGTGTTGAAGTACCTGATCATGGGCAACGTGAAGCGCGGCCAGCTCTATCCGCTGTGCGTCGGCGCCGAGCGCGTGATGCAGGCGCAGACGATTGCGCAGTGGGCGAAGAAGCTGGGCACGAACATCATCGCGCACGGTTGCACGGCAGCCGGCAACGATCAGGTCCGCTTCGAAGTGGCGCTGCGCACACTCGCGCCGGAGCTCACGATCCTTGCGCCTGTGCGCGACAAGGCGTTCAAGCGGCCCGAGCAGCTCAAGTATCTGGAAGAGCGCAAGCTCCCGATTCCGCCGTACGGCGCTGCCTATTCAGTCAACCGCGGTTTGTGGGGCGTCACGATCGGCGGTAAGGAAACGCTCACGTCGAATGACAGCATTCCCGATCACGCATGGGTGTTGTCGCGGGATGCGTTCGAGAAGCCTCAGCCCCCTGAGCAACACACGATTGGGTTCGAGCAGGGCGTCCCAGTGAGCCTCGACGGCGTGAAGCTCGATCCTGTTGCGCTCATCGAGCGGGTCGAAGCGATCGGCGCCAGGTTCGGTGTGGGCCGCGGTATCCACCTGGGCGATACGATCATCGGCACCAAGGGTCGTGTGGCTTTCGAAGCGCCTGCGGCCGAAGTTCTGATCAATGCGCATCGTGAGCTGGAGAAGCTGACGCTGTCAGGCCGTCAGCAGCGCGTGAAGGAGATGCTGGCCGGTCCGTATGGCGATCTGGTGCATGAAGGCCAGCACCTGGACCCGGTGTGCCGCGACATCGAAGCGCTGTTCGTGTCGTCGCAGAGCCGCGTAACGGGTGAAGTGAAAGTGTTGTATAGACCGGGCACTGCGTTCGTCGCGGGGCTCACCTCGCCGTACTCGCTCATGGCGGTCAGCAAGGGCGTGTATGGCGAATCGGCCGGCGAATGGACCCCGCAGGATGCGCTGGGCTTCTCGAAGATGGTCGGGCTGCCGAGCATCTTCTGGCATCGCGCGGGCACGGGGTCGTGAGTCCTGCGACACGCGCAGGACGAACGATAAGAGCCAAATCAGAGCTGTTGATTCGCTGATCCGAGGTAACCACCACTGCAATGAAAACCGTAGTCGTCGACAAGCTGGCCTCCATCACGTTGGCCTGCAATCTGAGCCACGAGTTGCGCATCGAGACCAAGGACATTCCGTGCGAGGAAGGCGTCGTGCTGGTCGTCGAGGTGCTCAACAACAAGTCGACGTACAACACGCTCGAGCTGACCAGCGGCCGCATGGCGAAAGTCGCGAAGGGCGACGTCGTCGTCGGTGCGCTGGGTCATCGACAGGCGCTGTTCGGGTATTCCGGTCATCTCCCCGAGTCGGTGCAGGAAGGCGACATCATTCAGCTGCTGAACATCGGCGGTGTGCTCGGCATCTGCGATTCGGCGAACCCGGAGAAGGGCACGCCGTTCGACTGTCGTGTGCTCGGTGTCGTATTGCAGTTCCCGTATCTCGGCGAACGCATCGGTGTGCCGGCGCGGGTCGGTTACAAGCGGCTCGACTACGATGCGACCGTGAACACTCGCAGCGTTCCTGTCGTCGCACTGGCGGGCACGTGCATGGAAGCAGGTAAGACGGCGGCTGCCTGCGCGATCGTCGCCCGCATGCGCCATCGCGGCTTGAACGTGCACGCTTTCAAGGCGACGGGTGTCTCGCTGCGTCGTGACATCCTGGCGATGGAAGATGCGGGCGCGCGCAGATCGATGATCTTCACGGATCTTGGCGTGGTCACGACGACTGCCAAGACCGGACCCGCGATCACGCGTGCGCTGCTCAGCGAAATGGCGCAAGGCCAGCCGGACGTCATCGTGTTCGAGTTGGGCGACGGCATTCTCGGTGCGTACGGCGTCGAAGCGATTCTGTCCGCGCAGGACATTCGCGCGACGCTGACCTCGGTTGTCCTTTCAGCCAACGATCCCGTCGCTGCGTGGGGTGGCGTGAAGCTCCTGCGCGAACGCTTTGGCATCGAGCCCTCCGTCGTGACGGGCCCCGCCACGGATAACGCCGTCGGCGTGAACATCATCCAGAGCCAGTTCGGCGTGGCCGCCTTCAATGCGATCACGAGCGGCGCCGCCCTCGGCGATCAGGTGATCAAGTCCGTGGGCCTGGAGAGCAAGGCCACCGTGGTGGAGACGGCGCAGTGAGCGCGCGTGGCGCGAGGGCCTGGGGCCTGCGACGTGAGGCGTGCGCCTCAGAGCTCCTCCGGCCCCAAGTCACAAGCCTAAGGCCCCAGGTCCAACCCTCATGAGCGCGAAGATTCCCGCACTCGTGCTCGGCGGCACGGGCTATGTGTCGGGCGAGCTGCTGCGTCTGTTCGCAACGCATCCGCAGTTCGATCTGCGTGCCGTGCTGTCGGACAGTCAGCCGGGCGAGCCGCTCGCAAAGTTTTTTGCACATCTCGCCCCGATCTATCCGACGCAGAAGTTCATCGGTCTCGATGAGGCGTTGGAGCTCGTGAGCTCGCAGCCGCAGACTGCTGTGATCTCCGCCGCGCCGCACGGCGTGTCGGCTGGATTGATCGATCGCGTACTCACGGCGGGCGAGAGCAAGGGCCGCGACGTACGCGTGGTCGACATCTCCGCTGATTTTCGCTACACGAGCCCGGGTGCGTACGAGGCTGTGTACAAGCACGCGCACGGCGCCCCGCGGCGCATTCCGCAATTCACGTGCGCGGTGCCCGAGCACATTCAGAAAATCCCGACGCAGCACGCGTGTCATCCGGGCTGCTTCGCGACGTCGGTGTTGCTCGCGAGCGTGCCGCTGTTGCAGATGGGATTGGTCGAGCCGCGGCTGTTTGCGGCAGGCATCACGGGTAGCAGCGGCTCGGGGCGTCAGCCGGGTGCAGGCACGCATCACCCGCAGCGACACAGCGATCTGTATTCGTACAACGCGTTGAGCCATCGTCATACGCCGGAGATCGCGGCGTTGGCACAAGCGGCCTCAGGCGTCGCGGCGGAATTCAACTTCGTGCCGCACTCCGGGCCATTCGTGCGCGGTATTCACACGACCGTCCAGGCAGTGAGCCGCAAACCCCTGAAGACGGCCGAGCTCATCGAGGCGCTGCAGTCGTTCTATGAGAACGCGCCGTTCGTACGCGTCGGCACCGAGATGCCGCACGTGAAGGATGTGGCGGGCAGCAATTACTCGTTCATCAGCGCGGCGGCGAGCGGCACATCCGTCGCCGTGATGTGCGTCATCGATAATCTCGTGAAAGGTGCCGCCGGCGGCGCCATGCAGTTGTTGAATCGGCTGTATGGTATCGACGATGCGGCGGGACTTGCGGCGCCGGCCGCGGGATGGACTTGAGAAAGAACTGAAGCATGCCGTCTCCCTGCACTCCCCCGCAGGGCGGGTAAGAGTTTGGGTGGGGGGTAGTCAAGGTTGCGACAACACATGCCAACAGCCACGAACACATCGGCCACGCCTGCGGCACTGCCGGACTATCTGGCACCCGTATTCGCACAATTCGATCTCGACATCGTCGATGGTGAGGGTGTGTTCGTGCGCACGCGTGATGGTCGCCGCGTGCTGGATCTGTATGGCGGGCATGCGGTGGCTGCGCTCGGCTATGGGCATCCACGTTGGGTGAAGGCGCTCGCCGATCAGGCTCGCGCGCTGTGTTTCCAGAGCAATGCCGCGCCGCTGGAAGTGCGTCGGCGTGCCGCGCAGAAACTGGTGGAGTTCTGCGGTCTGGGGCTGAACACCGTCTTCTTCGTGAACTCGGGTGCCGAAGCGAACGAGAATGCGCTGAAGCTCGCCTTCAAGGCGACGGGCGGCACCGAGGTGATCGCGGTCGAAGGCAGCTTCCACGGTCGCACGGCTGCTGCCGGCGCGCTCACGTGGGGTGCGAAGGAGAAGTGGTACGGTTTCCCCGAGATGCCGTTCAGCGTGCGCTTCATCAAGCCGACGACGACCGCCGAGCAGTTGGCGACGATCATCAACGATCAAACCGCGGCGGTGATCGTCGAGCCCGTGCAAGGCGTGGCGGGCGCCCTCGATCTGCCGCAGTCGTTCCTCGAAGCGCTGCGGTTCCGTTGCAGCGAGAACGGTTCCATCCTCATCTTCGACGAAGTGCAATGCGGTGTCGGTCGCACGGGCTATCCGTTCGCGGCAAACATGTACGGTGTCACGCCGGACATCATCACGACGGCGAAGGCGCTGGGCGCGGGCTTCCCCGTGTCCGCCGTGCTGATTGCCGATCACGTTGCGAGCAACATCAAGCTCGATTCCATGGGGACGACGTTCGGCGGCGGCCCAATGGCCTGCGCCGTGATCGAAGCAGTCCTCGACATCATCGAATCCGAGAAACTGCTCGAGAACGTGCGCGCGCGCTCCGAGCAGATCCGCAAGACCTGTGTCGTCGGTCCGGTGCTCGGTACACAAGGCGCTGGCTTGTTGCTCGGACTGCGTACATCGCGTCCGGCGAAGCAGATCCATGCCGAGTTGCTGGCGCAGAACATTCTTACCGGCACCAGCGGCGATCCGAACGTGCTGCGCATTCTGGCGCCCTATACGCTCAGTGCCGCACACGTCGAGCAGTTGCAAGCGGCGCTGAGTAAGTTGCGGCCATGAACGGCATACGGGCTACAGGCTACGGCCGGAAAGAGCTCCCCTCTCCTCTGGCTGTAGCCCGTAGCCCGAAGCTCCTCTGTCATCATTCTTTCCACCCGGGCCCCTCATGAATCGTTTTCTCGATCTTGCCGATTACGAACGCGACCAGGTCAAAGACATGCTCGGCCTGGCCGCGCGGTTGCAGCAGCATCCGCAGCCGCAGGCGCTGGCCGGCAAAGTCCTGGGGCTGCTGTTCCTGAATCCGAGCTTGCGCACGCTGGCTTCGTTCCAGAGCGCAATCATGCGTCTGGGCGGAACGCCCGTCGTGATCACGCCGGGGCAGGGCACATGGCAGATGGAAACGCGCAACGGAGCCGTGATGGACGGGAGCGCGGCGGAACACGTGCGTGAAGCCGTGCCGGTATTGGCATCGTACTGTGATGCGCTCGGGTTGCGGATGTTCTCCGAGGGGCGTGATCTGGCCAGCGATCTGGCCGAACGCAACTTCAAGGCGCTGGCCGAGCTGTGCGACAAGCCGCTCATCAACATGGAATCGGCGATGAACCATCCCTGCCAGGCGCTTGCCGACTGGTACACGATGGATGAGCTCGCCGTGCCGGAGCGAGGCAAGTTCGTGCTCTCCTGGGTCAATCATCCACGTGCGCTGCCGCTCGCCGTGCCTGCCGCGACAGTGCACATGGCTGCGATGCGCGGCATGGAAGTGGTGGTGCTGCGGCCCGACGGCTATGCGCTCCCGGATGCCATCATGGACAAAGCACGCCAGGCGGCGAAAGCAGCGGGCGGCACGGTGCGTGAAACCGACGATCGCGGCGACGCACTCAAGGGCGCACACGTGGTGTACGCAAAAGAGTGGGGCTCGCCTTTGCACTACGGCAATCCCGATAGCGAAACGCAACTGCGCAAGAGCGTCAGCGGCTGGTGCGTCAAGAACGACTGGTTCGACCGTACGGATCCGAGCTGTCGCCTCATGCACTGCCTGCCCGTACGGCGCAACGTTGCAGTTGCCGATGAAGTGCTCGATGGCCCACGCAGCGTCGTGATCCGCGAAGCGTTCAATCGCATGGTCGTGCAGATGGCGGTGTTGTATCGCCTCTTGCGAGGCTGAGCGATGCAAACAGGTAACGGGCATCAGGCTACGGCCAGAAAGGTGTTCATCTGGCCGTCGCCCGTGGCCCGTCGCCCGTCACCCCAGTGAGTTACCAATCAACACTCGAGGTTTGCTGCCGTGATTTCCCGTGCTGATCCTTCCGTTGCCGTCCGTGCGTTGCGTAGCGCTGCGCCGTACATCCGCATGTACAAGGGCAAGGTCTTCATCATCAAGGCGAGCGGTGGCGTTTTCGGCGAGCCGGAGCTGACGCGCGGCTTGATGGAGCAGGTCGCCATCCTGCATCAGGTCGGCATCCGCGTCGTGCTCGTGCACGGCGGCGGCCCGCAGCTCACCGAGATCCAGCAAACGCTTGGCATCACCCCGCGCATGGTCGCGGGACGCCGCGTGACCGACGAGAAGTCGATCGAAGTCACGAGCATGGTGCTGAATGGGCTCGTCAACACGCAGATCCTCGGCTTCTGTCGCGAGTTCGATATCGCGGCGGTCGGCGTCAGTGGTGTCGATGCCGGGCTCGTGCGCGCGCACAAGCGCCCGCCGGTGTCCGTCGACGGCGAGCTCGTGGACTATGGCTTCGTCGGCGACATCGATCTGATCGATGCGAAGGTGCTGCAGCAGCTGTTGGACGACGGCCTCATGCCGGTCGTGAGTCCCGTGTCCGCGGATGACAACGGTCAACTGCTCAACATCAATGCAGACACGGTGGCCGCTGCCATCGGCAGCGCGCTCAAGGCGGAGAAACTGATGTTGTGCACAGGTGCGCCCGGCATTCTCGAATCCGTCGACGATCCACGTTCGATCATCTCGTACACCGACCTGGCGGGGCTCGCGCGCCTCAAGCAACAAGGCAGCTTGAAGGACGGCATGTTGCCGAAGGCCCGTGCGATCGAGGACGCGCTGCGCGGCGGTGTGCGCCGCGTGCACGTCATCTCTTACCGCTCGCCCGACGGCATCCTTGCCGAGGTGTTCACGAACGAAGGCACCGGCACGCTCGTGGTTGAAAACACCAGCGCACTGACACCGGCAGAGCAGCAGGCGGGAAAATGACAGCGGGCCACGGGCTACGGGTCACAGGTTACAGCCAGAAGGCGGCTGTGAGATCTCTTCTGGCCGTTCGCCGTTCGCCGTTCGCCGTGGCCCGTGCGCGCGGAGCGCTCCAATGACCCGCCTGTGGGACAAAGGTGCTCCGCTCGACGAGCGCGTACTGCGCTACACGGCGGGCGAGGACCACGCGCTCGATAACCGGCTCGTCGCCTATGACGTGAAGGCATCGATTGCGCATGCGGAGATGCTGCAGGCGCAAGGCTTGTTGTCGCAGGCGGATCTGGATGCGATCCGCACTGGCTTGACGGAGATCGGCGCTGCGCATGCGCGTGGCGAGTGGCAGGTTCGACTCGAGCACGAGGATGGACAGACAGCGCTCGAGAACCTGCTCACCGCGCGCATCGGCGAGGCAGGCGGACGGGTGCACCTGGGGCGCTCGCGCAACGATCAAGTACTCACGGCGCTGCGCCTGTACTTGCGCGATGCGATCGACGAGTTGAAGGAGCGCACGCTTGCTGTTGCGCAATCGCTCGATGAACTTGCGGCGCGCGAACGCGATACGGCTCTTCCCGGTTACACCCACATGCAGCAGGCAATGCCGAGCTCTGTCCCCCTGTGGGCCGGCGCGTTCGCAGCGGAGCTGCGTGACGATGCGGAAGGCTTGCAGAGCGTACAGCGCCGCGTAAGCAAGAGCCCGCTGGGCTCGGCTGCCGGATACGGCACACCGAACCTGCCGCTGGATCGCAATCGCAGCGCGAAGGCACTCGGTTTCGCGCAAGTGCACGAGCCCGTCACGGCCGTGCAGCTATCCCGTGGCAAGGCCGAAGCCGACCTGCTGTTCGAGATCACGCTCATCATGCAGGACGTCGCGCGCATGGCCTCCGATCTGCTGCTGTTCTACACGCAGGAGTTCGCGTTCGTGGAATTGCCGGCCGCGTTTACGACGGGTTCGTCGATCATGCCGCAGAAGCGCAATCCTGACGTGTTCGAGCTGATCCGCGGACGCAGTGCCACGGCGCAGGCGTGCCTGGCCGAAGTGCTCGGGATCGTGGCGAAGCTGCCGTCCGGATATCAGCGCGATTTGCAGCTGATCAAGGCGCCGCTCTTCCGCGGCATCGACATGTGCCTGGACACGCTCGGCATCCTGCCCAGCGCGTTGGCACAGTTGAAGTTCCGCAAGGATCAGATCGTGCTCGACCCCTCCATCCATGCGGCAGCCGAAGCGAATGCGCTCGTGGTGAAGGAAGGGATTGCCTTTCGCGAAGCCTATCGGCGCATTGGCGCGAAGTACAAGAAATAGCGGTGTGGTCCCGCGCGAGCAGGAGTCGTTACAACCCCTGCAGCGCCTGCGGCAGTTGATAGCGACTCAGCAATGCTCGCAGTTCGTCCGGTATCGGGACGCCCGATCCATCGATCCCGTAGACGAGGACGGCTTTCGCAAGCCCGGCGCATCGACCTGCGGTGAATAGCGCCGTGATCGTCGTGTGCGACGAACGCCCGATGTGGGTCACACCCATGCGCATCACGACCGGCCCGGGATAATCCACCTCGCCCAGGTAATCCACCGCGAGGTGAGCGACGAGAATGCGGCTGCGTGCGTCGCGCTGATAACCGTGCTCCGAGCGCAGTCGCTGATGAAACGACAGCCGCGCCTCCTGATAGAACTCGATCAATCGCGCGTTGTTGAGATGCTGCTGCGGGTCGACGTCGCTGAAGCGGGAGCTCACTTCGATCGAATGCGGATAGATCGCCGGGTCGAGCAGGCGTGGGTCGGGTTTCATGGTGGGCTGTGATCGATCGGCGAGCGCATGCAAGGATCTTAATACCGCGGCTCGCAGGCACGATAGCGCGGGTGCTCGAGCTCCGATTGTGCGTTATCGTGAGCGCACGTGATCCCGCCGCGAATGCAAGCCGTGAGTGACCTGAAGAAGCTCGTTGTCGATGTACCGGATTTTCCCAAGCCCGGAATCCTGTTCCGCGACATAGGGCCACTGCTGCGCCAGCAGTTCCAACAGGCGATCCGTGCGATGGATGAGCTCTTCTCCACCGACGAATGGCGCGACATCGATCTCATCGGCGGCATCGAGTCGCGTGGTTTCATGCTGGCCGGTGCGCTGGCGGAGCGGCGGCAGAAGGGTTTCGTCGCGATTCGCAAGCGCGGCAAGCTGCCGCCCCCGGTCCACATTGCGGCGTACACCCTCGAATACGGCGACGATCATCTGGAAGTGCAGCCCGGCCGGGGCCGCCTCTTGATCGTGGACGATGTGTTCGCCACCGGCGGCACGATGAACACGGCGCATGCGCTGTGTACGCAGGCCGGCTTCCACGTCGTTGCGATTGCAACGTTGATCGACATCGGACTCAACCCGGCAGCCTTCGCGGCTACCCGCGCACGAGCGGCGATTCGCTATGGGTAGCGTCCGAGGCTTACCGCTGGTCGTCATGGCATTGCCTGCCGAGGGCGAGGGCCTGTTCGAAGCCGAAGACATCGCCGTCCTGTACACGGGACTGGGCAAAGTGAATGCCGCCATCGCATTGACGCGGCGTCTCACCGAGTATGCCGAGCGGAGTGGGCCGTTACCGCTCGTCGTGAACTTTGGCTCCGCCGGCAGCCATCGCTTCCCGACGGGCGCGCTCGTGTCGTGTTCGGACTTCGTGCAGCGCGATATGGATGTGCAGCCCCTCGGCTTCGAGATCGGGGTCACACCCTACGAGGACATTCCTGCCGTGCTGCGTTTCAACTTCAGCTTCCCGGGACTGCCGCAAGGCGTCTGTGGCAGCGGCGATTCCTTCGCCGTCGATCAGCAGGGCATGACCTGTGACGTGGTCGACATGGAAGCGTATGCACTGGCCAAAGTGTGCTGGGTGTTCGGGGCACAGTTCGCCTGTGCGAAGTACATCAGCGACGGGGCCGATCACGCGGCCGGCGATGATTGGACTGCGAATCATCATCGCGGCGCCGCAGCGTTTCTCGCGGCCTACAAAGCGCTGGTTTCCTGAGCGTTCCGCCAACCGTCGCCCTGTTTCGGCTCTGCGGCGCCTGATCAACGCCAAAACAGCGAAGGGCCTCGCGGAATTCGCCCCCGAAGCCCAGTACGTTCACGGCTCCTGAACCAGCTTATGGAACTGACATGCGACTGCGTCGGCTCATCGTCGTCCTGGCGAGCGTGGCAAGTACCTCGGTACTGGCCGCTTCTGACTATGTGAGCACCGTGCAGACGCCGTACACCCCACGTGCGGACGTCAAGCGTGTTGCGATGATGCCCATTACCTGCCCGCCGGACGTGGACTGCGGCGATCTGGAAGAGAGGGTGGGCGAACTGCTCGCCAAGCGTTCGAAGCTCGAGATCCTCCCGCCTGCTCAAGCTCGCGATGTCATGCAGAAGGCCGGCATCAGCAAGCTCGATTACGAGACGCGTTACATCCTGGCGGAAAGTCTGCGGGTCGACGGCTTTGCCACGGTGGATATCCAGAACGCAGGTGTCGAGCAGGTCGAAGGCAAGGTGGTGCGTCTGGGCGCGACTGAAGTCACGGATGCTCCTACGAGCGTCAAGCACGTGAAGATGGTCCTGCAGCTCGCCACCAAGGACAGCACGACGCTGCTGCAGGTGACCGGCGAAGCCGCCCTCGAAGGCTCGATGCGCAGTATCGACGGCATCGCCGAGCGCACCGTCAAGGATATGTTCGAGAAGGCGTTCCCGGAAGAAGATTGATGCGGGAACGCGGCCAACGGCCTACGGGCTACGGCCAGAACGAAGCCCTCTTTCCTTTCTGGCCGTGGCCCGTAGCCTGTCGCCCGTCGGCTTTATCGCTTCCTCTCCACCTGCGTAACGTCGCGCACGGCACCGTGCGCCGCACTCGTCGTCATCGCCGCATACGCACGCAGCGCGGCCGACACATAGCGTTGCCTGTTCTTGGGCTGCCACGCGGCACTGCCTTTCTGTTCCATCCGACGCCGGCGTTGATCGAGCGCTTCGTCCGCAACCGCCAGGTGAATGCGGCGGTTCGGAATGTCGATCTCGATACGATCGCCTTCTTCGACGAGACCGATCAGCCCTCCTTCGGCCGCTTCGGGCGAAACATGGCCGATGCTCAGTCCGGAGGTGCCGCCTGAGAAGCGTCCATCCGTGATGAGCGCACAGGCTTTGCCGAGACCTTTCGATTTCAGATACGACGTCGGATACAGCATTTCCTGCATTCCCGGGCCGCCGCGGGGACCTTCGTAGCGAATCAGCACGACATCGCCGGCCTTGATGGCGCCGGCGAGAATGCCTTCCACTGCGGCGTCCTGGCTTTCGAACACGCGCGCGGGTCCGCTGAACTCGAGGATGGATGCGTCCACGCCCGCTGTCTTCACGATGCAACCGTCGACCGCGAGATTGCCGTACAGCACGGCGAGACCGCCGTCCTGCGAGAACGCATGCTCGCGTGAGCGGATCACGCCGGCTTTGCGATCCAGATCGAGATCCGGATAGCGACGATTCTGCGAGAACGCCACCGTGGTCGGGATTCCGCCCGGCGCGGCGCGGTAGAACTCGTGTGTCTTCGCCTCGTGATTCCGCGTCACATCCCAGCGATCGATGGCTTCGCCGAGGGTGCGGGCGTGCACCGTTCCGCAGTCTCGATGCAAGGTGCCGGCGCGCTCGAGCTCTCCCAGGATGCTCATGATGCCGCCCGCGCGATGCACGTCTTCGATGTGAACGGTGGCGAGCGCCGGTGCGACCTTGCACAGATTCGGCACCTTGCGGCTCATGCGGTCGATGTCCTTCATCGTGAAATCGACACCGGCTTCCTTCGCGGCAGCGAGCAGGTGCAGAACGGTGTTCGTCGATCCGCCCATCGCGATATCGAGCGCGATGGCGTTCTCGAACGCGTTGAAGTTCGCGATCGAGCGCGGCAACACGCCGGCGTTCTCCTTCTCATAGAACTCGCGCGCCAACGCGACGATGCGGCGGCCGGCTTCCAGGAACAGCTCTTTGCGATCGGCATGTGTTGCGACGATCGTGCCATTGCCGGGCAATGAAAGCCCAAGGGCTTCGGTCAGGCAGTTCATCGAGTTCGCGGTGAACATCCCGGAGCACGACCCGCAGGTTGGACACGCCGAACGTTCCGCGGAAAGCACGTCTGCATCGCTCACCTTGTCATCGGCGGCGAGGACCATCGCATCGACGAGATCCAACGCCTGTGTGCGGCCGTCCTCCCACTTCACCTTGCCTGCTTCCATCGGACCACCGGAGACGAAGACCGTCGGCACGTTCAGGCGCATCGCGGCCATCAACATACCCGGCGTGATCTTGTCGCAGTTGGAGATGCACACGAGCGCATCGGCCGTGTGCGCATTGACCATGTACTCCACGCTGTCGGCGATCAGATCGCGGCTGGGCAGCGAGTAGAGCATGCCGCCATGACCCATCGCGATGCCGTCGTCGACGGCGATGGTGTTGAACTCCTTTGCAACCCCGCCGGAGGCCTCGATCTCGCGCGCGACCAGCTGTCCCATATCCTTCAGATGCACGTGGCCCGGAACGAACTGCGTGAACGAATTGGCGATCGCAATGATGGGCTTGCCGAAGTCTCCGTCCTTCATGCCCGTTGCGCGCCAGAGCGCGCGGGCCCCGGCCATGTTGCGACCGTGAGTGGAGGTTCGGGAGCGATAGATAGTCATGAGCAGTCTCGAGGAGGCAGCGGCACTCAGCGCCGCGAGGGTGCAAGCATAGCCGACTGGCGATCTGCGGCAGAGCGGCAGCCTGGGGTGATAACGTTACGGCCTGCCATTACATTAAATCCCATGATCTGGTTCAAACCCTACACCTTGGATGACGTCCAGCACATCAGCGCTAAAACGCTGGCCACCCACATTGGTATCGAGTTCGTCGAAATCGGCCCGGACTACGTCAAGGCGCGAATGCCCGTCGACGAACGTACGCGGCAACCCTACGGCGTACTGCATGGGGGCGCGTCCGTCGCATTGGCTGAATCGCTGGCTAGCGTGGGTGCCTCGCTGTGTGTCGATCCGGCCCGGTTCCGGGTGTTGGGCCAGGAGATCAACGCCAATCACCTCCGCTCGGTGTCGGAAGGATACGTTTACGGTACGGCACGTCCGCTTCACAGGGGCCGGCGTAGCCACGTCTGGGAAATCCGGATCGTCGATGAGCAAGAGCGGCTGGTCTGCGTGTCACGCATGACGGCAGTCGTGGTCGAAATCAGCGCGCCAGCTTGAGGCAAATCACCCATGCAGTCGAAGTTCATCGTCACGCTCATCGCCATCTCCATCTTGGGTTCCGCCTGCGGTCTCAAGGGCCCGCTGTATCGCCCCGACGATCGGCAGCAGCCGGCTGCAGCGTCGCCGGCCGAATCGGACAAGCTGAAGCGCCCGCGGCCTGCACCGCAGGTACAGAAGGAAGACCTGCCGAGCCCGCCGACGGATACCAGCGTTCCGGCCTCTCCGGTCGACCCGGAACGGGCACCTGCGTCCACTGAGCCGGTGCAATCCATGCCCGCGGAAGAGACCCGATGACCGAGCGTCGCAAGCTCGTCTTGGTGGATGGCTCTGCGTATCTCTATCGCGCCTTCCATGCGCTGCCACCGCTGAGCAATTCCCGCGGCGAGCCCACGGGCGCGGTGCTGGGCGTGCTCAACATGCTCAACAAGCTCGTGAAGGACGAGAACCCGACACTGTTGGCCGTGGTGTTCGATGCACCGGGCAAGACGTTTCGCGACGCGTTGTTCGACGCCTACAAAGCGCAGCGCCAACCGATGCCGGATGACCTGCATCGGCAGATTCAACCGTTGCGCCAGGCAGTCGAGGCATTGGGGATTCCGATGCTGACCGTCGGCGGCGTCGAAGCGGACGATGTCATCGGCACGCTGGCGCAACGAGCGGCGGCGGCGGGCATCGATGTGCTCATCTCGACCAGCGACAAAGACATGGCCCAGCTGGTGAACGAGCACATCACGCTCGTGAACACGATGAGCGGTACCGTGCTCGATCGCCAGGGTGTGAAGAACAAGTTCGACGTCTATCCCGAGCAGATCATCGACTATCTGGCGCTCGTCGGCGATACGTCGGACAACATTCCGGGTGTGCCGAAAGTCGGGCCGAAGACTGCAGCGAAATGGCTCACCGAGTACGGCACTGTTGCGAAGCTGCTCGAGAATGCGCAAGCGATCTCGGGCAAGGTCGGCGAGAACCTGCGTGGCAGCCTGAAAGAGATCGAGTTGTCGCAGAAGCTTGCGCAGATCCAATGCGATGTGCCGCTGACGATCGAGGTCGAGCAACTCAAGCCGGGAGAACCCAACGTCGCCTTGCTGCGTGAGCTGTACACGCGCCTGGAGCTGCGCTCGTTGCTGCGTGCGTTGAGTGCAGAGCCGCAAGGCGAAATTGAAGGGACAGCTCCGAGCATTGCTCCAGCGACTGCACCGCGTGAGCGCACTTACGAGCTCATCACCAGCGTGGCCGCACTGGATGCGTGGATCGAGCGCCTGCGAAGCGCGTCACGCATGGCGTTGCACGCCATGGCTTCCACGCCCGACTACATGCGCGCGGAGTGGGTGGGTGTGTCATTTGCGGTCGAGTCGGGTCATGCGGCCTATGTGCCGTTCGGCCACGACTATCCGGGTGCACCGGACCAGCTGTCGCGAGACCTCGTCGTGCAGCGCTTGAAACCGTTGCTGGAAAACGCAGCGCTGCCCAAGCTCGGTCACAACACCAAGTTCGATGCGCACGTCTGCGCGCGGCATGGCATCCAGCTCGCAGGTGTGCGCTTCGACTCCATGCTGGAGTCGTATGTGTGGAACAGCACGGCAACGAAGCACGAACTGGACGCAGTTGCGCGCAAATACCTGGGCTTCGACCCGCTGAGCTATGAGGCCGTTACGGGTCGCGGCGCAAAGCAGCTGCCGTTCAATCAGGTCGCGCTCGAGCCGGCACTGAGCTACGCCGCCGAACAGGCCGATCTCGCGCTGCAGTTGCATGAGCATCTATGGCCCAAGCTGAGCGGCGTCGAGACGGTGCGCTGTGTCTACGAAACGATCGAGCAACCGCTATCGCCCGTGCTCCAGCGCATGGAGCAAACGGGCGTGCTGATCGATGGCGCCAAACTCAAAGAGCAGAGCGCCCAGCTCGCGCGCTCGATGAAGGAGATCGAAGCGCAAGCGCATGCTGCGGCCGGGGGACCCTTCAATCTCGATTCGCCGAAGCAATTGCAGGACGTGCTCTTCGGCAAGCTCGCGATTCCTGCCATGCGCAAGACCGCGAGCGGTCAGCCCTCGACGGCCGAAGATGTACTGGAGGAACTGGCGGAGAGCTACGAGCTGCCGCGTCTGATTCTGCAGTATCGGGCGCAGACGAAGCTCAAATCGACGTACACCGACAAACTGCCACTGCAGATCAATCCCCGCACCGGCCGCGTCCACACGTGCTATCAGCAGGCAGTGGCCGCGACTGGACGATTGTCGTCCGCCGATCCCAACCTGCAGAACATTCCGATTCGCACGGCGGAGGGACGGCGCATTCGACAGGCCTTCGTTCCCCCGCAAGGCAGCGTGATCGTTGCGGCGGACTATTCTCAGATCGAGCTGCGCATCATGGCGCATCTCTCCGGTGATGCAGGCTTGCGCAAGGCGTTCGCCGAAGAGCGCGACATTCACCAGGCGACTGCGGCCGAAGTGTTCGGCTTGCCGCTCGATGCAGTGCCTTCAGAGCAGCGCCGCGCCGCGAAAGCCATCAACTTCGGTTTGATCTATGGCATGTCGGCTTTCGGCCTCGCGAGCCGACTCGGTATCAGTCGGGGCGAAGCTCAGCGCTATGTGGACCTGTATTTCGAACGCTATCCCGGCGTGCGTCGCTACATGGATGAGACGCGGCATCAAGCGCGCCAGTCGGGGTTCGTCGAAACCGTCTTCGGCCGGCGGCTCTATCTGCAGGACATCAACTCGCGCAACGCGGCCATGCGCCAGTACGCCGAGCGCAGCGCGATCAATGCGCCCATGCAGGGTACGGCGGCGGACATCATCAAGCGCGCCATGATCGCCGTCGATGCATGGCTTGCGCAGTCGAAGCTCGATGCGCGCCTCATCATGCAAGTCCACGACGAGCTCGTATTCGAAGTGCGACGCGAGCTCGTCGATGAGTTCGCGCAACCACTGCGCGAGCTGATGTGTCGGGCAGCGGATCTCGATGTGCCGCTGAAGGTCGAGATGGGGGCCGGCGAGAATTGGGACGAGGCGCACTAGCCGGGAGATGGCGCGCTAGTCGGTCGGCTTGCTGGCCAGCACGGTTCTCTGGCCAGCCGACCAGCTAGCCAGCCGCCCCTCACCGCCCGAATACGGAACAAACTCCTGCCTCACAACGATTCACGACACGACCTCACATCGAACCAGGAGACCACCATGCGGATGATGATTGCTGCAATGGGCGCCGCCGCGCTCATGTGGACGCTGTCGGCGGGCGCTGCGGACAACGGCATCTATGTCGGCGCGGGCATCGGCGAATCCAACGTGGAAGTCGACAGCGACGACCTGGGCGTCGGCTTCGACGGCAATGACACCGCGTGGAAGCTCATCGTCGGTATCCGGCCGCTCGATTGGCTGGCCGTCGAGGCCAGCTATGTCGACTTCGGCAAGCCCAAGGACCATGGCGTGAAGATCGATGCGGACGGTCTTTCAGGGTTCGCGGTGGGCTTTTTGCCCGTCGGGCCAGTGGACCTGTTCGCGAAGGCAGGGCTGATCAACTACGACGCCAACTTCGATGTCGGCGATCTGGACGACAAGGGCACCGAGTTTGCCTACGGCGCAGGCGTCCAGTTCCGGCTGCTGAGTTTCTCGATCCGCGGTGAGTACGAGAAGTTCGACGTCAAGCACGTGGACGACGTGAATATGCTTTCGCTGAGTGTCACCTATACCTTCCTTTGAAACGGCGGGTTCTCACACACTGGGCCCCGCGGTGTAGGTGTAGTGCCAATACCACGACGGGGCCTTCACGCGTTGCAGGTGTAGGCAGCCCAATGACTTGCGGTCGTCGCGCGTAAGCTACTGATCCACAGGATTTTTCCCCCGGGTTTTCGCGATGAAACCGGCGGAACTTTCGCATCGCACAGCACGTCTCAACTGCGAGCGTCGGCCAGGACGCTCTCGCCCGCTAACCTCCCTGAGTGGGCGACCAGACCCGGTTTATCCCCATGCCGGGTTGATCTGCCCCGGTGGCCAAGCCACCGGGGTTCTTTTTTATCCAGATCCAGCAGGCTTCCACGTTCCGTCCAGCAGCTTCAGCACGGCGGCGCGCGCCTCTTCGAGCCCGGTCTTCTTGAGTGCCGAGAACAGCTGCGCGGTCGCGTATTCGCTGGTGTTGGCGAGCACCGATCGCAGCGCTGTCTGCGCCTCGCTACGGTTGAGCTTGTCGGCCTTGGTCAGCAGCAGATGCACGGGCAGTCGCTGCGCACCGACCCAGTCCAGCATGTGCCTGTCGTAGTCGGTCAGGGGGCGCCGCGCATCCATCACGATGACGATCCCGCGCAAGCTCGCGCGGCGTTCCACATAGCGCGACAACAGCTCGCGCCAATGTTGCTGCATTTCGACCGGCACTTTCGCGAAGCCATAGCCCGGTAAATCCGACAGGCGCCGTTGCTCGTCGATAGTGAAGAAGTTGATCAGCTGCGTGCGTCCGGGTGTCTTGCTCACGCGCGCCAGATGCGGGCGCCCCGTGATGGCATTCAACGCGCTGGACTTGCCGGCGTTCGAGCGACCGGCGAAGGTCACCTCCGCCCCCGTATCCGCAGGGAATTGATGCGGCTGCCACGCGCTCGTGAGGAACTCGGTGTGTGGAAATTGAGCCATCGTTAGGGGGATCGCGGAGGTTAGGGCGCGGGCAGTCATGCTCGTCATGGCACTGCGGGGACCTAGTGTACAATCCCGCGCCTTCGCGACCGGCCAACATAGAAAACGCCGCGCGCAAATCCTGCAGATTTGGCTTCCGGAGTGTTGAGATGAAGTTTCAGTCGCTGCTCTTGCCTGTGCTGATTGCCTGCGCGGTGACGCCCGCATGGGCTGAGGGTTCCGCAGAGGCAGGTCAAGCCAAGACAGCTGTTTGCGTTGCTTGCCACGGCGTCGACGGGAACAGCGCGAATCCCGAATGGCCCAGCCTGGCCGGGCAGAGCTCGCCCTTCATCGTCAAGCAGCTCAAGGCATTCAAATCCGACGCCCGCCAGAACCCCCTGATGACGCCGCAGGCAAAAATGCTCAGCGACCAGGATATCCAGGATCTCGCGGCCTACTACTCCAAGCAGACCCGTCGCGGCGGCGAGGCGGATCCCGGCAAAGTGGCGCTCGGCCAGCGCATCTATCGCGGTGGTGACAAGGCACGTGGTGTGCCGGCCTGCCTGGCGTGTCACGGTCCGAGTGGTAGCGGCAACGGACCCGCTGGCTATGCGGCCATCGGCGGTCAGCATGCAACCTATCTGGCCGCGCAGCTTCGGGCCTACAAGTCGGGAACCCGGCAGACGGATCCGAATCAGATGATGCGCAACGTGGCCGCTGGCTTGAGCGATGAGCAGATCGACGCCGTCGCCTCCTACGTGCAGGGCCTGCGTTGACGGCTGGTTTGATCCCTCGCCCTTGAAGTCTTGAGGTGTTGCATGAAGCGGCTGCTGTCGGGTTGCCTGGTATTGCTGGCGGTTGCGGGACTGTCCGGTTGCGGTAAGAAAGAATCGCCCGATCAACCACCCGCCCCGGCGACACAAGTTCAGACCCCGGCGCCCCCGACACCCGAAACGAGCGCACCGCCGGCCGATGCCACACCGTCCGCGCCGGCGTCTTCGGCGGAAGGCGAGGCTCAGGATCCGCCCGCTGCTGCACAGCTGAGCGAGACGGAAGATCCGGTCGAGCCGACACCCGATACGGCCGCTGCGGGTACGCAGCCTTCATTGCGTCTCGGGGGTCCCGCTCCCCAGCCGGCGAGCCGTCAGTTCCAGGAAGGCGTCAATTACAAGCGGGTCGTACCCGCCCAGCGCACGGACGTGGCGCCGGGCAAAGTCGAAGTGATGGAGATGTTCTGGTACGGCTGTGGCCACTGCTACGCGCTGGACCCTTCGATCGAGGCGTGGCGACACAACGGCAAGCCCGAGTTCGTCGACTTCGTCCGCGTGCCGGTGGTGTGGGGCAACATCCAGCGCATGCACGCACGCGTGTTCTACACGGCTGAAATTCTTGGCAAGCTGGAGCAGCTGCATTCGAAGATCTTCCGTGCCATCCACGCGGAAGGAAACATGCTGGATACGGAGGACAAGATTCAGGCGTTCTTCGCGGCTCAGGGCGTCAACGAGACGGACTTCAAGCGTGCGTTTTCTTCCTTTGGCGTGGAAAACAAGCTCAAGCGTGCCGAGTTTCTCAGCCGTGCCTATCGCGTCGATTCCGTGCCGACATTCACGATCAATGGCAAGTACACGACGGGCGTCGGCGATGCCGGCGGCGAAAAACAACTCTTCACGCTCGTGAATGAAGTAGCGAACGCAGAACACGGCGGCGGCTGACCGCCACTGGACGCAAGACGATGCTGAACGCGCTCACCGCAAGTACGCATCGTTTGCAGCGGATCGATCTGGCTGCCGGCGAACGTTTGCCGGACGATGCGGTATGGATCGATCTGCTCGAGCCGATCGTGGAAGAAGAACAGCTCGTCGAGCGCACCTTCAAGATCGACGTGCCGACGCGCGAGGAAATGCGCGAAATCGAGACGTCCAATCGTCTATACGAAGAGAACGGCACGCTCTACATGACGATGACCGTCGCGGCCAAATTGGACACGGATCGACCCGAGAGCGCTGCCGTTACATTCATCCTGACGCAAGGCAGGTTGGTGACCAACCGCTATGTGGACACCAAGCCGTTTCGCAACTTCGCGAGCTATTGCGAGCGCAACGGCGGCAGTCTGAGCAGCGGGGCCGCTGTGTTGACGGGACTGATCGAAGCGTCCGTGCAGCGCATCGCCGATGTGCTCGAACGCGTCGGCAGCGACTTGGACGCAATGTCGGGAACGATCTTCAATAGCGTCTCCGGCCGCGCGCCGGCGAGTGGCGATCTGCGCGACCTGATGGAACGTATCGGGTTCAGCGGCGAGCTCGACTCGAAGGCGCGTGAAAGTCTGGTGAGCTTGGGGCGCTTGCTGATGTTCGTGCAGCAGTCGCAGCTTCCTGAGCTCAGCGAGGAGTTACGCGGGCGCTTGCGCTCCAGCAATCGCGACGTGCTGGCGCTCTCCGACTACGCGACCTTCCTCGCCGGCAAAGTGACTTTTCTGCTCGAAGCCACGCTCGGACTCATCAACATCGAGCAGAACAACATCATCAAGATCTTCTCGGTCGCGGCCGTCATGTTCCTGCCGCCGACCTTCATTGCCAGCGTCTACGGCATGAACTTCCACCACATGCCGGAGCTCGATTGGCATGTTGGTTATCCATTCGCGCTGCTGGTCATGATCCTTTCCGCCGTCGTGCCGTACTGGTGGTTCAAGCGCAAAGGATGGCTGTGAGACGGCCTGCGGGCGGGCGACGGGCCACGGGTTACGGCCAGAAAGTCGCGTCATCCATTCTTACCGTAACCCGTAACCCGTAACCCGTTCACTCCTATGACCCGCCCAATTACCAGCATGGCCCTCTTCTGCGACTTCGAGAACATCGCGCTCGGTGTGCGCGATGCGAAGTACGCCAAGTTCGATATCGATCGCGTCTTGGAGCGATTGCTGCTCAAAGGCAGCATCGTCGTGAAGAAAGCGTACTGCGACTGGGATCGCTACAAGGAGTTCAAGGGGCCGATGCACGAGGCGTCCTTCGAGCTGATCGAGATTCCGCACCTGCGGATTTCCGGCAAGAACTCAGCCGACATCCGCCTGGTCGTCGACGCGCTCGATCTCTGCTACACGAAGGAACACGTCGACGCCTTCGTCATCATCAGCGGCGATTCCGATTTTTCGCCGCTGGTGAGCAAGCTGCGCGAGAACAACAAGACGGTCATCGGCGTGGGCGTGAAGAGCTCGACATCGGATCTGCTGATGGCGAACTGCGATGAGTTCATTTTCTACGATGATCTCGTGCGCCGTAGCAGTCAGAAAGGTCAGCGCAGTCGTCGCAAGACGCCTGCGAAGACGGCAGCGCCGAAAGACGTCGCCAAAGTCGAGGCCGGCAAGAGCGATGAAGAACGCAAGCAACAGGCATTCGATCTTGTGATGGACACGATCGAAGCGCTTGCCGATGAGCGCGATGCCGGCGAGAAGATCTGGGGCTCGATGGTCAAGCAGGCTTTGAAACGCCGCAATCCGGGCTTCGACGAGAGTTACTTCGGCTTCCGCAGCTTCAGCGATCTGCTGCAGGACGCTCAAAGCCACAAGCTCCTCGAGCTCGAAGCCGACCAGAAGTCCGGTGGCTATGTCATCCGCCGCGTGGTGCGCGAGGAGTAGCGTTCGGCGAGTCGAGCCGCAGCTCCACCAGCACGGGGTAGTGATCCGATCCCACACGGGGACCGCGAGCGATACGCATCACCTGCCACTCGTGCGATATCAGGCAGTGATCGATCTGGATGCCGAGCGGCGGGAACTGTGTCGGCCAGGTGCTCATTCCCGGCCGACTTCCGATTGCGTCGCGAGCGTTCGCCAGCTCCAGGGCTGCATCGAAGTGCGGCGACCAGGGAGATAGATTGAAATCTCCGCCGACCACCACCGGCCCGTCCGCTTGGCGCATCCACTGCGACAACTCACGCAACTGTTGATTGCGTTCACGACTGACGCGGGGGCCCAGCGGCCATGGCAGATGAACGGCGACGACTTGCACAGGCATCGAATGCCAGCGCACGAGCGCCCATTGCGCATGCCGTCTGGCATTGGCGAGCGGCAGCGGCTGTGAGCTCTCGATGGGCCAGCGACTCAGTATCGCCGCGCCACGGCGATCTGCCGCTGCAGCCAATGCAGCGTGAGGATACGACGGTAGTGCGTCGACGAGCTCGCGCATGCGCTTGCCGTCGAACTCCTGCACGAGAATGACATCAGCGTCCGAGGTGGCGAGGTACCGCGCCACTCGCGCGGTATCGTGATTGCGATACCACGCGTTCAACGTGAGTACTTTGAACGTGGGTTGATCTTGCGCCGCCACGCTTGCGGCTGCATCCACATCTGGCAGGCTCAGCGCGTGGGGCCATGAGATCCAGACGGCCGCAATCCACGCTGGAATCGACCAGCGGAAGTCACGAAACAGCGTGAGGAGCACCGCACAGACCAGCAGCGCATAGCCGTACTGCACACGAAAATGTGCGCACAGGTCGAACAGCCACCAACGCGCACCGAGCAAGCCGAACACGAAGGCGACTGACACGAGCACGCAGCCGATACGCGCGAAGCGCGGCAGTAAGACCCGCATACGCTGCGGGCGATGGTCGAGCTCTGAGATCGCCAAGGAAATGATCAGGCAGTGCTGCGCTCGGCGGTCACGCGCGTCCGAGCGCTGTTGGAACGACCCGTAAGGTAATACAACTCGACACGGCGTACGCCCTTTACTTTACGCGTCGAGCGGCGCAGCTCGCGCAACAGGCGCAACAGCAACTGTTCGCCAGCCTTCAAGCCTCCCGTGGCGTATTCGCTCGAGATGGACAGGTGCAGCACAGTGATGTGCTCGAGATCGGGTCGGATGTAGAGCGCTACACCTACCGGGCGCCCGGTAGCCGACTCCACGGCGAACAGGCACTGCACATCGTCTCGACCGCCCACCCGCATGCTCAAACGCGGCCCTTCATCGACGATCTCCGGTGTGCCGAAACGCTCCACGGCCTCGGCGATGCAATCCATGACGCGTCCCTGACAGGCGTTGAAGAACACCAGCGCTTCCAAAAATCGCCGCTGGGACTGCGCGACGTGCGACTGGAACGCGAACGACGAGCTCATAGGGTCGACACACCTTGGCAGGAGGGCGGCCGATCATGCGGGCAGGAATATCGCCTGTCGAGGCACTCCTCACGCGTGTTCCAGCGCTACGCAGCACGAGCGATTGCGTGACTGCGTCTGTGGCACAAATGCAGCGATCGCAAGAAGTGGCGCGGCAGCTGATTTCCAGTGAGCAGAGATCGCCGTGCGGATGCCTACGCGGCTCGATGTTGCACCGGCGTGACAGCCTGGGAAGGGGCGACGGGGGTGGTCCATCCCGGCTCGGGCTCACGGCCCGAGCACCCGAATGACAGCTGCAAGGGTTCTGTGTGCGCAAGTGGAGACAGCACCGGCTCTGCCGATAGCTGAACTAGTTCTCCTTACACGCAGCCGCCGCGGCCGGAACAGGGAACGACCGATAAGATTTCGGCTCATTCCCAACTAGGCTTTAATGGCAATCCTCCGCAAAAGTATGAACTGGCTCATGCTTTGCCAAGCGGAAAACGGGAACTGGTTCGAGCGTCTCCAGGGCGTCACATTGTCAAGATATCCGTCGCTGATTCGATAGGGTGCAGGCAAGGCGCAATTCGACTCGAAGCAACAACATCACGGCTGACGGACGAGACCGGTAGCGCAGACGCGGCCCGGTACAGAGCTCAAGGGGAACGGTGGCATGAATATTCTGGATCTGGGTCGCTTCAAGAGCATCGTGATCGCAAACGCAGTGTTTCTGCTGTTTGTGGCCGTAGTGCTAACCCTGAATTTCAATCTGGCGGGTCGACTCGCTTCCACGGGTGTGGCGGTGAAGTACGCGGCGCAGCAGCGCATGCAGCCGCGTACGGTGCACGACAGCGCTCGCTTGCTCGCATCCAAACTCGCCGCTGGCGAAGACATCAGCGGTGCCCTCGATGATCTGCGCCGCACCGCCAGTGCCTATGACGAAGCCCTGAACGGCATGCAGAACGGCGGCAACGTCGTCGACGAAAGCGGCAAAGTGCTCGCGGTCGGCGCGCTACGCGCGGATGCCGCTCAAGCACAACTGCAGAGCGCCTCCAAGATCTGGCAGGTCTACAAGACGAAGCTCGAGCCTGTGCTGCGCTTCAGCGGCTCTCCCTATGCGACAGCCGCACAAGATCCAAAAGCCGCTGCAACCACCGATGCCTACAGCCCGCGCGGCAAGCGTCTGCAATCGGCGCTCACCGAGCTGAACAAGACCGGAGCCGACGCTCAGCCCAAGCTCGCGAAGGTCGGATCGGAGCTGACCGCGACGCTCGAAGCAAGCAACCAGTCGCTGGCGCAGTCTCTGCGTATCGTGCAGGTCGCAGGCGTGCTCGTCTCGCTGGCGATGCTGCTCTCCATCTTCTTCTACTTCGCACGCAACCTGCGCAAGGACGAGCTCATCTCCAATCGCGCGCGCAAGGAAACCGAAGATATCCTGCGTACGGTGAACGAAGGTCTGTTCCTGCTCGACCGCGATCTGAAGATCGGTACCGAGCGCTCGATGGCGCTCGCCACCATCTTCCGCCGCGAAGATCTCACCGGCGTGACGTTCGATCAGCTCCTGCGCAACATCGTGCCGGACAAGACGCTGCGGACCGCCATGGACTACGTGGCGCTGCTGTGGGGCGAGCGCGTGAACGAGAAGCTCGTCAAGACGATCAACCCGCTCAATGAAGTCGAAGTGCACTTCGACAATCCGAACGGCGGCTTCGACACGCACTTCCTCGAATTCGACTTCACGCGCGTGAAATCGGAAGGCGCGTTGTCGCATCTGCTCGTGACGGTGAACGATGTCACCAAGCGCGTGATGCTCTCGCACGAACTGCAGGAATCGCAGGAAAAGGCGCAGGCGCAGCTCGATCTGTTGTTGCGCATCCTGCACGTCGAGCCCGATCAGCTCACGAGCTTCCTCACGGATGCCGATGTGTCGCTGAAGATGGTGAACTCGATCCTGAAGGAGCCTGCACGCGAAGAAGCAGCGTTCCGCGCCAAGATCGACGGCATCTACCGTCAGGTGCACGCGGTCAAGGGTGAAGCGGCGGCGCTCGGTCTGAAGACCGTGGAACAGCGCGCCCACGCGTTCGAAGAATCGCTGAATGAACTCAAGAGCCGGCCGACGCTGTCGGGCAGCGACTTCCTGCCGCTCGTCGTGAAGCTCGACGATCTGTTTGCTCACTTGGCGCAAGTGCGCGAGATGTTGGGCCGCTTGATGGATCTGCACCAGGCGATCGCCTCGCGTCGTAGCAAGAACAACGAGAAGGTCGATGCAGCGAAAGTGGATGCATGGCTTGCCGGCAAGGAAGACGAGATCGCTGTCGACGTCGCCGATGGCGAGACGACGGCAACCGGCGGTGCGAGCGGACTCGATCAAACGCTGAACAGCCTGGCCGAGCGCATCGCCAGCAGCCATTCCAAGCGAGTGGAACTGCGTTGCACGGGTCTCGATCAAGTGCCGGAGGCGTACAAGCGCGCCGTCAAGGACATTTCGATTCAGCTGGTTCGAAATGCCGTCGTGCATGGCATCGAGGAACCCAGCGAACGCACGTCTGCACAGAAGCCGGAAGCCGGCACGCTCGCAGTGGAGTTTGCGAAGCGCAACGATGGTTTCGAGCTCGTCGTGCAAGACGACGGCCGCGGCTTGCAGCTGGAACGCATCAAGCAGGTGGCGATCGAGCGTGGCGTGATCACGCCCGCCGAAGCTGCACTGCTCGATCCGCGCCAGACGATGGCGCTCATTTTCCGGCCGGGCTTCTCGACGGCGGACAAGGTCACCACGGATGCCGGCCGCGGCGCCGGGATGGACCTGGTGCGCATTCTCGTGGCCGAACTGGGCGGACGCGTGGGGCTGGCTTCGGCCGGCGGACGCTTCTCGAAGTTCAAGATTTGGTTGCCGGCGACGACACGCGCCGTTGCCGCTTAATACCAAAAAGAGGGACACCAATGGCTGCCAGCGCTCAGGCCCAACCGTTGACGAACAATAAGCTCAAGCTCATGATCTGTGACGATTCCAACATCATTCGTCGCAAGATCGAGCGCGAGCTGAAGATCGATCGCTTGCACGTGATTGCGACCGCGGCGAACGGCAAGCTCGCCGTCGAAGCTTTCCGCAAGGAACCCGCGGACGTCGTGACGATGGACATCACGATGCCGGAAATGGACGGCATCGAATGCGTCGAGAATCTCGTGAAGATCAAACCTGACGTTTTGATCCTGGTGATCTCCGCTCTGTCGGACAAGGCCACCGCGATCGAAGCACTCAAACGCGGTGCCAACGGCTTCTTGTGCAAACCATTCACGGATCGCCAGCTCACGGAAGCGCTGGAAGAACTGTTGAGGGGTGCAGGTAATGATGACTAAAGTTGAACTCGAGACGTTTGTCGAAGGCACGACGCACTACTTCGAGACCGCTGCGAATCAGCCGGCCTCCGTCGGCTCGCCGTACATCGTGCAAGAAGGACGGCCGACCGTGCAGGAGTTCACCGGCCTGATCAGTATCGCGGGCAAACGCCGCGGCATCGTCTACTTCACGGCTTCGCGCCCCATGCTCACGGTCATGCTGATGCGAATGGGTGAAACGGAGCTGACGGAAGAAAACATGCGCGATCTGGTCGGCGAAGTGGCCAACACCATCTCGGGCAACGCGCGCCGCGACTTCGGCAAGGACTTCATGATCTCCGTACCGCAGGTCGTCGCTGGCGAGCCGGACAAGGTCGCTCCGCCGGAAAACATGCGTTCGTTCGTGATTCCGATCAACTGGCGCAGTCACTCCGCGCAGCTCGTTGTTTGCCTGGAGTAACGGGCGACACGCTGGGTTCATGCGCGTGCCGCCGTGCCCGTCCATAAGCATTCCATTCGGGCAGAGCGCGGCACGTCTGCCGACGTCACGAAGCTCTCGCCGCCCCGCGCATCGATCGATCTGATCGTTCTCTCCACCGATCACGCACTGCTGGCAGTGATGCAGACAGCGGGCGAGGGCGAGCTGTTGTGCTGGCCCGCTGCGACGGCCGAGGCAGTCGTGGAACACCTCGTTTCAGGACGTTGCGGCATTCTGCTCGTGGATCTAGAACGCCTGCGCGGCGAGGTCGCCGTGCTGCTCACTCGTCTTGCCGCTCAGTTCCCCAACCTCGTGCTGATGGCTGCCGGCCGGCGCGAGGACGAATCCGCCGTCGCGCA
The DNA here is from genome assembly GCA_035276085.1 of Steroidobacteraceae bacterium. GTDB lineage: Bacteria > Pseudomonadota > Gammaproteobacteria > Steroidobacterales > Steroidobacteraceae > DATELY01. The sequence goes on along the minus strand of DATELY010000173.1, from coordinate 23,687 downwards.
GCTGCTCACGCGCGGTGTTCTCTACCGCTATCTTCACAAGCCGATTTCGCCCGGGCGCGCGCAGCAGTTCCTGCACGCGGCGTCACGGCGCCATCGCCAGCTCAACGAGCGCGAACCGATTGGTCTTGCGACGGTGCGCGAGCTCGTCCGCGCGAAACTGTGGCAACAGCTGTTCAAGTACAGCGTGCGGGTGGCGGGCGTGATGGGTGGCGTTGCTGCGGGAGCATTTGTCCTCTCGTCACTGCGTGAAGAGGCGGCATCAAAGCCAGAGATCGTCGTGCAGGCTCGACCGCCTGTTGCAGAGGCAGAGTTCCACGCTCCACCGGCAGCCCTCGCCCAGCCCAAGCCAGCCGCAGCAGAACGCGGCGCGCCAGACGTATTGGATCAGCTGCTGCAAGACACGCAGCGCATGGTGGACACAGGGCGGCTGAACGATGCAATGCGCACCGTGCGGCAAGCGGCGAGCGTTGCGCCGGATGATGTGCGTATCGCGATCCTCGCGACGACGATCGGAGAACAGTTGCTGACGCGCGCGAGCGCGGCCGTGGGTGAAGGTCAGTTCGATCTTGCGCAACGACGTCTCGACGCAGCGGTGGGGCTGGACCGGGAGTTGAATCTCGAGCTGCCCGATCTGCAGGCGGGTATCGATGCACTGGAGCATGCGCGCGCCACGGCAGCGGCCAAAGAGCTCGAAGGCATTCTCGATATCGCTCGCGCACGGCGCGAAGCAGGACAGCTCATCGAACCTGCGGGTGCAAGCGCATTCGATCAGCTGCAAATCGCACGCGCCCGATCTCCGCAAGCTGAAATCGTCTCGACAGAAACGCAAGCGCTCGCATTGGCGTGCATCGCCGCGGCCGAACACGCCATCGCCGATCATCGTTTCGATGACGCGACTCGGTTGCTGGATCGCGTCGATGAACTGGTTCCCGCGATGAATGCGGCGCGCAAGCTGAGAAGGGAGATTGAGCTGATGCAGGCGCCGGAGGCGACGGCGGAGTGATTGCATCCAGGCGCTGGGGAAGCGCTGATTCCTGCATCTACCGTATTGGCTGTCCCTGTCTGGAGCGCGCGCTCAAGCGTGAGCCCGCGTCCCTTCCCTTGCGAAGCGGGGGCCGCTCCTGCGCATCCATGCGCCCGCGCCATTCGTGCGTCCTGCACATCAGAACGACCAGAGGAAGTGGCGCGCCAGGACAGGATGGGGGTGTCCGATATGAGCTCGGGTGGCGCGTCCTGCCCCCACCCTAACCCTCCCCCGCTGCGCAGGGGAGGGGACTGGACGTGGGAGTCCTCTACTTACGGAATCGTCTTCGTCGCCAGGTTCGACTGCGCGCTCTCGGCGCCCGCATTCGTGTAAGCCTTGATGGCGAAGTAGTACGTACCCGCGGCCAGATTGCTGATCACGTAGCTCGAGATGCTCGCGTTCGAGATCTCGATGGTCTGGTTGAGCGCATTGGAGCTCGTGCCGTAGACGATGCGATAGCCCGCGAGATCCGACAACGAGCTGCCATCGGTGTTCTCTGTGGGCGCTTGCCAGCTCAACGTTGCGCTGCCGGTCGTCGTGTTCGCGACAGCGATCGAGAAGGCACTTAGCGATGTGGTGTTCGTGCCATCGCTCACGCGTACCACGACGTTGCTGTATGTGCCGACGTTAGCCACTTGCGGCGCACCGCTGATGCGACCCGTGGACGTGTTGAAGGTTGCCCACGCCGGCAGGTTCTGCACGCTGAAGGTGAGCGCGTCGCCTTCTGGATCCGCTGCGGTCGGCAGGAACGAGTAGGCGTTACCGACCGTCACGGACGTTGCCGGCGAGCCGCTGATCGTCGGTGCTGCGTTCGAGGACGCGGTGATCGTGAAGGCAGGCAGCGAAGCGCTGGCCTTGCCGTCGCTCACGCTGATGACGATGTTGCTGAATGTTCCGCTGGCGGACGGCGTACCGGTGAGGGCACCGTTCACCGTGTTGAACGTGGCCCATGCCGGACGATTCTGAATCGTGTACGCGAGCGTGTCGTTGTCCTGGTCGGCGCCGCTCGGCGTGAACGAGTAGGCCGAACCCACCTTGGCGCTCGTGCTGGGTGTGCCGCCGATGGTCGGTGCGCGGTTCGGTGCAGACTGAACGGCGATTGCGAATGCGGACAACGAGGCCGACGCGCGTCCATCGCTCACGCCGATCACGATGTTGGAGTACGTGCCGACACTCGCCGTAGCCGGCGTGCCCGACAAGCGGCCCGTCGACGTGCTGAAGGTCGCCCAGCTCGGTTTGTTTGCAATCGAGTACGTGAGCGGGTTGCCGTCGGCGTCGCTCGCGGAAGGCTGGAACGTGTAGCTCTGACCGGCTTGCACCGACGTCATCGGCGCGCCTGAGATCGTCGGCGCACGGTTGTTGGAAATGACTTGAATCGCGAACGCGGGCAGCGAAGCAGTCACGTGGCCGTCGCTGACGCTGACCACGATGTTGGAATACGTTGCGACATTGGCTGCTGCCGGCGTACCGGACAGGCGACCTGTGGAAGTGCTGAAGCTCGCCCATGACGGACGGTTCGAGATCGAGAAACTCAGCTTGTCGCCATCGGCGTCGGCCGCAGCAGGTTGGAACGCATAGGCCTGACCGACCACGACGGACGCAGCAGCGGCACCGCTGATGGTGGGCGCCGCGTTGGTCGTGGGTGTCGAATCGTTGCCGCGCGGGTTGACCTTGATCTTGAACGGTCCGATCGAACGCGTGTCGCGACCATCGGTCACGGTGATCGTGATGTCTTCGGAATCACCGACGGCCGTGTCAGTCGGCGTACCGGTGAGCTCGCCGGTTTCGGTGCTGAACGTGGCCCACTCAGGCTTTCCGGTAATCGAGAATTCCAGGAAATCCTGATCGGCGTCGCTCGCATCCGGTTTGAAGCTATAGGCTTCTCCAGCGGCGACCGCTGGCGCCGGCTGTCCCGTGACTTCGGGTGGATTGTTCGGCGGTGGTACTTCTGCGGCGGGTGGAGGATCCGTGGCTTCGGCGCTCTGGGCGCTGCCGCCGGAGCCGTCATCGAAGCAGCCTGCCAATGCAGTGCTGCAGATCAACGCCAGGGCCGGTAGCCGCAGCTTGCGCAAGTACGCGTTCGTTTCACCCATGACTCACACCTTTCGCGCAGTCGTACTCAGGCACGACGTGTTTTTGGTCGAGTCGATGTCGTTGGGCGTGACGGTTCGCAAGAGCCGCGAATCCGACTGAGCAGCAAGCGCGGGCCAGCGCACTCGAGCTCGAGTCCATGACGACTCTTCCGGCAACCCCGCTGTCATGGGATGTCGATGACATCCTTTAGACCGGAGGCTTTGCGTCCCCACCTTTCAGCGGGTTTGCCCTTAACACCGAGTCTTTACGTTACAGCGCGAGCGCTTATGCAAGCTCAGCGCGCGTAACAGTGCCCTTCACAGGCACTGCACCAGAGCGGCAAGGTTCGGTTCGTGTGCGTCGAGCGCGAGTGGATGACGGCTGCAGCTTCGAGATCGGAGCCTGGCCGGCAACCCCGCTATCCCGCGCGTGAAACGCTCATGGACCGGAGGCTTTGCGTCCCCGCCTTACGACGGGTTTACCCTTGTGCGTGCTGGAGTTAACTACAGACAATCGGTCTTGAGTAGTGTCTTAAGAACCCGACAGAACAGCGCGTCTTGCGTGTTCACATAAACATTTTCTGCTGCGAAAAATGGAACGGGGTGGACGTTGCCGCCACCCCGTTTAGTCAAGTTCGAGTTGCAACTCGAGCTTACTGCACCGACTTGCTCACCACGTTCGACTGCGCGCTTTCAGCACCGCCGGAGTTGTAAGCCTTCAACGAGAAGTAGTAAGTGGCCGGCGAGAGATTCTCGAGCACGTAGCTCGTCATGCCCGCGTTCGCGACTTGCACTACCTGGGTCATCGAGTTCGCGCTCGTGCCGTAGTAGATGCGATAGCCCGCGAGATTCGTCAGCGCAGAACCATCGGTGTTCTCTGTCGGCGGCGTCCACGAGAGCGACGCATTACCGGAAGACACTTGCACCACCGCGATGGCAAACGGCGCGAGCTTCGCGGCCGCTTTGCCGTCGCTGACCGTGATCGCGACATTGCTGTAGCTGCCGACCTGCGCTGCCGTCGGTGTTCCCGAGAGACGACCCGTGCCTGCATTGAACGCCGCCCATGCGGGCTTGTTCGCAATGCTGAAGGTCAACGCATCGCCATCCGCATCGGAAACCGTGGGCGCGAAGTTATATGCATCACCCGCATTCACGGAAGATGCTGGCGTACCGCTGATGACGGGAGCGCGATTCGTCGTACCGGCAGCGACCGTGATCGCAAACGTCGGCAGCGAAGCACTGGCCTTGCCATCGCTCACGTTGATCGCGATACCGCTGAACGTACCGCCAGCCGTCGGCGTGCCGTACAAGCGACCCGTCGCCGTGCTGAACGTGGCCCACGAAGGCTTGTTCGCGATGCTGAACGCGAGCGTATCGCCATTCGCATCCTTCGCAGTCGGTTGGAAGCTGTACGCGGAGTTCACCGTGCCCGAGGTCGGTGGCGTGCCGGAGATGGTCGGCGCAGTGTTCGTCGTGGTGCTCTTCACCACGCTCAACGTGAAGTACGCGCCAGTGGTAGAACCCGTGCCGTCATATGCCTTGTATGCGAGCCATTTATAGCTCGCGGTGGCGCTCGGCGTGCCGTAGATGCGGCCGGTCGCGCGATCGATGTTGAGCCATGCCGGACGGTTGTAGAGGCGCACATGCAGGGCATCGCCCTCTGCGTCCCTGATCGTCGGCGTATACGAAAAATACTTGCCTACGGTCGCCGTGAGCGGCGCAGGCGTGGTGATGACGGGCGGGCTGCCGCTGGCGAGCGCAACTTGCGGCAGGGCATTGAACAATCCAACCGACAGTACACTCAGGATGGCGGCGTGACGCGTGATCGAACGACTGTGAAAATGCATGTGTCCACTCCGTGAGCTTGCATTCGCGACGCCGCTGTCCGGCGTGACTGAGCAAACCAGCGAGAATTTCCCTTGAACCCCCGTTTGGCGGGGACCGTGTCGTCAAGGGAAGCTGAACGGAGCGATTGCTTGAGTCCGATCTGTAGGCTTCACGATGGAGTACTTCCACCGGTAACCCCGCTATCCGTCTCGTATGTCACGAGCTTGGGACCGGAGGCTTTGCGTCACCGCCTTACGACGGTTATGCCCTTGTGCGACGGTAGGCAGTGTGCACGTGTCAATGAGAGGGACATATCGGGCAGGGCCGCCATCGACGGCTACCCGTTGACGCCAAAAGGCTTCAGGCAGGGGATGAGCGTGCTGTGGGACTTTTGCGGTCGCACGCCCACGCGGCGTGCTCGACGGAGCTCGCGTCGAGCTTCAAGCGGCAAATGCAAACTGCTGTTCGCGCAGCAATCGCAGACACGCGGCAACGACCTTGCTGTCGTACAGCACGCCGGCATTGCCTTCGATCTCTGCCAAGGCCACTTGTGTGCCTAGTGCGGCGCGATGCGGGCGCGGCGAGCACATGGCTTCGACGACATCGGCCACGGCAAGCACGCGTGCTTCGATGCAGATGGCCTCACCGCTCAAGCCGCGCGGATAGCCGCTGCCGTTCACGCGTTCGTGATGCTGATGCACGATTTCCCCGATGCGCGGATCAGGCAATCGCGCCAGCAACTTCGCACCGGCTTCGGCATGCGAGCACACGAGCGCCATCTCGGCAGGCGTGAAGTCGGCAGGCTTGTGCAGCAGGCTTGCGGGAACGGACATCAAACCGACATCGTGCAGCAGGCCGGCGAGGCGTACGCGCTCGCACTGCGCCGGGCTCAATCCGGTTTCGCGTGCGAGCTCGAACGCGAGTTGCGCCACGCGTTGTGCCGAGCCCTTGGCATAGAGCTCGTGCTCCTCGAGCAGCGCCACGCTCAACTGGGCATATTCGTTGGCTTCGCGCTGGGCTCGATGCTGTGCGGTGATCGCCGTGAGCGCTCGGGCCGAAGGTTCCTGAATGAGGAGGATGCGCGCACCCGTCTCCGTTCCCGCAGCATCGCGCAGAGCGGTGACTCGAACGTCCACGGGATACATCGCGCCATCGCGACGGCGATGCTGTGTCTCGTAGTCCCCGCCGCCGCTGCCTTCGACTTCGAGATCCTTGAGCCGCTTGCTCAGCAGCTCATCGCGCTCGTAGCCGGACATGCGGCAGTACACTTCGTTCGCGTCCATCAGGTGACCTTCGCGATCGACGAGGCACCAGCCGCCAGGCATCACATCCAGCAGATTGCGCTGTAGTTTCAACTGCGCCTGGATGTTGTGGGCATGCTGCCAGGCATTGACGATGTCCTGCACGCAGATCAGCTCGGCCGCACGCCCGGCGAACTGAATCTCCGTGGAGGCCAGTGCGACAGGAATACGCCGCCCATCCTTGCGCACATGCCAGATCACGTCCTGATCGCTCTCGCGCGATTGCGCCGCGTTGAGTGCCGAGCGTGGCAAGGCAAGCAGTTCCGAGCGCTGATAACCGTAGAACTCCAGCGCGGCCGCATTCACTGCAATGAAACCGCCGCTCGCGAGATCGGCAATGATCAGCGGCAACGGGTTGTCCTCGAACAAACCGCGAAATTGCGCCTCGCCCAGCGCATGGCGTTTTGCGGTTGCCTCGAGCTCCGCGAGTTGCGTGCGCAGCTGCTGTTCGCGCACCAGGGCCTGTGAGCGTGTCATGGCACTGACATCGGGTGCGGGCGTTTCCAGTACCGGCACGCGGCGGGGGGCACTGGCGAGCACTTCATCGATGGCTTGCAGCACGGCTTCGGGCCGCACCGTGCGGGCCAGAAAACGTTCAGCGCCGAGCTCGAGCGCGAAGCGCTCGTACTTGGGATCGTCGTAGCGCTGCGTATGGAACACGAAGGGCACGCTCTGCAGCCGCTCATCCTGCTTCCACTTGCGGCACAGGGCGATACCGTCCATGCGTGGCAGCAACACATCGCACACGATGAGCTCAGGTGCTTCGCGGCGTGCCACATCGAGCGCCTCCAGACCGTTTGCGGCGCGCACCACCGAGTGGCCACGATTCAGCAGCAATTTTTCCAACGAGACTTGTTCGGCCTCGCGCTCGTAGGCGATCAGGATGTGGCTCATAGGATCCGGCAGATTGCTGGGTGGGCACTCATAGGGGTTTCACGCCCAAGCAGTATGCCGACCGCGCCCCCACCGGGGGGGTCAAAGGGGCGTGATTTCAGCCCCAAATGAGTGCTGGCGCACAGTTTGCCTGGCGCCCCAGGGTTTATCTGCGCAGTCCCAGGTGCACCTGGATCCAGTAGCGTGCGAGCAGCGCGAGCTGCTCAGTGAATTGCTGAAAGTCGACGGGCTTGCAAACGTAACTATTCGCACCCGCACTCAGGCTGCGTTGCACGTCCTGAGGCTGTGTGCTCGCGGACATCACGATGGTCGGCAGATGTTGCAGTCGGGCGTCGCTGCGGATGCGCGCGAGCAATGCCAGACCATCGAGCTTCGGCATGTGCAAGTCCATCAGCAAAAACTGCGGCAGCGAACTCGCCCCGCGTTGCAGACAGGCGAATGCGGCTTCCCCATCCTGGGCCCACACGAGCTCCCGCACGATGCCCGCACGCGAGAACGCCAGCTGGGCGAGCTCGGCCTCGTTCTCGCTGTCGTCGGCCAACAGGACATAGGGATGAGCACCGCTCGGTTGCGACAGCAAGGGCAGCATCACGTTCTCGAATGGTTTGGCGACGAGCGATGATGACGACAGCGAGCGGGCGCTGACAAGCTTTGTTCAGCGCGTGGCGGTGCTCAGCGCCAATGCCTGTTCCATTGCCGGGTCGGCGACGAGCCGTCCGTCCGTGGACAACAGCACGAACGCGTATTCCTCCGCGATCTCATGCAACCGGCGGTAACGACCCGATTTGCCGCCGTGGCCCGCCTGCATCTCCGTGCGCAGGAGAATGGGATTCCTGCTCGTGTTCATGGTCCTGAGCTTGGCAACCCACTTGGCCGGTTCGAAGTACTGCACCTGACTATCCCAAAGCCCGCTCGTTACGAGCAAGGCGGGATAGGGTTGGCGCCGCACGTTGTCGTACGGCGAATACGTGAGCATGTATTCATAGAACTCGCGCTCGTTCGGATTGCCCCATTCGTCGTACTCGAGCGTCGTGAGCGGAATGGACTCATCGAGCATCGTCGTCACAGGATCGACGAACGGTACATGCGCCACAGCCGCGCAATATTCTTCGGCCGCCATGTTGATGACCGCGCCGACCAACAAGCCACCGGCACTGCCGCCCGCGGCAATGACACGACCGCGAGCGGCATAACCCTCAGCCACCAGATACTGAGTGGCATCGATGTAGTCGGTGAAGCTGTTGCGCTTGTTCAGCAAGCGGCCCGCGTCGTACCACTGACGGCCGAGCTCCTGTCCGCCACGCACGTGCGCGATGGCGAACACATAGCCACGATCCAGCAAGGACAGGCGCGTGCTGCTGAACGCCGGATCGATCGTGACGCCGTAGGCGCCGTACGCGTACAGATACAGCGGCGCAGTGCCGAGCCGTGCACGATCGGGCCGATACACAAGTGAGATGGGGATGCGAGCGCCATCCCGGCTCTGCGCCCACAGAAATTCGCTGCGATAGTGCGTGGCATCGAACTCACCCAGGACGACCTCACGCTTGAGCAGCGTTTGCTGGCGCGTCGCGACATCGTAGTCGTACGTGCTCAGCGGCGTCGTGAGCGAGGTGTATACGTAGCGCAGCTGCGCCGTATCGAGCTCGGGATTCGCGCCGATGTCGGCCGTATAAGCCGGGTCGGCGGCGGCAATCAGAAACCGCTCGCCGTTTGCCCTGTGCACGCGGATGCGACGCAAGCCGTCGGAGCGTTCACTCAGCGCGAAGAACGTGCGAAAGACTTCCACTTCGTGAATGAAGACGTTCGCATCGTGTTCCACGATCTCCGACCACTGCTCGCACGTGGCATGCGCGGCAATGGCTGCACGCATGATGCGAAAGTTCGGTGCGTGCCAGTTGGTGCGCACGATGAAGCTGTCGTCGAGATGCTCGATGTCATACTCGTGATCGCGAGCACGTGGCAGAAACACCTCGAAGCGCAACTGCGGATCGTTTGCCAATGCATGGCGCCATTCGGACGAGACCGTGCTTTCCGCCACGATGAAGAGGTAGCGCTCGGACTTCGATCGCGATACCGCCAGATCGAAGCTCTCGTCGCTTTCTTCGTAGATGACCGTGTCGCTCGCGGGGTCGCTGCCCAATACGTGACGCTTCACACGCCGCCCCAGCAGCGTGACGGGATCCTGTTCGACGTACAGCACGCCGCGACAGTCGTCGGTCCACACGACACTGCCCTCGACGTGTTCGATCACATCTTCGAGGAATCCGCCGCTGTGCAGATCCTTGATGCGCAGTTGCAGCTGTCTGCGTCCGACGAAGTCCTCGACACAGGCCAGCAAGCGGTTGTCGGGACTGACCTCGTAGCCACCCAACTGGTAGAAGTCGTGCCCGACAGCGCGTTCGTTGCAGTCCAGTAGCAGCTCTGGCTCGCTGCCCGTGCGGTCGGCTCGTCGCCAGTACCACGGGTATTGACTGCCACGGCGCTGTTCGGTCCAGTACCAATAGCCGCGATAACGCACGGGAACGCTCGTATCGTCCTCACGGATGCGCGCGACGATTTCGGTGTACAGGTTCTCGATCAGCGGCCCGTGCGGTCGCATCGTCGCTTCGTAGTAGCCGTTCTCGGCGGCGAGATAGGCGAGGACGTCAGGATTCTGGCGCGTGTCGTCCCGCAGCCAGAAATACGGATCGCGGCGCGAACCATGCGCAGAGCTCACGACGTGCTCGCGGATGCGAGCGATGGGAGGTTCAAGCACCGTGGGTGTCCTTGCAGAAGGCTGGAGGGGCGAGCACGTAACTCTTCGCAGTCTCGCGAAGATTCATGACCGGGACTAGTGGCCTGTAACAACTGACTGTGGACTGTCTGAGTGAGCGGCCGGCTGGCGAGCTGGCTTGTTGGCCAGAAGGTTTTGCCAGGGTTCTGGCCAGCCGACCAGCAAGCCAGCAGGCGCAAGCCTCGGTATCGAATCAGTTGTTACAGGCCACTAATGTGTGGCGCCGCAACATCGATTGACGGAGCAGGGCTGCTCCAATCGGTGACACGGTCGCACGTATTGCTTCGAGGCGGCGGTCAGAATCGGTCGCATGAGGTCGTCGGGTAAGCAGGGGTGCGGGTTCTGGGCGACAGGTCACGCCAACTTTGGGCAAAAGACTGATGCAGTTCTCAGTCAATCGATATTCCATAAGTACCATTACGCCCGGCTACATTGACGGTTCATCCACGTACTTGAGTCCCGAGGGTCAGGGTCTATGGGCAATGTCCACTCCATTCGTCCGGATGGCGCACAGAACAACAACGAGGAAGTCGATCTGGAGATCGACGACACGCAGAACGTACAGCAAATGACGGAGACGAACCCAGGTCAGCCGGCGATCCTCGTGCTCAGCCGCAGTGCCGAGCTGGTGGAAACCGTGCGCAAGGCAGCGCCGCGCGGCACACCCGTGTCGAAAGCGCCCGATCTGGATCACGCCGCCGAAACACTGTCTTCGCTGCGTCCCGGCGTGCTCGTGGCCGATACGGCCAGCACGAACGATGTGGCCGGCATGGTCGCGCAGCTCACCCAGCACTTTCCGGACCTCGTGGTCGTGGTCGCGGGCAAGCGCGAGGACAGCGCGTCCTTGATGCAGCTGACCGCCGCGGGCCGCATCTTCCGTTTCCTCCTGACGCCGCTTTCTCACGGGCAGACCAAGCTCACACTGGAAGCGGCCGTTGCACAGCATGTCGATCTCGTGAACTCGGCTCAGCGCAAGGGTCTCGGCGCGAGCAGCGGTGGCGAGAGCAAGAGCTATCTGAAGGGCTATCTCGCGCTCGGCGGCGCGCTGGTGGTCGTCATCGGCGGCATCTGGTTCGCTGTCAGCAGCATGACCCGTGAATCCGATGCGCCGGTGGTGCAGAACACAGCGGCCACACAACGAGCCTCCAGCGAGCTGGGCGCCAAGCCGGATCCACTGAAAGCGGAATTGGCGCTTGCCAAGGAAGCATTCGATGCAGGCCGCTATCTCGAGCCTGCGGGTGAAAGCGCATTGGATCTCTATCGCAGCGCTTTGGCGGTGAATCCGCAAAGCGAAGCGGCATTGGCCGGCATTCGCAGCGTGGTCGACAAGGTTCTCGAGCGCGCCGAAGCCGCACTGCTCGCGGAGAAGCTCGAAGATGCGATCAAGAACATCGAGACGGCACGCGACATCGATCCGAAGCATCCGCGCCTTGCGTTCCTGGATACTCAGATCGCGCGTGAGCGCGAGCGCATCAAGCTGACACAGGCACAAGAGGTGGGTGGCAAGGTTCGTACCTTGCTTGCGGCGGCGACTCAGCGGATGCAACAGGACGCACTCGTCACGCCACTGGGCGGGAGCGCACGTGACGCACTCGTCGAGGCACGGCGCCTGGATCCGACCGATCCCAGCGTTGCCCAGGCGATTCGCGACCTCGGTCAGCAGATTGCCGAAGCGTCACGCGATGCAGTGGCAGCAGGGCGCCTGGATGAGGCCCAGACATTGATCGCTGGAGCGCGTTCGTTGGGTACGGCCGGCGCCGCGCTGGCAACGGTCGAGCGTCAGCTGGCCGATGCACGCGCGAACACGTCGCGGGCGGGTGGGGCTACACAGTCCGCGACGGCACGCCGTCCTGCGACGGGCGCGCCTGCAGCTGCCAGCAATGACGCGTTGATCGCCGGCATCCGCCAGCGCATCGGCGCAGGTCAGCTCATCGATCCGAAGGGCGACAGTGCACGCGATCTCCTTGGCCAGCTGCGGGCTGCCGATGCGTCGAGCCCCGCGATCGATGAGCTCTCGCGCGCGCTCTCGATGCGCTTGCTGGACAACGGTAAGCTGGCGCTGGCAGCCAAGGCATATGAGCGTTCGAAGGTCTTGATAGCCGCTTCGCGTGAAGTCGGTGCGGCACGCTACAACGAAGCCGCCTTGACGGATGCCGAGTCGCAGTTGGCAAAAGTGCTCGCTGATCAGGCCGCGTCTGCCAACGTCGTTTCTGCCGGCGCGCTCAAGCGCACGAGGACCGTTTCGCCGGAATATCCGGACTCGGCACGCAAGAAGAAGATCGAGGGCTGGGTCGAAGTGGCCTTCACCGTGACGCCGAGCGGCACGGTTGAAGACGTGCAGATTCGCAACGCAAGCCCCGCCGATGTGTTCGAAGAAGCCGCCGTGCGCGCCATCAAACAGTGGCGCTTCGAGCCGGTCGTACGTAACGGCGAGAAAGTGTCGCAACGCGCGATGACTCGCCTGCGCTTCGCGGCGGAGTAATCACTCCTGATGGAAGCCCTCCGCCCGATGGGGCGGAGGGCTTTCTCATTTGTGGGTTGCGCGGCCTTCGTCTTTCGTTCGCCCGGAGCCCGTCCAGTGCTCCCGCTAACGCCACTCGTTCGCAGCTTGCCCAAAATCCTGCCGTTGCGGCCGGACCAGACAAAAGCGCTGCCCGGTCGGGGCCTCCATGACCAGCCACGTCTTGATGTGCTGAAGGCGCTTCGCACCGAGTGCTTCGAGGCGCCTCGCCTCCGCTTCGATGTCGTCCGTTTCGATGTCGAGATGCACCCGGCTCTCGTGCGGCACCTGTTGCACTTCGATGTGGACATCAGTTGGTCCCGTCTCCAACTGTCGATAGATCGGGCTTTCGACAGCAGTGTTCACCGGGACGCCGAGCGCTGCGCTCCAGAAGTGCGCCGCGCGCTCCAGATCGTCTGTCTTGCAATCGATGCAGAATCCGGCGAGTCGACTCTTGTGCATGAGCCTCTCCTCAAGCGTTTGGATTGACACCCGTGCGTGCGATTCTCATCGCATCCAGAATGTCCAACGCATCCGTGCGCGCGAAGATGTCCTTCGTATCCAGTGTCATCTTGCGCTGCCAGTTGGCGTGCTCAGCGCACGTGCCGGGCACGTTGACCGCATCGGACATGCCAATCAAGTCTTCGAGCTGAATCAATGCGACGTTGGCGCGCGACAACCCGAGAAACGCGTGGATGGCCCGTGCGAGGGCAGGGGAATATGCGGGCAGAGGTTCGTGCGGCTGCCAGTGCCACAGGCCTTCCCTGACCATCGCACGCATCAGCAGCGCTCGATCCTGAGTACGAGCGGCGCGCGTTTCATCGCGCAGGCGCTCGTTGGGGAACAGTTTGAGCGTCGCGCGCAGTTCGATATCGCCGCTCTCCCACCAGCCTCTGAGTGTGGGCAGATCATGCGTCGTCACGGTTGCCAGCGAGTGCGTCGTGTACTCCGTCGGGCGCTTGAACTGGCCGTCCTTGTGCTTCTCGAACAGCAGCACGCGGTAGTGGTAAACGTCGAAGCGCTGCATGGCGTCGCGCACTTCGTCGGGCACCGTGCCCAGGTCCTCGCCGATCACGAGACAACGGTTGCGCTCGCTTTCCAAGGCCAGGATCGACATGAGCGCATCGAGCGGATAGTGCACGTATGCGCCGTCCTTGGAGGGAAAGCCGCGCGGCACCCACCACAAGCGAAACAGCGCCATCACATGATCGAGCCGCAGCGCCGCGATGTGGCGCATGTTGTTGCGAAGCATCTGCGCGTACGGTGCGAACTGCTGCTCGCGCAGCGCGTGCGGATCCTGCGGCGGAATGCCCCAGTCCTGGCCCATCAAGGCGAGTGGATCGGGCGGGGCGCCGATCGCGGCATTCTGTCGATACAAGGTCGGATTGGCCCACGTCTCCGATCCGGCGGGATTCACGCCCACGGCCACATCCCCATAGAGACCGAGCGCCATGCCACGCTCGCGCGCCAGTTTCTGTGCCTGCGCCAGTTGTTCTTCCGCCAGCCACTGCAGGTAGCAGTGGAACTCGACTTCGCTCGCATGCGCCTGCGCAAACTTTTGCACGGTCGGCGAACGCGGATCGCGATACTCATCGGGCCAGCTCGGCCAGCCCCAATAGTCGGACGACTGGCGACGGAAATGTTCGTCCAGCGCATCGCAGAGCGCGTGCAATCGCAATGACTCGCCACGGGCCCCGAGGTACTCGTTGAAGTCGCGCCGACGCTTGCCGCCAGCGGGCAGAGCCGCGAACTCGGCATGCAGCAAGCGCAGGACTTCCAGCTTCAACTGGGCAACGCGCACGTAGTTCACAACCGGGCTCGCCCGGAGCGCCGCAAGCTCCTGCCCGAAGTCGCGTTGTGCGACCCGTTCGCGCGCACGCGTGCACTGCTGGAATTCGGGCACTTCGGGCACGGCGAGGTACAAGACGTTCAGAAACTGCCGGCTCGATGGACTGTACGGACTGATGTGTGCCGGGTTGGCAGGCATCAACGCATGCAGCGGATTCACGCCGACGATCGCACACCCCAGCGGCGCTGCGAACTCGATCAACTCACGCAGGTCCGCGAAGTCGCCCATGCCCCAATTGCGCTGCGACCTGAGCGTGTACAGTTGTACGGCAATGCCCCACACCCGAGATTGCGCAAATGTGGCTGGCGCATAACAACGCTGGGGTGCGATGACGATGCGAGCCGTGCTTTCGCGTTGACCGGCACGCACGTGTAACTCGTGATAGCCCGCCGGCAACCGATCAGGCAGGGCCAGCTCGGCAGCCGCACTTTGCAGCCTCTGGGCGGTGATGAAGCCCGACCGCGTTTCCCCCTGCTCGAGCGTGAGCAGCCAGTCGATGCGTGTGTCTTCCGGCACGCCATCGAGATGCACGGTTATGTGCGCGGGTGTGTGCTCCTGGATGATGAATACCGGCGCCAACAGCTGCTGCTGGCCCGCGGCCTTGGCCACGGCGGTGCGACTCGCCTGCACACCCATCGCATCCAGTAGCGCGGCCTTCGTCGCCGCGGAGATGACGTGACGGTCGCCGCGATAGTCATAGAACGCGGATCCGATGCCACGCTGTTGCGCGAGCTGTTCGATCAGTTGCGCATTCATGGATGAACACATTGGACGACGTTGGTTAAGCCCGTGTTGCGTCGGCAGAGGCGAGCGGAGCGAGATCGCTTGGTATATCGCCGTCGGCCAGCAGCACACAAGAACGCGCCGCAACGACGCAATGTTCGCCCGTGGACAGAGTCGGGTTGTTGATCGAATGCAGCTCGGCCGTATCGAAGACCACACGCCACGGTTCCTCGGCATGCGTGGGCGGCAGCCTGAAGTTCACGGGCAGGTCGCTGCTGTTGCAGAGTAGGAAGACATTGCCGCTGGTGCTATCGCGCGCGTCGACGAACGCATGCCCGAAGAGCACGCCGATGCTGCGTGCCTCGCCATCGTGCCAGTCGGACGCCATCAGCTCGTGGCCTTCGGGATGACGCCAGCTCACATCCTTGTGTTCGCGATCGGCCTGGCGCGCGCCTTTCAAAAATGTGTCGCGGCGCAGGCCCGGCGCCTGCTTGCGCAGATCGATCAGATGGCGCACGAACTCGACCAGGTCAGCGTGTTTCTGCGCACAGCTCCAATTCACCCAGGACAACTCGTTGTCCTGGCAATAGCCGTTGTTGTTGCCCCCTTGCGTGCGGGCGAACTCATCGCCCGCCTGCAGCATCGGCACACCCTGGGACAGCAACAACATTGCCAGCAGATTCCGTACATGATGGAACCGGAGCGCCTCTATGCGGGGGTCGCTCGTCGGTCCTTCGATGCCGTAGTTGTAGCTCAGGTTGTGATTGTGACCGTCGCGGTTGTCTTCGAGGTTCGCCTCGTTGTGCTTCTCGTTGTACGCAGCTGTGTCATACAACGTGAAGCCGTCGTGGCAGGCCACGTAGTTCACGCTTGCCGTCGGGCGGCGGCCGCTGGCGCGGAACAAGTCGCTCGAGCCGGCGAACCGCTCGGCGAAGTTGCCGAGGATGCCCGGATTGCCGCGCCAGAACGCGCGCATGGTGTCGCGATACAGATCGTTCCATTCCGACCAGCTCGGCGGGAAGCGCCCGAGCTGATAGCCCTCGAAGCCGACGTCCCACGGCTCTGCGATCAGCTTCGTGTAGCGCAGGGCAGGCTCCGCAGCGATCGCCTGGAAGAAGCGGCTGTCGCGTTGAAAGCGCGAATCGTCACGGCCGAGCACCGCGGCCAGATCGAAGCGGAAGCCATCGACGTGCATCTCCTCGGCCCAGTAGCGCAGGCAATCGACGATGAGCTGACGCGAGGCGACCTGACTCACGGAGATCGTATTCCCGACGCCCGTGCGATTCTGATAGTGGCGCGGGTTGTCCGCCTCCAACTTGTAGTACGTCGGATTGTCGATGCCGCGCCAGCTCAAGGTCGGGCCGAACTCATTGCCTTCGGCCGTATGGTTGAAGACCACATCGAGGATGACCTCGATGCCCGCCGCATGCAGGGCCTTCACCATGGTCTTGAACTCGGTGACAGGATCCTGAACGGCGTACTGCTGAGCCGGTGCGAACCAGTTGATGGAGTTGTAGCCCCAGTAGTTCGTCAAGCCCTTCTCGACCAGGAAGCGCTCGGGAATGAATGACTGGACCGGCAGCAACTCCACGGCCGTGACACCCAAGCGGCGCAAATAACCCGTTACCGAGGGATGCGCGAGGCCCAGGTAGGTGCCGCGATGCGGCTCCGGCACGTCCGGATGCAGCCGCGTGAAGCCTTTCACGTGCAGCTCGTAGATGATCGTGTCGCGCCAGGGAATGGCCGGCGAGTAATCGCCGCTCCAATCGAACGTCGGATCGATGACGCGGCCCTTGTGGTTGTACGGCGCACTATCGCGCTCATCCAGCGCGTTGATGCCCATGTGCTCGACGTGCAATGCGTCGTGCCAGGTGAAGCGACCCGCGAGCGCGTGTGCGTACGGATCGATCAGCAGCTTGCTGGGATGATGGCGCAGGCCGCGCGCGGGATCGTAGGGTCCATACACACGATAACCATAGACGACACCGGCTGTTCCCAACGGCGGCGGCAGCAGCCCATGCCATACGTTTTCCGTGCGCATGGGCAGTCGTACACGTGCGAGCTCGCGCTCGCCCAGCGAATCGAACACACACAGCTCGACGGCATCTGCATGGCTCGCGTAAAGCGCAAAGTTGACGCCTTCATCCGTCAGCGTGGCGCCCAGCGGACTGGGCTCGCCGGCGAGCAATTGCAAGGGCTCGGCAAGCAGCAGGTCCGGCGCCCCAGGCATATGGGTAAGAGCGTCCAAAGCGGTCAAAGCACAGGCTTGATGGCCCAGATGTTCTCAGCGTATTCCCGGATGCTGCGATCGCTGGAGAACGGACCCATGCTCAAGGAATTGATGATGGCCTTGCGCGTCCAGGCCTCCGGATCGCGATAGAGGGCGTCTACTTGCTCTTGGGCGGCCGCGTAGGAGTCGTAGTCGGCGAGCACGAGGAAATGCTCGCCGTCGCTCAGCACACGCTCTGCGACCATCTTCGAATCGAAGATGTTGTCGGGCGTGAAGTGGCCGGAGTCGATGACTTCGAGCGCCAGGCGCAGCTCGGCGTTGTTGCGCACGATCTCGCCCGGCACGTAGCCGTGCGCACGCCGTTCCAGCACCTCGGCGGCCGTGAGCCCGAAGATGAAGATGTTCTCCGCGCCGACCGCATCGCGAATCTCGATGTTGGCACCGTCCAAGGTGCCGATCGTGAGCGCGCCGTTGAGCGCGAGCTTCATGTTGCCGGTGCCCGAGGCTTCCATGCCGGCGGTCGAAATCTGTTCGGACAAATCCGCTGCCGGCATGATCTCCTGCGCCAGCGAGACGTCGTAATCCGGCAGGAACACGAGCTTCAACTTGTCGCCGACACGCGCATCGCTGTTGATGACGCGCGCGACGTTGTTGATCAGCTTGATGATCGCTTTCGCCATCGTATAACCGGGCGCCGCCTTGCCGGCCATGATCACCACGCGCGGCACCACATCGAGCTGCGGATTACGCACGATGCGCAGGTAGCGCACGACCACGTGGATGAGATTCAGCAGCTGGCGCTTGTACTCATGGATACGCTTGACCTGTACGTCGAACAGCGCATCGGCCGTTACCGCGGTGCCGGTCGTTTCGTAGATCGTGCGGATCAGGCGTTCCTTGTTCGCGCGCTTGATGGCGCGGAAGTGCTGACGGAACTCCGCATCATCGACAGCCCACTTCAACCGCTCCAGCTCTTCCAGATCGTTTTCCCACGCGAAGCCGAGCTGCTCCGTGATGAGCTGCGACAGCCCGGTATTGGCCTGTTTGAGCCAGCGCCGTACGGCGATGCCGTTCGTCACATTGGTGAAGCGCTCCGGCCACAGCTGTGCAAAGTCGGCAAAGATCGTTTCCTGCATCAACTGCGAATGCAGTTTCGCAACGCCATTGGTCTTGTGGCTGCCGATCACCGACAGATACGCCATGCGCACACGACGGTCGCCTTCTTCGCCGATCAACGACATGCGCCGGCGCCGATCCATGTCGTTCGGATGCTTCGCGCTCACCTCTTCGAGGAAGTCGCGGTTGATCTGATAGATGATCTGCAAGTGTCGCGGCAGCAGGCGCTCGAAAAACGACACGGGCCAGGTTTCCAGCGCTTCCGGCAGCAACGTGTGATTGGTGTAGCTGCACACCGCGCGTGTGATCTTCCACGCCTCTTCCCATTCGAGATGGTGTTCATCCACCAACAGCCGTATCAGCTCGACCACCGTGAGCGCCGGATGCGTGTCGTTCAGCTGGATCGCCAGCGCATCGGGCAGATCGTGCAGCGTGCGCCGCTCGGCGAGATGCTCGGTCAACAGGTCTTGCAGCGACGCGCTGACGGCAAAGTACTGCTGCTTGAACCGCAGCTCCTTGCCCTGCGGCGTGCTGTCGTCCGGATAGAGCACGCGCGAAAGATTCTTCGCCTCGACCTGTTCCGCGACCGCCGCTGCATAGTTGCCGGCGTTGAAGGCCTCGATCTTGAACGGGGTGATCGCCTGGCCCGACCAGAGGCGCAAGTGATTGACGGTGGGACTGCGGTTGCCGGGGATGAGCATGTCGAATGCGACGGCCCAGACGTCGTGCGTGTCGACCCACTCGTACTGCACACGACCGCGCTCGTCGCGGCGTGCCTGGCAATGGCCGCCAAAGCGCACGCGGTAGCGAACCCCGCCGCGACCGCTTTCCCAGAAGTTGCGGTACTTGAGCCAGGAGCTCGCGAGCTCGCGTTGCGCACCGCTCTTGTCGATCTCTTGCGTGAAGATGCCGTAGTCGTAGCGGATGCCGAAACCGATCGCCGCATACCCGAGCGTGGCGAGCGAATCGAGGAAGCACGCGGCCAGGCGCCCCAGGCCGCCGTTGCCCAGGCCGGGGTCTTCTTCTTCTGCAGCCACCGCATCGAGGTCGTAGCCCATGCTGGTGAGCGTCTCGCGCGCCTCTTCCAGCACACCCTCGTCGAACGCCGAGAGCGCGTTGACGAGGCTGCGACCCAAGAGAAATTCCATCGAGAAATAGCAGACGCGTTTGACCCGCGCCTGCGATACGCGGCGCCGGGTGGCGAGCCAACGCTCCGCCATCTCTTCGCGCACGGCGATCGTGAGCGAGTCGTAGATATCGCGCCGGGTCGCTGTTTCCAGGCTCTTACCCAGCGAGCGCTCCAGTCGGTCCGCGATGGCATCGCGCACGGCGCCCCGACGCAGCGGCACCGAACCGGTCAGCGTGACCCGGCGGTTGGCAGCTTTCATCGGATTGGACACTGGGCTACAGCTCGATCAAAGGTTACTGCACATCCACAACGCGCTCGCCAACGATCCGCCAAGACCCGGCCTCGCGCACTAGCGTCAACTCCTTACGCAGCACGTTGGTACCAAACCGCTGGGTGAAGCTGGCAACGCGGCGCTCTTCGCTCTCGTTACGCACCTTCAGATCCTGCAATTTCGGTTCCGGCACCGGACCGGTTGCGATCTGCTCGCGTCGCTCGCCCAGCCAAGGTCCGCGACCCGTGTCGGTCGGTGCGGCAAACGACTCCGAATACAGTGCAATGACCGCATCGGCATCTCGATCCGCCCACGCCTGTGCCCAGCTGGCGACCACTTCTTCAGGCGTGCGCGCGACGCGGCCCGAAGCGCCGAAGTAAGGGGGGGGATTCTCGAGACACCCTGTACGCTGCGGTTGCGGCTGTTGTGCCGCTGCGGGAGGCACCACGAGAGCAGCACTGCGGTCCGGCTGCGCCATGCCTTCGGGCACACTCAGCGGCGCTTGTTCCTTCGCACGCCGGTACTCGCTCTTCGGGCTGTCGCACGTGCCCGTCGAATGGCATCCGAGCACGACCATGAATGCGAGACCGGTAGAGAGGGCTCGCATGACTGTTGCAAGACGAAGGGCAGACGCGCGCGGAACGAAGTTCGGTCTCAAGACAACACTCGTGTTTGAAGGTGGTCGAGCGCGTTGACGACACGGGGTCGTCAACGATGAATGGGCCCGCACCGTACCGTCGTGGTGGCGTCCTGTCCATACGGACACCCTTGATTCGTGGGGAAATAAAGTCAGTACACGGGCTGGCTCAGCCCGCATGTCGCACACGTCGGTTTTTCGATAGTCAGCGCAAACGCGTCCGCAGTTGCTCGATTTCGCGTTCCTGCAGACCGATCTCACGCAGATAGGCGCTCACTCCGCCACGTTGCGCCAGATAGTCGAGCATGTTGTACACACCCTGTTCCGGGCAGCGCACCGCCTCTTCGATGATGTCGGGGTCCACGTCGGCATAGCGTTCGAGATAAGCGGCGAGCAGATTCTGGCCGCTCACGGCGTAGTCGTATGCGATGGCTTCGGGCGCGACGTCGGCCAACGTCAGCAGCAGGGCGCTGATGATGCCCGTGCGATCCTTGCCCGCGACACAGTGGAACAGCACCGGTGTCGGCGGCGCCGCACTGATCGCCTGCAACACCTGCTTCAACTCGGCACGGGTGTGATCGAGCACGGCGCACTTCCACATCTCCTTCGGACAATCCAGGCGCACACCCTGCCAATCGGTCTCGTTGCCGACGAGCAGCGAGATGCGTTGATAGCTCACCTGCGGCAGCGTCTGGGAGATCGGCGTCGGGCTACGCCTGGCCTCTTCGGGCCAGCGCAGATCGATGACCGTGCCCACCCCGAACTGTGTGAGCGCTTCGATGCCTGCCGGCGTCAGTTGCACGAGATCATCCGCACGGATCAGCGAGCGCCACTTCGTGGTGCCGCCATCCGTGGTCGGATAACCGCCCAGGTCACGAGCATTCAACAGAGCGGGAAAATTCAGGACGCGGTGAGGGTCGTACATGGGGTTCTAGACGCAATGAAGTTTCGCAGGGTAGTGATTGTGGCTGTCGCGCACAACACTCTCTGCGGGTCCAGAAATAATTACACGAAGTTCGTGTATATTTGTGCCATGCGCAATGTCACCATCACGCTCGATGAAAAGACTGCGGCTTGGGCACGCGTCCATGCGGCGCGACGGAGCATGAGCCTGTCGCGTTTTTTGGGAGAAATCCTGCACGAGCGGATGCGCGAGTCGCGGGAGTACGAACAAGCGATGCGGCGTTTCCTGGCTATCAAGCCCAGAAACCTCAGCGACGGTAATCCCTATCCAACGCGCGCCGAAGTCAATGACCGAAAAGATCTTCGTTGACACGAACATCTTCGTGTACATGCACGACAGCGGCCATCCAGCCAAGAGTCGGACGGCAGGCGAGGTGCTGGCGCGGCTGTGGCGCGAGCAGTCAGGGAGAACCAGCTTTCAGGTCCTGAACGAACTCTACGTAACGCTCACACGCAAGCTCGTTCGCAAGGTGAGCCCGGAGCAGGCGTGGGATGCCGTCGAGACGCTGCTTGCCTGGGAGCCGCAGTCGACCGATCGGGAATTGCTCGTTCGAGCTAAACAGATCGAGCAGCGGTACCGCTTGAGTTGGTGGGATAGCCTCATAGTGAGTGCTGCCCAACTGCAGGATTGCGATGTGCTCCTCTCGGAGGATTTGCAGGCAGGCATGGCGTTTGGTTCCGTGACGGTGGTGAATCCGTTCCTCGCAGGAGTGAGGGACCTGGAGGCAACCTACGCGCCAATCCAGCGGTTGCCGTCCCGCCACCGATCGCGAGGACGCCCGCGCAAAGTGCTGCGGGAACAGCTCTAGCCGACGCCCTCACTCCAGCCAATCGAACGAGCGCTCCACCGCTTTCTTCCACGAGCGATACAGCCTTTCGCGCTGAGCCTCCGGCATGCGCGGCAACCAGCGCGCAGTCACTGACCAGTTGCATCTGAGCTCATCGACATCGCGCCAGTAGCCGACAGCAAGGCCCGCCGCGTAGGCCGCACCCAATGCCGTGGTCTCCGCGACGGCGGGTCGCACGACGGGCACGTTCAACACGTCGGCCTGGAACTGCATGAGCAATTCGTTCACGACCATGCCGCCGTCGACGCGCAATTCCGCGAGCGCGATGAGCGAATCGGCTTGCATGGCGTCGATCACATCACGGGTTTGATATGCGCTTGCTTCGAGCGTGGCGCGCGCGAGATGTCCGCGATTGGCGTAGCGCGTGAGTCCGGCGATCACACCGCGGGCGGAGTCACGCCAGTACGGCGCATACAGGCCCGAGAACGCCGGCACGATGTACACATCGCCGTTGTCTTCGACCGTGCGTGCCCAGGTTTCCACCTCAGCGCTCGTGCGAATGACACCGAGGTTGTCCCTCAGCCACTGCACCAGCGCGCCGGCAATCGCAATGGAGCCTTCGAGTGCGTAGTGCACCGGCTCAGTGCCGAATTGATACGCGACGGTGGTGACGAGGCCGGCCGTCGAGGCGACAGGCTCGGTTCCCGTGTTCATGAGCAGGAAGCAGCCGGTGCCATAGGTGTTCTTCGCTTCGCCGGGCGCGAAGCACGTCTGTCCGACCAGTGCCGCTTGCTGATCGCCGAGAATGCCGGCGAGCGGTACACCCTTGAGCGCAGGCAGACCGATCTGTCCGAGCACGCCGCTCGATGGCACGATTCGGGGCAAAACGCTGGCTGGAATCTCGAACGCTGCGAGCAGCTCCGGATCCCACGCGAGCGTGTGCAGATTCATGAGCTGCGTGCGACTGGCATTGGTCACATCCGTGACGTGCACGCCCAGTAGATTCCACACGAGCCAGCTGTCGATCGTTCCGGCCAGCAATTCCCCTGCGGCCGCGCGTGCACGCGCACCCGGCACATGCTCGAGCAGCCAGCGCAATTTCAGGGCGCTGAAGTAAGTCGCGAGCGGCAAGCCCGTCTGCGCACGGAAGCGGTCCTGACCGCCTGCGCGCGCGTATTCCGCCACCCAGTCGGCAACGCGTGTGTCTTGCCAGACCAACGCGTGATGGAGCGGCGCGCCGGTGCGGCGATCCCACAACAGTACGGTTTCGCGCTGGTTGGTGATGCCAACACTCGCAACGTCGGTGGGGCCAACGCCAGCACTGTGCATCGCAGCGGCAATCACTTCCTGGGTGTGCTTCCAGATCGCCGCCGCGTCGTGCTCGACCCAACCCGGTTGCGGATACACCTGCTCGTGCTCGCGTTGAGCCTGCGCCACGATCGTGCCGCGCGCGTCGAAGAGCATGAAACGCGTGCTGGTCGTGCCTTGGTCGATTGCGCCGACGAGTCGCGACATGGCCATCTAGTATGAAAGAAGCGGTTGGCGGTTGGCGGTTGGCGGTTGGTAAGAGGCGCATCGGGGTGGGCC